>NZ_JBHRZT010000019.1:0-1704 GCF_042649685.1 Bacillus songklensis | reverse complement strand
CCGCTTGGCTATAGCCCAATATAATGGTGGAGGATGACGGGATCGAACCGCCGACCCCCTGCTTGTAAGGCAGGTGCTCTCCCAGCTGAGCTAATCCTCCATTGTCGTTTTACTGACGACAAGATAATATCTTACTTCAAAACTTCGCAGAAGTCAACATCCGCGAAGTTTTGAAGTGAAAATTATTGTTCTTAAACATAATTATAAAACGCTCCCTGATTCGTCTCTTCTTTTCTCTACCCACCTTTCATGCACAAACTGAATACACTCTTCAATAGCAGCCGTTCGACTACATTTCATACTCCTAGCTAATTCATCCAATAAGCGCATCGATTCTTTCTTCATCTTTAAGGTCATTCTCTTTCGATGCTGAGACACATAAGCCGAATTAGTTGGTTGGTTAGGCATTCTCTTCTCCTCCTATCTTTTTCTTTTAAAAGTTCGAGATGAAAAAGGTCTTCTCCTCTTAAAAATGGGTACCCAAAAGGTACCCATTTTTAAGAGGTTGGGTGTCTTTTGGGTACCTAACCTTTTTAAAAGTGATATTAAGATTTTACAAAAATGGTTAGTTTGTTTTTCTTGTATACTCTATACAAAACTAGTTTACATAATCATGTTTTAGAGGAAGTGAGCAAAAATCAAAACCCTTGGTGCCCAAAGGTTTTCACGTCGTCCGTTTTTATCGTTTATGCAGGATTTTATACATCGTTGATGAATCAACGTTTAAGTGCGCTGAAGCGCGTCCGGAGATGCATAAAAAAGTGGGGTTTTATGCAAAGTTAAAGTATCAAAAAAGTGGAATATCCATAGCAAAGATCGCCCATTACTCTGGAGTCTATAAGGCGGTCTTATCTATATGTATGCTACATGACCGTTCGTTATTTCTCGACGTTTTTTCTATCCTCGTCCAAGCCCTCAGACTTCGTTTTAAACCCTATATTAATCAATCTAATATAAAATACATTCCAACAACTAAAAAATACTTAAAACATTTGTACAAACTTCTTCTTATCCCTTACACTACTCCCTCACTCATCCTCTTCCATCCCTATCTTCATCTATCCCACACCTTCTATTTTCCATTGCCTTCCGTACCTAGGTTATTTATCTAAGGTCCCAGGCAAACCGTCACGGAATGGAAGGATGGAAGGCCGTGACGGTTTGCCTGGGACCGGTCCTCCGTCTGAGCACATAAATATCAAATGATCGTGGGATAGGAAAAACCCTAATAGCTCAAGTATTAGCAGTTAATAAATGGAGTAAGGGAGCTACCCCGTTTATTGCTCATTTATTACCCGTTTTTTAATAAGTTTATTGTGTTTAAATATGTGTCATAAGAAACATATTTAAACACATGTTAAAACACATATTTAAACATTTAATGCAATATCATTGCATATCAAACAAAGCTTAAGCTTTGTTGATCCATCTTAAGATGGGCTTATGCTTTCAAGAAATTATAGAAAAGTGGATGGGTCGGATGGCTGTTAAAGACTTCTCGTCGCTTTTCAGCTGCAAACACATTGCGTAAGCTTCCGAAGAAGTACCCGGTAAAGGCTTTTTTTACTCGTTTTTGTTTATAGGCAAAGACCGATCCTTTAAAGGTTTGGATGACAAGAGACAATAACTCCTCTACAGGTGTGTCTAGACGGCTTATTTTGTGCGCTAGACGGACTTTTCCCCATAAACGATAGATTTCCTTTG
>NZ_JBHRZT010000018.1:0-19300 GCF_042649685.1 Bacillus songklensis | reverse complement strand
GAAGTTTTTGGTGTAATCTTGTCCATGAGATTGGTCCTTTTTAGTGGATTTGGACGGGTGACCACCTGACTTTATCCATTATAAAGGACTTTTTCTTTGCATAAAACGAGATTATTGAAGATTTTGGGTGTTTTTAAAATTGGAATTATTTTAATGCAACACTAGTGTACTTGAATGATAAATAAAAATGAATAGTCAATAATATTAATTAGCAAATTAATATTATTAATTTTTTTAATTAAAAAAAATTAAATTTAATCATTTACATTTTTTATTTCTTGTTATATTATCGAATCAAATAAAAGGAAGGAATTTCATTATGGCTTATAAAGTAATCACAAATTGTCCTGTCTGCAGTAAAACATTGAAAATTACGAAGTTGCAGTGCTCTCATTGTCACACTACGATTGAAAATGAGTTTGAATTATCTAAGCTGGCATCATTATCAAAGGATCAGCTTCATTTTGTGGAAGTATTTTTAACATGCAGAGGGAATATCAAAGAAGTTGAAAAGGAACTGGGGATTTCGTATCCAACGGTTCGAGGCAAGCTAACAGACATCATTTCATCCCTTGGATATGTGCAGAAGAAGAAAAATGAAGTAGACGAGAAAAAAGTTGTCACCATGTTGGAAAATGGCGAAATCACGCCAGAAGAAGCCATTAAGCTATTAAAAGAGGAATAGGGAGGAATTTATCATGAAAGAGGAAATTACAAGAGTGTTAACAATGGTTCAAGAAGGGAAAATTGATGCAGATAAGGGATCAGAACTGATCCAAGTATTAAAAGAGAAAGAAGAAACAGGTAATAAGCTAGTAGAAAAACTGACAAAATATTTAGATAAAACATTAAAAATTCGTGTTGTATCCGCCGAAAATGATAACGTCACGGTCAATTTGCCTATAAAACTTGTTAAGGCAGTATTAACGGCTGGACACAGCATCGCAGCGAGTATTCCTCAATCAGAAAAATACGTTAAAGATATAGACATAAGCCTTATTATTGAAGCAATCGAAAACGAATTAGATGGCCAAATTGTTGATATTAAATCGGCAAACGGTGATACCGTTTCGGTCATCATTGATTAGTGATTTGCTTATGCTGCATGTAAAAGTGAAAGCAAAAGACGTTCGGTTAACCATCCCAATTCCATTTGCTATTTTAAACATTGTTATTTCAATTTTGTCTTCAAAATTTTTTCAGCAAAATGCAAACAAATGGACAAAAGAGCACTTCGAAAGAAAAAAACTGGACTTTACCTTTCCACCAATAGACAAAAAAACGCTAAAGCCTATCGTCAAGGAACTGAAAAATCATAAGGGGATCGTGCTAGTAGATGTCAAAGCTAAGGACGGTACTGAGGTTAAGGTTAGACTATAATTTATTATAGAATACACCGATCACTGACTGGCATTTTAAAGAAAAAGCCTAATTTCTCGCTTACAATACCGAGAAAATTAGGCTTTGATTACTTTATTATAGCGCCCGATTGTTGAAGATCATTAAAGCTTCTATTAGCTGGTTTGTTCAATAAAAAAGGCGACGTCACTCATTGAAGTAGTGCCCCCGTTGAACAAGTAGGTACACTTTACTACATAAAATCGTCGAAGTACGACATTGTCCACCACATAAAAAACCTTGTCCATTTCATCAATAATGTAGATTAAATGGTTATCGTTATTAAAATTTTTAATGGAACATGTTTATTGCCTATTCCACATACACCCAAATTACATAAATTATAAAGGATTGTAAGACCCAACAAATTATTATGACTTTATTCAAAAGACAGGAGTGGTACAGTGTCCAGCACAAACAATGGTTATTATCAAAACCCGCAGCCGAGGGCATATTCAATGCCATATTCAAACATTGGACAATAAACACTTAATGTAATAAGCCCTGCTATAAGTCATGGGTTAAGAGAGGCTCAGCACTTAGGTTATCAACACGCATTAACAGAAGCAGTTGCCATAGGATATTTGATGGGAAGAGGTTATGATTATAATACTGCTTGGAAAACTGTTGAATCTTGGTGGAGACCTCCTGGAACTCCATTACCTATTTCGTATTAAGAATGAATTTCATATGAGCTGTTTGAATTCAAAGTTTTTAACATTCAAACAGCTTTTTTTTAATTATGACTGTATGTCTTGTTTCTCATATTACTTATGTCGCCCTTATAGTCAAATGTGTATCAAACGTTTTTTTCTTCTTCAACTAAACTCCCGTTTGTTCAATAAGGAACGGAGGTGCCGCAGCTACCTCCGTTGTTAAACTTAAGCACCCCGCTAGTTTGAACAAGAATTATAAACACTTTTCGAATTTAATAACTACTTCTTTTTATTTAAAGAAGTGAATATATTGGTAAATGGTACAATTCACTTCTTCATTATGGTTAAACGAATGTAAACCAAGAGTTTCAACTATAGCTAATCCGATAACAAAAAAAGATTTCAAAATTCACATTGATTTTCACACGTTATTAATGTATTGTGCTCTATGAATTTTTACGCTAATGACTCATATCTTATTAGTGACGGTTAACCTAGGAGGCGAAACAATTGCATATAAATGAAAAAATGTATCGAGAGTCATTATTGAATTGGTGTGAAGATATCGAAATAACTTGGAAATCAGTTCGAGAACAGTTAACAAATGTCGACGAACCTATTCTACAGGAATGGGAAGATACCTTCTTTTCATTAAAAAATGAAGTGGAAATGGAAAACCGTATACATGATCATCATGAATTAAGTATGAAAGCAACATCCTTATATGACAAGCTTAATGGCTTCTTAAACCGAGGTGAACTGTTACCTCTTCATCACGAAGATGAAAGAATTCAAGTCGTCCCAATCGGGAGACATCGATTACCTCCCCTTCCCTATCCGTATAATGCTTTAGAGCCTGTCATCTCAGAAGAAACCATGAGATTACATCATGATATACTTCATCAACGCTATGTAGATGGGCTTAATAAAGCAGAATTAGAAATGCAAAAAGCACGCGAAAGTGGAAATTTTAGCTTGATTAAGCATTGGGAAAGAGAAGCAGCATTTCACGGTTCCGGTCACTATTTACACACCATTTTTTGGAATGTTATGAGTCCGCGTGGCGGGGGTAAACCATCAGATCAGCTAAGCATAGCTATAAATAATACATTTGGAAGCTTTGAAAAATTTAAAAAGCAATTCTCTGAAGCAGCAAAAAATGTGGAAGCTGTTGGGTGGGCAATTCTCGTTTGGTCCCCTCGACCCCATCGTTTAGAGATTTTAACAGCAGAAAAGCATCAAAACCTGACTCAATGGGATGTCATTCCATTGCTTGTTCTAGATGTTTGGGAACATGCTTATTACCTGCAGTATAAAACCGAACGAGATAAATATGTTTATAATTGGTGGAAAATAGTAAATTGGAGTGAAGTGGAACAGCGTTTCAATAAAGCAAAAACGATTATGTGGCAACCATTTTAAAGCTATTAGGGATAAAGAAAATCATAACTCCTTTTCATCTTAGTTTCGATAAAAGTTAACCTTTTCCTTTATTAATGTTTCTTTAACCTGCCCCTTTAACTTAAGTACATTTCTTCACAATCTTCTCTATATACCATAAATATTCAATTCTCTTATTAAGTGTTATTCCAGAAAATGGCCCGATTGTGGAATAGGATGACTGGAGTTTTTAACTTTTGTTTCATAAAACAGTTAATATCAAAAGTTTATCGCTACATAAAATAGACTTTCTATGTAATTACCGTAACAAAAATGTTCGTTTTTGCTACAAGTCCTATCGGTACCAACGCATTGGTAAATATTGTATCACTATGATCTAGTTTTACACGCATCTCGGCTGAACCTCTACATTCCATTATTAGTATAATGGTGTAAAATAAAAGGAGGATTGTATGAGTGAGGTGTTTATAATGAAAAAACAGAGATGTACCGAACCACAAAATCCCTATATGAAACAAATTAGAGATTTATTCATTGTTACAAGTTGTTATGCTACTTATACTTTCTTCAAGATAGGTAAAAAACGATATATTCATTCAAGCTACGATAGTGAACAAGTCTTTCATATTTTAGATTTGGAGAAAAAAGAAGTTGAAGTCTCAAAAACTTTCTCTAACTCGAAACTTATTCAAGCTTTAGAAGTGAAAATTAACAGTAAACTTTCCAACAGTGAACATTATCAGATGCCTTCTAGCGCTGAGGATTTCGATGAATTTGCGGAGTATTATGAGGAGCAAGACGAAATGTTGAGTAAGGAAGAGTATCTGATGGTTCAATTAGCATTGCTATCTGATAACAGCATTGAAAGGTTCGAAGCTCTCGAAGGAGTGAACGAAAAACCGAAGTATGATTATTTTGGAGAACCAATTGCTTATGGTGAACATGATAGGCAATGGATCGATTATCTTATATCCCAGGGCGATTTTGATGCTGCATATAAGATACACAAAGCTTATATAAAAGAAATTAAATAATAGGTGACCGCTCGCAAAATAGGGTGTGTGTAGCAATGGAACCAAATCACGCAATAAATGCTTTATCAAGACCTAAATCGTAAAAAGTCATAAAAAATAGAGGGTGATACATATTAACATGAATAATATGTATCACCCTTTTACTTCTTGTTCTACAAACGCGCCCGTTAATTGAATAACAAACATATAAAATAATTACAAAATAGTTCTCTAATTTCGTAAGAACAATTCTAATCATATATTTTTGCAACCACGTTTTTCTTTTTATTACTCACAGCGGTTTTATTCAGCTGCCATGGCATCGGCTTTTGTTACATGTACAGTACCATGTGGATGTTGTGGAGGTGCATATATCGAGTAAAGTTTTAGCGGGATATTACCTGTATTAGTTACATTGTGCCATGTTCCAGCAGGTATCATAATGGCAGAGTCATCATAGACTTTTCTTTCAAAGTTTAAATTATCTTTACTCTTGCCCATTTGAACAATCCCTTGACCTTGTTCAATACGTAAGAATTGATCAACGTTAGGGTGAATCTCCAAACCGATATCTTCGCCAACATTGAGACTCATCAATGTAACTTGCAAATGATCTCCTGTCCATAAAGCGGTACGATACGTATTATTTTGTTTCGTAGCCTCATTTATATTAACTGTAAACGGTTCTGGTCCATAATCTTTTAACTCAATTTTATCTCTTCCCTTTGATGATTGTAAAAAACCCAATCGTTTAGCATGCCCTATCTCATTAGGAATAGTCCAGTAAACAGGCTGTCTTCCATAGTTATACATTGGTACATTAACATAATAAGGATATGGATACATATAAGGAACATAGTACATTTTCTCATTCTCCTCACAGATTTATAAAATTATCCTATGTACTATATTTAGGGAATATACTTAGATTCAGGGTGACTTATTTAAAGAAATCGTTGTTAACACAAAACATTTTACTCAATTAAATAACTCTTTAACTAAATAACACGGATGGTGTTTTTAAACAAATTTATTTTCTACGGTATTCATTTGTAAGAAGGATTCTCTTAACATGATGATTTTATCTCCAAAAATATAAACATCTTATAATTACTTGTTTATTTTACAATCTATCTTTTATTTATGTCACTAAATAAACTAGATATTATATCGTTTAGGTTTACCACAAAAAGATAGTGACATTTTATTGAAAATACTCAAAGAAAAACATGGAATTTTTAATTAAGTCTAGAAAAATATTGGTTAAAATTTATGAATTCTCTCTATCCCCCACTAGGATTAACCATTTCATCCAGTTTACCATAGTGGAAGTTTTGGTAAGAATTATTTTTGCTTCATTAAACAAATAGATATATTGTATTGAGTTTTGATTATGAGATACTCACACTAAAAAAATGGTTCAAAATAATAAAGCTGCGATACCAGTGTATCACAGCTTTTCATGTCTTATTCTTATTAATAAAAGGTTTCAAAAAGGAGAAATAAATTCAATAAAATGACCAACCCTGCTATGATCCAGCCTAAAACTGTTGTCATTCGATGATTAACTAGTCCATTCATGATTTTTTTGTTGCTTGTAAAAATAATTAATGGAATCAGAGCGAAAGCAATACCAAAAGACAGAATGACCTGACTCATGACTAGGGCACTTGTTGGATTGATACCAAATACGATAATTGCCAAAGGTGGGATTGTTGTCACCGCCCGACGTATATATAGATTTATTCGTTTGTTTATAAATCCTTGCATGACCACGTCGCCCGCCATAGTACCTACTGAAGAACTGGACAGACCGGCAATTAATAGGCCTAGACCGAAAGAAGTTGCGGCTACAGGTCCAACAAAATGGCCAAACTGATGAAAAGCTTTATCTAAGTCTTCAACGACAAGGCCATTCTTGAAAAATAATGATGCAGAAACAATAAGCATACTCATGTTAATGGCACCCGCAATCGTCATGGCAATGATGATATCCAAAAACTCTAGTTTAAATATTTGCTTTTTCTCAAAATCATTTTTTCCTACCACACGTTTTTGCGTAAGGGAGGAATGAAGATAAATAGCATGCGGCATAACTGTTGCACCCAGAATTCCGGCAGCTAGAAGAATGCTGTCTACACCTTCAAACTTTGGTGTGAAAATACCTTCTGCAACAGCACTCATATCAGGTTTTGCCAAAACCACCTGAAATGCAAAGGATAGTACAACAATCAGAACCATCACAGCTATGCCAGCCTCCAAAGATCGGAATCCACGACGCTGCAATTCTAAAATAGCAAAAGATCCAACTGCAGTGATGAGTGCAGCAGGAAGCATGGGGATGTCAAAAAGTAAATAAAGGCCTAATGCCGCCCCAATAAACTCCGCTAAATCGGTTGCAATGATAACTAGTTCACTTTGAATCCATAAGAAAATGGATACAGCTTTTGGGAATTGGTCACGTGCGACTTCAGGTAAATTCTTACCTGTGGCAATTCCCAGTTTGGCAGATAATGATTGTATAAGAACGGCCATTAAATTAGATATGGCAATCACCCATAATAAGAGATAACCATATTTTGAACCCGCTGTAATATTCGTTGCAAAATTACCAGGATCTATATAGGCAACCGCGGCAATGAATGCCGGACCAAGGAAAGGAAGAAGTCTTTTAAAACCAATAACATCCCCTCTCAAAACTGCCTCTGCGGAAATCATTGTTTTATTATGTTTTAAAATAGTTTTGGGTTTCAGATTTTGTTCTTTCAAGGTTGTTTCCCCCTCACCTAAAAATAACCCTTCTTCAAAAAAGTTTCCTTTAGGCAAATTTGATTCATTTAAATTTTAATTCATTATCCTAAAAATGTAAATCATTTTACATCCACTTTTTCTGGTCATTTAATGGATCTGATGCAAAAGTCTACCTAACTTGAAAATTCTCGGAAAATAATAAAAAATAAAGGTATGCCATGTTCATATTCAGTTAAGATTAATTAGGATTACAAGAAGTAAGAAAACCCAATCCTTACACGGGATATGGGCTTCTTTATTTGTTCGTATAAAGCTATATTTTTATGAACATAAAATAATAATAACGTATTACATGATAGTCATAAATAAGGCTATTACTAAAAATTAAGCGTCTTTTTATTAAACCATTACGATTCATTTATCTTAACCAGCTTGTTAAACTGATCATTGTCAATAAACCAAAAATGAAAGAAAATGTTGCGGGCCGCTCATTTCCATCTCCATGGCTTTCAGGTATTAAATCCTTATATACAACAAATAACATGGCACCAGCTGCAAATGCCAATCCATAAGGTACTAACGTAATAAAACTTCCCGTAAATATAATACCTATAATAGAAGCAAGTAGTTCAATCAAACCCGTTAAAGCTGTATAGAGGAATGCTCTTATTGGTGTAATATTGTGAGAGACTAGAAGCAGCGTCATTAAAAATCCTTCTGGAACGTTTTGTAGGCCAATTGCAAAGGAAACAATCGATCCTAGTTCGTAAGGATTACTTGCATAACTGACACCTACCGATAGTCCCTCTGGTAAGTTGTGCAACCCCATGGAAATTAATAATAAAAATACTTGGTTTTGATCTAGGGAATTTGTTGAATGCTTACTTCCCACATAAGATATGCATTTTTCTAAAACTGTGAGAGCCATCGTTCCTAATAAAATTCCAATTATTAAAACAAACACATTAGATAGTTTTAACGTAGAGGGAATAAGTCCATAAGTTGAAGCAGCAACCATGATTCCAGCTGTATACGCTAGTACTGTATCTTTACTATGATGAGAAATGTTTTTAAAAAACATGGCTGGAATGGCCCCCATCACTGTACAAACAGCAGTTACTGCACTTCCTAAGTATATTTCATCCATAATATCTCCAAAAAAGTCCTTTTTATTTATATATATGTACAAGCCAGTAAAATCATGATTTCCCCTATTATACATGCAAGCATATTTTAGGGTGTTTCACTCATTTCATAAAAAAGTTCTTTAGGATAAATTTGTTTCTTGAATAAATATTAAATATCACTAGTGTTGCATAAATTTTATTTGAATTTTCAGTTTTATATTCTTTCTAATAAAGAGACAAAAAAGTGATACCCAAACAAAGGTGGCTCCATCCATTTGGGATTTATTTACAATTAGACATAAGCGCCAACGATCATTTGCTCATTAAGGGACGGCTTTCCCTTCGATTTTTCGAAGCCAGATACGCGCTGGCTTCCACAAGGCGACCCTTAAATAACGGCTAATTTGTAAGGTTTTTCGCTTACTTTTCGTTTCGATCTGCACGAGAACATGCAGACAAAAGACAATCAGTGCGATGAACACTTGGTTGTGAATCGCCCATTCGCTTTGTCCGTAAAATTTTTTGATGCGGAGATGCTGTTTAATCCATTTGAAAAACAACTCAATTGCCCAGCGCGATTTGTACATCTCTGATAGTTCGTCGGCACTCAAATCAAAGCGATTCGTGATTAAATGGGGTTCATTTCCTTTTGAATCCATGACTTTTAGTAGACGGAAATAATTTTCTGCTCGATTTTGCGTCGTGCCAATCAACACCATTTGATCTGATAAAACGGTCGTATCGTTTGGCAGTTTGAAGTCGTAAACTTCCCGTGTGACGGCGTTTTTCCGCAGCCTTGAAAGAAAAAAGTAGCCATCATCTGTCATGAGGTCAAATCGCTCGTAATCGAGGTAGCCACGGTCAAACACGTACATGCATTCTTTGTCATCGATCATGACTTCAAGTTGACCACGGTCATGTTCTTTCGCCGTTGTCAGCACGGCTTTTTCAGGATACGATGTCCCTTTTTCCATAAAGACAAGGCGTAGGTGTAACTTGACGCCTGCCTTTGTTTTACGGAATTTTGCCCATCGATGATTCGTCAAATTGAGTGGCAATGTGGTTGAATCAAGAATTTTTAACGGCATCACGAGTTTTGTGTCGTGTGTTTTGGCATGAATTTGTGTCACTAAATCCAGGAAAAGCCGTTGAAAGAGATCTGGATTCATGCCATTTAACCGGCGTGACAGCTGAGAAATACTGATGGAATCAAGGTCAATCCCTTTTTGAAGCTGTTCATCGAAAAGACAATCCGCAAGTGCGTGCAGACTTTCAATTTCTTGCAGCTGTGCAAAAAGGAGTAATTTAAAGAACGATTCCGTCGTTAATTTTTTCGTATAGTCATCTAATTTCATCGTTTTCACGTTTTCTTCAAATAATTGAAGATTGATGGGTGAAAACCATTGTCCAAATGAAGTTTTTGGTGTAATCTTGTCCATGAGATTGGTCCTTTTTAGTGGATTTGGACGGGTGACCACCTGACTTTATCCATTATAAAGGACTTTTTCTTTGCATAAAACAAGATTAGTGAAGATTTTGAGTATTTTCAAAACTTAAATTATTTTAATGCAACATTAGTGATTAAATATTTATAAATGATGAAAACTAATACTGTAGGGTCTGAAATAAAGTTCTTGAAAAGCCAGTACACATACCTAAATAATAAAAGCTCTCTTAGCAGTTAAACTGCGAGTATGAGAGCTTTCTATTGTTATTCTTTTTTTTCATTTATTAAACGGTGCTCTAACTCCCTTAGGATGATTTGGATAAATTCATCCTCATGAATGCGGCAGACAAATTCATCCGGTTTATGCACTTTGTCAAAGCAAATTTTTAATTCCACCGTATCATGAGCAACCCTTCTAATTTGCAGCCACTTTTCACCTGGCAATCGAAACGCTAAACGTGCAGCCATAGACTTCTCCCCTGCTCTTTTAACCTTATTTTTTCATTTATGAATTTATTCATTTCTTAAAATGAAGTCATGGATTTTTCCTATGGTGCTCCAACTAATGTAATGTTCAATTTTATTAACTTCTTCCTCAACTTCTTCTTTTTCAAGACCAATCATTTGAAAGAACGTAGCAAGAATTTGATGTTTAAGAACCAGTTGCTTTCCAACTAATATCCCTTTTTCTGTCATTTTAATATATTGATATCTCTCATGCTCCACAAGCTGATAACCTGCAAGTTTTCGGACCATTTTCGATACAGAGGAAACGGAGACATCAAGTGATTGAGCAACATCTGAAACACGGGCATATCCCCTTTGGTTAACTGCCTTATATATTTCCTCCAAATACTTTTCCTCACTGGATGTTCTCAAGCATGGTCAGTCCCTCCATCCACTTTAAAAGGCCTTGCTTATTATATCTGTGTCATCATTTTTTTGCGTTTCCGTTTCTTCATGACAACGCCGTGTGTCGGCGAGAAGAATAGAGCGAGTAAAAATAATATCCCGGCAACCGTAATCATGCATCCGGCAATCGAAGCATCATATACATACGCCATATAATATCCAAGTACAGAACTAATGATCCCGATCAACATGCTGATACTAATCATCACGCTTAATTTATCGGTCAACAAGTAAGCCGTTGCAGCCGGTACAATTAACATGCCTACCACTAAAATGGCCCCTACGCTTTCAAAGGAAGCGACTGTCGTAAAAGAAACAAGTGCCATTAAGAGGTAGTGGAATAACATGACCGGTATGCCGACAGCTGCCGCCATGGCCGGGTCAAACGAGCAAATTTTAAACTGTTTATAGAATAGACTGATTACGATTAAGTTTAAGAGAAAGGTAGCCCCTACTCCCCAGACGGCTTTTGGACCAATACTCATCCCGCCGATTGCGATCGTATTCCACGGTGCATAAGCGATTTCCCCATATAATACGCAATCAAGATCCAGGTCCACCTGACGGGTGTAAAGGCTAACAAGGACAACTCCCACCGCAAACAAAGCCGTAAATACGACACCGATGGAGGCATCGGACTGGACACCGCTTTGGTGGAACATCTGAATTAAAAAGACGGTGATCAATCCAATGGCTGCGGCCCCCATCATCATAAACAACGAATCTCTTGATCCGCTCACTAAAAAGGCGATGACAATTCCCGGTAATACTGAATGGCTGATTGCATCTCCAATCATGGACATTTTGCGTAGAACGAGAAAACAACCGACAAGGCTACATGAGCAGGCAACAAGTGCACCAATCAGAATAATCCAAACATCATTCATAGTGTTTCCCCTTCTTTCACTTTTTGGACATAGGGTCTTCTTGTCAGTTCATTTTTTGCTGACATTCTCAACAGTATTTTAGCCAATAATCCCCGCTTTGGCGCAAAAAAGACAGAGAAGATAAATAAGCATGTTGCCGCGAGAACTGTGAGCGGCCCTGTCGGCAAGTTATCCACCATCGTACTCACGAGCGTTCCGACCATGCCACTCAATACCCCGAATGCTCCTGAAACGATGACCATGACGTGGAGTTTTTCCGTCCAATACCTTGCCGCGACTGCCGGGGTGATCAGCAAGGCTGCCATTAATACGACACCTACCGCTTGAATTCCGACCACTACGGCTGCTACCACAAGGAGCATGATAAACTGATCAAGAAGCACCACCGGCAACCCAATCCCTTTCGCAAAACCCGGGTCAAATGAAAGCAACTTAAACTCCTTGAAAAACAAGACGCAAACACCGACCAATACAGCTGAAATGATGGCCATCGTGTACACATCAGTCTGAATCATCGAGGCGGCCTGACCGAATAAAAATTTATCAAGACCGCTTTGATTTCCGGCATCGCCGTGCTGAATTTGCGTCAATAACACAATCCCAACACCGAAAAACACGGTTAAAATAATTCCTAATGCTGAATCCTGCTTAATGCGTGTATGTCTTGTAATATAGCTGATCAAAAAGGTAGCCAAAATGCCTGCCATAAGAGCCCCAATCAAAAAATAGAAAATCGATTTGGATCCCGTCATCATAAAAGCGAGACAAACTCCCGGCAGTGCCGCATGGGCGAGCGCATCTCCCATGAGAGATTGTTTGCGTAAGTAGGCAAAGCTCCCGATGACCCCGCTGCTTAATCCTAACAGCATGGAACCAAATAAAATCCATTGTGTATTGGGATCTTGAAACACTTGTAACCAGTTCATGTTTTCACCTCAATTAATCATGAAAGATGACTCTTTCTCAGAATCAAACATGGTTAATCTGCCGCCATACGTTCTTTGCAAATACTCTTTTGTAAACAATCGTTCCGTTTCTCCGATTCCCACCAACTCCACATTTAACAATAACAGCCAATCAAAGTATTCTTTTACCGTGTTTAAATCATGATGAACGACCAGAACAGTTTTTCCTTGCTGTTTGAGGTTGTTTAATAGGGTGATAATCGCTTTTTCCGTTGCCGCATCGACACCGACAAACGGTTCATCCATGAAATAAAGCTGGGCATCCTGCGCAAGTGCCCTTGCTAAAAAGACACGCTGCTGCTGTCCTCCGGAAAGCTGACTGATCTGGCGCTCGGCAAATCCATCCATCCCGACTTGGCGCAAGCACTCCATCGCGAATTCCTTCTCTTTACTGCCAGGTCGTTTAAACCATCCTAAATGACCATACCGTCCCATTGTCACGACATCCAAGGCATTTGTTGGAAAGTCCCAATCGACTGATTCGCGTTGGGGAACATAGCCGATAAGCTTACGCTGCTCTTTATACGGCTTTCCGTAAATCTCCACTTCACCTGTTACTCTCGGAATCAAGCCAAGAATCGATTTAATGAGCGTGGATTTCCCGGCTCCGTTCGGTCCTACGATTCCAATTAATTTTCCTTCAGGAATCTCAAATGATACATTGCGCAACACTGGCTTCTTTTGGTAAGCGACCGTCAAATCCTTCACTTTTAAAGGTGCTGTCATGCTTTTCTCCCTCCTTATTTCAATGCATTCACAATGGTATCGACATTATGGCGGACCATTCCGATATAGGTTCCTTCTTCCGTGCCTTCTTCACCCATCGCATCAGAGAACAATTCCCCACCAATTTTCACTTCATGCCCTTTCTTTTTCGCTCCTTCTACGACGGCTTCAATCGCTTTTTTCGGTACACTTGATTCCACAAACACGGCTTTAATTTTCTTTTCAACTAAATAATCACGAAGCTTGCTTACATCTTTTGAACCGTATTCAGAAGCTGTGCTTAATCCTTGGAGGCCCATTACTTCAATATCGTAAGCATCCCCAAAATAGCCGAATGCATCATGTGCCGTCACAAGAACGCGTCTTTCTTTTGGAATCGTCGCAATCTGCCCTCTTACATATGTGTCCAATTCTTCAAGTTTAGCAATATATTCTTGCGCATTTTGTTTGTACTCATCCGCATTCTTTGGATCTTGTTCGATTAACACATCGCGAATGGTTTCCGTGGCCGTAATCCAATGCCGAACATTGAACCAAACGTGCGGATCATGTATTCCATCGCCTGCTGTTCGCAATTCCTCCTCTTTAATATCACGTGTAACAGCAATAACAGGCTTTTGTTTTTCCATCTTCTCGAAAATTTCACCCATTTTACCTTCTAAGTGCAAGCCATTATATAAAATGAGTTCCGCTTCATCCAATTTCTTCATATCACCTTGGGATGCTTTGTATAAATGCGGATCTACTCCTGTTTTCATCAATCCGGTTACTTCTACATGCTCACCCCCGACATTTTTCGTTACGTCTGTAATCATCCCAATTGTCGTGGTAATCTTTAATTTCCCATCCTCGTTTGTGGCAGTCCCCTTATTGTTTGAGCAACCTGAAACGATGAATAAAGCCAGGATGAAAATGAATAGTCCAACCATAAATTGTTTGATTCTGGAAGAAAACATGCACTTATCCACTCCTTTTTCCTTTTCTTAAAAATATTTACCTAAGGAAACTTTTTGCCCAAAAAAAAGCAAATTAGCATGGAGGAAAACGATTTGATACAGGTTATGGAATTTTCCAAAAAACGTGCTTAAAGAACAAGTTGTGACAAGTAATATTTTTTTGCCAATAAAAATATTTTTCCTTAGGGAAACTTTTAGGTTATTATAAACTACAATATTTTCTCTTTCAATATGTTTTTTATTAAGATTATATTAATAACAAGTTTAATCAGAACTGAAAAGGTTCTCGTATAAGCCTTCGGCAAAGGCCCAAAAGGGAAATGGCCGAAGGCTTATACGTAAATCAAAGAATATGGATGTTTTTTGATTTACGTTCCTTGATTTATGTGGATTCATATAGGTTAGCCTAGTTTCATTTCAGCAATTAAATCTTCTAATCTCTCTTTTTGTGCGACAAGCTCTTCTAAAGAAGGTTGTTGTGTGGCTGCTTGTTGACGGAAGCCTTGTGCCGGCTGCAATAATCGTTGCAATTGCCCTGAGTTTTGTTCATATAAGCGATAGCCAACCGCTCCCACTACTGTTCCAGAAATGAATCCCAATAAGAAATCTTGATTAAATGCCATTTTTCCTCTCTCCTTTTATAGTAAAATCGGACTTTTGTTAGCCCGTTTTATATCATGTAAGATTTCCAACACGTTCACTGCCCATGTGACCATACATACGTGAAGCAAATTGCTTGCTCCAAGTGAAAACAAGCTGACGATTCCTGTTATAATGTCAGGATGGCGATAACGATTCGTACCCCCGTGTGTCAATACGGTATGGGCTGTTGAAATAACGATAAGATAATCAAATACATCAATTTGGTTTGTATACCGTTTTTTCACAACCGCTATCAATAATAAAAATCCGGTCACAAGTGAGCGAAAAATCGCTTTACGAATTCCCGGTGTAACATTCACAATGATGGGATCAAGCGGATCTAATGACTCATGACGAAAAAACAGGGAAATATACTGACAAATTTTTCGCTTCGTCACCTCACGTTCATTATAAACAATTACCATTGTCTGGATGACCGGCTCGATTTTTACATCTCTAATACCCTTGATAGCCGAAAAGAACATTTCAAATTCTTTAAATGAGGAGTGGTTTCGCAGCATTGGTACTTGCAGCCGGATTCTCCCGGGTATATCGTGAAGAATCGTATACGAAGGTGCCACCTTGTTTCTCCTCCTTCGCTAAAATTTTCATGCTATTAAGTACGACTCCAATCGTAGCCAAGTTATGCACCGCCGCTCCCGCCACAGGGGATATGATTCCTAATGATCCTAATAAGATGGCGGCTCCGTTTATAAACAGGGTTGCCAATACATTCTGTTTTACGGTACACAATGTCTCTTTTGACAAATCAACTAATTCTGTCAATACGTAAGGGTCGTCCTTTGATACAACAATATCGCTCGCTTCGACCGCTAAGTCGGTTCGTTTTCCCCCGAGCGTTATTCCGATATGTGCTTTTGTTAAAGCTGGAGCATCGTTCATTCCGTCACCGACCATGGCGATCGTCGTTCGTTTTTTCTCGTTTTCCACATAGCGCACTTTTTCCTCCGGCAGCATGTGGGCACAGTAATCATCAAGCTGTAGCTGCCTTGCCACTTTTTCAGCGTTTTTCTGCTCATCACCCGTTAGCATCACGACTTTTTGCACCCCGAGTAAACGTAATTGTTTAATTGTATGCTTCATCCCTGTTCTTATGCGGTCTTGAATGGAAAACGCACCGGCAAGATATCCGTCAATCGCCACATAAACAGAATATGTTGGTGAAAGATGAATATAATGTTCGGTTATAATCCCTTCTTCTTCTAGGTATCGCAAACTGCCGACATGAACTTCCCTTTCTTCAATAATCCCATAAAGTCCTTTGCCCGTCACAACATTCACCTTTTCATGAGCGAGCCGACTAACAAGTGGAATATTGCGTTTTTTCGCTTCTTCTATAATGGCATATGCAAGCGGATGGGGGGACGTCTGCTCCAATAAGGCAGCTTTTTGTAGCACCTCTTCTGCCGTGAAATCATGAAAACATTCCATGTGCTCGACATACGGTTTTCCTTCTGTCATTGTCCCGGTTTTATCGAAAACAAAGGTTTCTACATTTGCCAGCTGCTCCACATAGCTTCCGTTTTTAATGAGAACACCTTTTTTGGCGGCTTTGCCAATGGCGGCAGAAAAGGCAGCAGCCGTTGAAAGTTTAATCCCGCATACGAAATCGATGACAAGCATGCTCAATGCCCGATTAAGATTTCGAGTGAACAGATAGGTTATGAAGGTAAGAGCAAATGAAACCCCCACCATTTTTTCTGCGATTTTATTCGCATATTCCTGTATCGGCGCTTTGGATGAATAGGCATTTTCAATGAGCTGGATCATTCTTCCAAGCGCTGTTTCTCTTCCTGTTTTCGTTACACACAGCGTGATCTCACCGCTCTGGCAAATGCTTCCGGCATACACTTCATCTTGAACCGTTTTCTCCTTCGGCATATACTCGCCTGTAATGGCAGATTCATCGATGACCGCATGGCCGTTTAAGACAAAGCCATCCACCGGAATCCGTTCCCCTTGATATACTTTTACAATATCTTCAACTGAAACATCATCAACGCTCACTTTGCTTACTGTATCATCTTCTAAAATCTTCCACGCATACGGAGCTTCAAGATGCAGTAACGATTGCAAGTGGGCTTTCGTTTTTACGGTCGTCATGTCGGTTAACAATTCACTTGCCGTAGACATGATATAAATAACGAGTGCTGATGCAGACTGATTTAAGTAAAGACAGGCAATCAGCGAAGACATCGTTAAAAAGTCAGGATTGAATTTGCGTTCTTTCACCATACCTCTTAATCCGTTTTTGATGGTCGGAAGTGACAACAACAGAACAACCGCTCCCATGATCCGATTTAGAAGAGTCATGTAAAAAGCTGGCGCAGCCATTTTTGTCATCATCCAATGTGTACAAAACAACACAGCACAAAGGCTGATAAGTGATACTCTCTTTTTTATTGATAGATCT
Organism: Bacillus songklensis; assembly: GCF_042649685.1. NCBI lineage: Bacteria > Bacillati > Bacillota > Bacilli > Caryophanales > Bacillaceae > Bacillus > Bacillus songklensis. The sequence continues at coordinate 1,985 of NZ_JBHRZT010000018.1, read as the reverse complement.
TGTTTCGCTTTTTTGCTTTCCCTCTTTCTTTCCTTCAGCATTTCCAAGAAAAGATGCGGCTGGAATTGCTCATCGTAGTAAAGAAGCAAGCTTTTCGTTATGGGCGTGTAAGATGCCGAATAAATTCCGGGAATCGATCGAAACCACGCTTCAATGTTAGCTGAGGGCAACTTTGTTTCAATACGAAGCCGCAGCCGGCCCGGCAAAGAGTGGAGCACCATCACATTAGTTATCGTTGCCCTCTCCTTTCTGCTCACTATTTTTTAAAACGGTGAAGGCCCAATAAAATAAACTGCTTGCAAAGGCAGGATTAACAGGAAAGTTTCGAATTCCCTGGAACATGAAATACACTATCAACAAACTGTCTATACTCGTATATCCATTCGTTGTCTTTTTTACATTTTCATTGATTCGATTGAATGTCCCTCTCATTGTGTTCATCAGCTTATCGTTTGTAACAGCGAAGCTTTCTACCGTAACATCTGTTACAAGCTGTAGCAGCTCATCCAATTCTGTTTGCTGCAAATAAGGGGTCGCAAATTCCAATACCAGGCTGCCTGTAATAGGTGAAACACGACACGACTCGATAAGGGGATGCTGTATTAGCACCTTTTCCATATACGCTACTACATGTTCATTTTTCCATTTCTGATTTTGCAGCCTTAATCTTCCCGGGACGGCATGAATCACTTGTATTTTTTGCTCCCGCAGTTTCCCGATTAGCTTAGGAGCGATGATGTAAGCACCAAGTCCGAATAATGTTGACCACAACTGACATCGCCCCTTTTTATCCTCTTATGTATGCATGAGTACTTAACAATAAATTAACCCACTGGTCAATTTGTTCAATTGGCGGATTGTCTTTTAATGTAAACTCGATGACCATACTTCCTGTAATCGTGACATATTCGACCGATTGAACGTATGGTTCACTTTTGATGACATCCATTAACTCTTGTAGCAATCGCTCGTTTTGTTTCCATAAGTCACTTTTTAAACGAATTCTCCCCGGAATAAAATGAGCAATCTGAATATGATGTTTATTTAAGCATCGTTCATATTTCTTTAATTGATGCAAGTAAGCGACTTGTTTAAGCATGGACACCTCCAGGATTTGTTGTTGCAATTATATTAAATTATAAATTTTTTGTAAAATTTGGTAAATAGTAATAAGTACCTATATGAATTCATTCCAATTAGATTTCTTTAATATATAGAATGGACTTAATAATGGAATAGAAGGTTCTGGTGCGAAGATCATTCGGTTCTAGTCCAAAAAGTCTCTGAAACTTGGACGTACTGATACTACTAATCTACAAAGGTGTGTGATCGCCATGGAAACAAAACATTTGTTCAAATGGAAGCATGATCAACCTTATTTTGCTAATGGTAAAGGTGGTATCTACGGTACAACTTGAGTTTTCGTGATTTGGGGAAATGATGGAGGAACGGGGATGATTGATGGCTCACACAACGATTATGCGTTAGGTTCATGAATATGGACCTGAATTAGATGAAAGATTACGGTGTCATCTTAAGCTAACTAATGACTCCTTAAGAGTCGATGAAACGTATGTAAAAGTAGAAGGATAATGGATGTATCTGTATCGTGCAGACGATTAAGATGGGAATACCATTCACTTTTTCCTTAGTAAAACGAGAGATGCCAAATCAGCCAAGCTATTCTTGAAAAAAGCCTTGGCTTTTTTGTATGTTTCCAGAACTCATATCATAGCAGTGGATAAAAATCCAGCTTATCCAGTAGCAATTCAACAGTTAAAGCATGAGGAAAAACTAAAATCCTTCTAAACTCATAAAAAGTTAATGGAAATATAGGAATATATTTGATAGTATATATATGGCAATTCACCACGAAAGGAATCATCGGTAGCGTCAAGATTTTTGTGTAAGAGAGTATTCTCAGATACGTTTTTTAATCTTGGGGGAGGTTGTTTAGTTGTCTTACATGAGACTGAATATTCAGT
>NZ_JBHRZT010000017.1:0-29820 GCF_042649685.1 Bacillus songklensis | reverse complement strand
ATGATCAGGTTGATAGGTCAGAGATGGAAGCGTGGTGACACGTGGAGTTGACTGATACTAATCGATCGAGGACTTAACCTAAACGAAAAGCGGAGAAAGCCCGTTTAAACCGATAGGATGTTGGAGCTTCTGGCGGAAGAGACGATAGTCTCAACAGAGGAAGCGAAACAGCCGTACGGTTTGGCTTTCACAGCTGGACAATCAAGAAAAGCGGAGCAAGCTCGTTCATGCTCATAGGGAATTGGAACCGCCGACGAGAAGTCGTTCTTTGACTTCGTGGGAGGTGGTGAAATGACCGTAGGATATAGCTTGCGCAACTGGACAATGAAAAGTACTACACGCTTTCCTCAGTAATGTGTTATCTAGTTTTGAAGGAATAACTTTTAAAAAAAGGGTTGAAATTTCTTCTGAAATATGTATAATGTAATATGTCTGGTGATGATGGCGAAGAGGTCACACCCGTTCCCATGCCGAACACGGAAGTTAAGCTCTTCAGCGCCGATGGTAGTTGGGGGTTTCCTCCTGTGAGAGTAGGACGTTGCCAGGCTGATATTATTCCACAGTAGCTCAGTGGTAGAGCAATCGGCTGTTAACCGATTGGTCGTAGGTTCGAGTCCTACCTGTGGAGCCATATGCTTCCATAGCTCAGTAGGTAGAGCACTTCCATGGTAAGGAAGAGGTCACCGGTTCAAGCCCGGTTGGAAGCTTGCTCGAAGCTGTTTTGGCCCGTTGGTCAAGTGGTTAAGACACCGCCCTTTCACGGCGGTAACACGGGTTCGAATCCCGTACGGGTCATCTAAAGGATGGCAGGCTAAGTTGGCGACGTCCTGTCGCAACGCCTGCACTTGTACATCCTGTACATCGGAGGATTAGCTCAGCTGGGAGAGCACCTGCCTTACAAGCAGGGGGTCGGCGGTTCGATCCCGTCATCCTCCACCATTAAAAAAAGCGAAGGCGATTGTTCAATCTTGAGGGGAATTGGAGCTTATGATCGGAACACCGCTCTTTGGTTTCGTATGCAGAAGTGAAACGGCTGAAAGATTAAGAGCCGCAGCTAAACTAAATCTAGACAGATTGCCGGTGTAGCTCAATTGGTAGAGCAACTGACTTGTAATCAGTAGGTTGGGGGTTCAAGTCCTCTCGCCGGCACCATTTTAAGAAAAGCGAAGGCGACTGTTCAATCTTGAGAGGAGCCGTAGCTGGACAAATGAAATACTGGAGGGGTAGCGAAGTGGCTAAACGCGGCGGACTGTAAATCCGCTCCCTCAGGGTTCGGCGGTTCGAATCCGTCCCCCTCCACCATTTTGTTTTTGGGCTATAGCCAAGCGGTAAGGCAACGGACTTTGACTCCGTCATGCGTTGGTTCGAATCCAGCTAGCCCAGCCAAAGAGCCATTAGCTCAGTCGGTAGAGCATCTGACTTTTAATCAGAGGGTCGAAGGTTCGAGTCCTTCATGGCTCATATTGCGGAAGTAGTTCAGTGGTAGAACACCACCTTGCCAAGGTGGGGGTCGCGGGTTCGAATCCCGTCTTCCGCTCCATATAAAATGGGGCCTTAGCTCAGCTGGGAGAGCGCCTGCTTTGCACGCAGGAGGTCAGCGGTTCGATCCCGCTAGGCTCCACCATTACATACATAAGATTGATTATAAACCTTTAAACACGAAGTGTGTTTAAAGGTTTTTTATTTTTCCTTCTCATAATAGAGAACACACCTTTCTTTATATTCGAATTGCATATATATTCAAAAAAGTGTCGAGTTGAGCCATTTCACCTTTATGTTTAAAATGGATAATGGAAAGACATAGGGGGAGGAAAACAACATATGAAAGCGATTTCTATCATTGGAGTACCAATGGATCTTGGACAAACGAGAAGAGGGGTAGACATGGGACCAAGTGCTATTCGTTATGCGGGGGTAGACGAAAGGCTCAAGAATCTTGGCTACACAGTTTACGACGAAGGAGATATAAAAGTCGAGATTAAAGAAAGAGCGCATAATGACACGGAGACAAATTTAAAGAATCTAAAAGCCGTAGCGGACGGCAATGAAAAATTAGCCCAAAAAGTAGATGAAGTCATTCATTTAAACCGATTTCCTTTAGTGTTAGGAGGAGATCATAGTATTGCCATCGGAACGTTGGCCGGTGTAGCTCAACATTGCGAAAATTTAGGTGTTATCTGGTATGACGCCCATGGTGATTTAAATACAGCAGAAACTTCACCTTCAGGAAATATACATGGTATGCCTTTAGCGGTGAGCCTGGGAATGGGACACCCTGCCCTCATCAATATTGGAGGATATGCACCAAAAGTAAAGCCTGAAAACATTGTTATCATTGGCGCTCGTTCCCTGGATCAAGGCGAAAAAGAGTTAATCAAAGAAAAAGGTATTAAAGTATATACGATGCATGAAGTCGACCGAATTGGGATGACAAAAGTGATGGAGGAAGCGATTAATTATCTGAAGCAACGTACTGATGGCGTACATTTATCCCTTGATTTAGATGGACTTGATCCAGATGATGCACCGGGAGTGGGGACACCTGTTGCAGGAGGAATCAGCTACCGCGAAAGTCACCTCGCTATGGAGATGTTAGCTGAAGCGAATATCATCACATCTGTAGAGTTTGTAGAGGTGAATCCGATTCTAGACGAGCGAAACAAAACAGCTGAAGTGGCGGTTGCATTAATGGGCTCATTATTAGGGGAAAAATTACTTTAAAGCAATCTGTTAAAAGTTGTTTACTCTTATAAGTAAGAGCTTTAGAATAAATATAGGACAAAAAACAGTAACTGTATGGTTACTGTTTTTTATGTTTGTTGTATTGATTTAATAGTGTATCTAATCTTGTACTTGCTTGAACGACTTGGTGAGAAGAGAGAGATGTTTGGCTTGCGAGATGGACCATTAGTAAACGACACTTTTCGATTTCATCAAGCAATAATTTTTCACAATGCATTTTATTCTCACCCCTTTTTATGTTTAATAAATAGCCAAACCATGTTATTTTTAAACCTGATGTTTTTTATTTTTTCTTTTAAACGAAACCTTTTCTAAAATAAAGCGTATGTATAGTATCCCGCAATGGGCGGAGGTAAAAGTTAAATGGATTTGTTAATAAGCAGGAAAATTAACCAAGTGAAAAAGGGAGATCAGGATGCCTTCGCGGAAATTGTTGAATATTATAAAGACAAAGTATATCAACTATGCTACCGTATGCTAGGCAATGCGCACGAAGCAGAAGATTCTGCGCAGGAGGCATTTATTCGTGCATATGTAAATATTCACAGCTATGATTCAACAAAGAAATTCTCAACGTGGCTTTATAGAATTGCCACCAATTTATGTATAGACCGCATCCGTAAAAAGAAACCTGATTACTATTTGGATGCAGAAATTAGCGGTACAGATGGGCTAGATATGTATTCCCAAATTCCCTCTAAACAAGAGCTTCCTGAAGATGAATTAGAGAAGCTAGAGCTGCAGGAGCAGATACAAAGGGAGATTTTAAGACTTCCCGAGAAATACCGCTCGGTCATTGTGTTAAAGTATGTAGACGAACTCTCACTAAAGGAAATTAGCGATATTTTAGATTTGCCTGTGGGCACAGTAAAAACAAGAATCCATAGAGGGCGGGAAGCTTTACGCAACAAGCTGCGCCATCTTTAAGAGGTGAGAACCAATGAAATGTGTAGAATATATTGATTTCATGCATGATTACTTAGATGGTGATATCACGAAGGAAAACGAGACAATCTTAAAAGAACATCTTCACTCCTGTGAGAGCTGCCAGCAGCATTTTAAGGAGTTAAAAAAAGCAATCGCTTTTGTACAGAGTACTTCTCATATTGAAGCGCCGACTAACTTTACTATGAATGTGATGGCCCATCTTCCAAAGGAAAATAGACAAGCAAAATTTAATCGTTGGTTTAAAATGCATCCTTTTATGACGGCAGCTTCATTATTTATATTGTTGATGTTCGGGAGCTTGATGTCATCATGGACAAACAGCCAGGAATTCTCGGTATCTAAACAGAAGGGATTAATTATTAATGAAGAAACGGTTGTTGTTCCTGAAGGAAAAGTAGTAGAAGGTGACATTGTCGTACGTAACGGTGATATTAAAATTGAAGGAAAAGTAAACGGAAATGTAACCGTCATTAATGGGAATCAATATTTAGCATCGGCAGGTCAAGTGACAGGGAAGGTTGAGGAGCTCGATCAACTATTTGAGTGGGTATGGTATACATTCAAATCCAATGTCAAAAATGCCTTAAACATTTCTGAAAATAAATAAGAGATAAAAAAGGATCACTCTTGGTAAACATCAAAAGTGATCCTTTTTAAATACATGGGTACAAAGGGAATTACTTTCGTTTTCTAACCGTTAGATAAGGAAAAAACAGCGGTTTTTATGGTATACTAATAAAGTTACATTGATTATTATTTTGTCATTACATATTAGAGGAAGTGAGATAATGCCTATTGGAGAGCTACCGATCTTCACATACGTAGGAAAAGTAATCGATGTTCTCCTTGTTTGGTTTGTTATATATAAACTAATAATGGTCATAAGAGGAACAAAGGCCGTCCAATTGCTGAAAGGAATCATAGTGATTGTTGTTGTTCGCTTCCTCAGCAGTTTCTTAGGTTTTAAAACACTGGAGTGGCTAATGGACCAGGCTTTAGCATGGGGATTTCTGGCGATCGTTATTATTTTTCAACCTGAGTTGAGGAGAGCTCTAGAGCAACTTGGTAGAGGAAGATTATTTTCAAGGAGTAACGTACCTGAAGAAGATGAGAGTGCTCATACTGTGGAAGCTATTTTAAAAGCAACAGATTATATGGCTAAGAGACGTATTGGTGCTTTAATCTCGATTGAGCGGGATACGGGTATGAGTGATTACATTGAAACGGGAATCCCTTTACATGCTGATGTTTCTTCTGAGCTATTAATTAACATTTTTATTCCGAATACCCCGCTTCATGATGGGGCTGTTATTCTCCAAAAAAATCAAGTTGCAGCAGCTGCTTGTTATCTCCCTCTTTCTGAAAGTCCTTTTATTTCAAAAGAGTTGGGAACCAGACACCGTGCGGCTGTGGGAATCAGCGAAGTCACAGATAGTTTGACAGTAGTAGTTTCAGAAGAGACAGGTAGTATTTCTATTACAAAAAACGGGGAGTTGCATCGTCATTTAACACAGGATATGTTAAGAGAATTCTTAACAAATGAATTAGTAAGCAGTTCAAAAGCGGCTTCTTCGACTCGCTGGCAATGGAGGGGAAAGAAGAATGGATAAGCTGATGAACAACCGTTGGTTTATGAAAATCATGGCTTTATTGTTAGCATTATTGCTTTATATGTCTGTTAATTTAGATCCAGATATTGCAAAGACGACTTCTAAAGGAAGTTCAGCGGTTAGCTATGATAAAGAAACAATTACAGATGTTCCTGTACATGTGTACTACGATAGTGAAAACACGATTGTTAAAGGGGTTCCAGAGTTTGTTCAACTCACGCTGGAGGGGCCCAGAAGTATTGTACAACCTACTAAATTACAGCGGGATTTCGAAGTTTATATTGATGTAACCAACCTCCAATTAGGAGAGCATGAAGTGAAACTTAAGCACCGGAATATTTCTGAAAAATTAGGGGTCAAAGTAGAGCCGCAAACCCTTAGAGTGCAGATTGAGGAAAAAGTGTCCAAAATCTTCCCGGTACAAGCAGATGTGAATGTGAATAATATTCGTGATGGATATATAGCAGAACAACCTATCGTCAAGCCAAGTACGGTTAAAATCACCGGAGCAAAAAGTGAAATCGAAAAAATCAAATACGTGAAAGCGACAATGGAGATTAATGATGTCTCTGAAACGGTGGAAAAAGCGGCTAGGGTAATTGCTTTAGATAAACGATTAAATAAGCTGGATGTAGACATTCAGCCACGTTTCGTAGAGGTAAAAGTCCCTGTCGTAAGTCCAAATAAAAAGGTTGGACTAAGGGTTAAGCCAATAGGGACATTGCCCGATGATTTAAGTATTAAAAGCCTGGAACCCTCTACTCATGAGGTGACGGTTTTTGGGCCTGAGAATATATTGAATGATTTAGACATAATTGATGGTATCGAACTAGATGTCAGTAACATGACAAAATCCGAGAGTGTTTGGATTGATGTTCCTGTCCCTAAGGGGGCTAAGCGGGTATATCCTGAGAAAGTGGCCGTTCGGGTTGACGTAGAAAAAGAGGGGAAAGTAGAAGAGCAAGAGCCAAAGGAAGAAAAGGAAGAAAAGGAAGAAAAGAAAGTGTTTGAAAATCTTCCATTATCTCTTGCCGGAAAATCACCCAATTTTGACTATCAGCTTCTAACGCCTAATTCAGGAAATGTGAATGTAGAGGTAAGAGGTCCCTCAGAAGCTTTAGCCAATATTCAACCTCAAGGCATTCAGCTTTCTATTGATGTGAGCAGCCTTTTAAGTGGTGATCATGATGTATCTATCGAGGTGAAAGGCCCACAAAATGTGACGTATCAACTGGCCTTGAATAAAGCTAGGGTACGAGTGATAGATAAACAAGGTAATAATAACAATGAAAAAATAATTGAAAATCCCCCAAAACCGGATGAAAAACAAGATAATCCAATTGATGAAAACGAGCAAAGCTATGATGATCAAAATTTGGATAATACACAACCACAAGGTTAACAACAGGTAGATATCGTAACAAAGGAGCGAAATAAACATGGGTAAATATTTTGGAACAGACGGAGTTCGTGGAGTAGCTAACAGTGAACTAACACCAGAATTAGCGTTTAAAATAGGGCGTTTTGGAGGATATGTACTAACAAAAGATGCTGAAAGACCGAAAGTATTAATTGGACGTGATACCCGTATTTCTGGTCACATGTTAGAAGGGGCTTTAGTAGCGGGTCTCCTTTCAATTGGTGCCGAAGTAATGCGTCTCGGTGTAATTTCTACTCCTGGTGTAGCATATTTAACCAAAGCACTGGGAGCTCAGGCCGGGGTAATGATTTCAGCTTCTCATAATCCTGTTCAAGATAACGGTATTAAATTTTTCGGACCGGATGGCTTTAAGCTATCAGATGAACAAGAACTTGAAATTGAACAGCTTTTAGACAACCCTGAAGACACTTTGCCGCGACCGATAGGGAAAGAATTAGGACAAGTAAATGATTATTTTGAAGGCGGTCAAAAGTACCTGCAATACTTAAAGCAAACAGTGGATGAAGACTTCTCAGGTATTCATGTAGCTTTAGACTGTGCCCATGGTGCTACTTCTTCGTTAGCTGCCCATCTATTTGCCGATTTAGAAGCAGATATTTCAACAATGGGTGCTTCTCCTAATGGGTTAAATATTAATGATGGCGTCGGGTCTACTCATCCTGAGGCATTAGCTGTATTTTTAAAAGAAAAAGGAGCAGATATCGGTCTTGCTTTTGACGGAGACGGCGATCGTTTAATTGCTATTGATGAAAATGGGGAAATCGTAGATGGTGATCAAATTATGTATATTTGTGCCAAATACTTAAGCGCACAAGGGCAATTAAAACATAATACAATTGTGTCAACGGTAATGAGTAATTTAGGCTTTTATAAAGCGCTTGAAGTACAAGGCATCCAAAGCGCTCAGACTGCAGTTGGTGATCGCTATGTAGTAGAAGAAATGAAGACTAAAGGCTATAATTTAGGCGGAGAGCAGTCGGGCCATATTATTTTCCTGGATTATAATACAACAGGTGATGGCATGCTTTCGGCCATTCAGTTAGTAAACATTATGAAAGCAACGAAAAAGCCACTATCCCAATTAGCGGGTGAGATGAAAAAATACCCGCAATTACTTGTAAATGTAAAAGTAACGGATAAATATAAAGTTACGGAAAATGAAAAAGTGAAAGCTGTTATTGAGGGAGTAGAACAAGAAATGGCTGGAAATGGACGTGTTCTGGTTCGTCCTTCTGGAACAGAACCGCTGGTTCGTGTCATGGTAGAAGCACCAACAGACAGTGAATGTGAAAAATATGTAAACCGTATCGTTGAAGTGGTCAAGGCAGAAATGGGATTAGAATAAATAAAAGTGCCCAATATGCATGAGTGGTAACACAATAAACTGCTCATGCATATTTTTATATTGTGGGAACACTTTATGTTTTCTTTTAGCTCTAAGCGGTTAGACACATAAAGTGTCTTTTTTCATTCCCCAATTAAAAGGAATTAATTGACGGTTTGTCAGCACCTATTGTAATATTAGGTTTGTTCGTCTCTTAATATACGTTGAAGGAGGGAAAAATAAGTTTGGTTCATCATTAAAGCGCCTGGACTAAGCATAGAGACGCAAAGTGCTTAGTTGACGAGGAGGAGGTTTATCGAGTGCTCGGCGGATGCCTCCCGGTTGAATAGTCACAACCGTGTAATCCTTTGTTAAAAGCAAAAGGGTGACCTTTTGGACAAAGACAAGGAAATGACTAGATGTTGATTGTTTTATTTCAAGGAGGAACTGTTTTATGTGCGGAATTGTAGGTTATATCGGAAATAAAGATTCAAAAGAAATTTTATTGCGCGGGTTGGAAAAATTAGAGTACCGCGGCTATGACTCTGCAGGAATTGCAGTTGCAGATGAGCAAGGTATTCATGTATTTAAAGAAAAAGGCCGTATTGCTGAGTTACGTGGGATTGTGGATGAGTCTGTTATAGCACCAATCGGTATTGGTCACACTCGTTGGGCTACACATGGTGCTCCAAGTCAAGTGAACGCTCACCCGCACCAAAGTACAAAAGGCCGTTTTACGATCGTTCATAACGGCGTTATTGAAAACTATGCGATTTTAAAACGTGATTACCTTCAAGGTGTGGAGTTCAAAAGTGATACAGATACAGAAGTTATTGTTCAATTAATTGAAAAAATTGTAAATGAAGGTCTGGCGGTAGAAGCTGCGTTTCGTAAAGCGATTAGCTTGCTTCACGGTTCATATGCCATCGCCCTTTTAGATGAACAAGACAAAAACACAATTTATGTAGCGAAAAACAAAAGTCCGCTGCTTGTAGGATTGGGTACTGACTTTAACGTTGTGGCAAGTGATGCAATGGCAATGTTGCAAGTAACGGATCAATACGTAGAATTAATGGATAAAGAAGTTGTTATTGTGACAAAAGAAGATGTCACAATAAAAAAATTAGATGGGCAAGTAGTAGAGCGTGCTCCTTATACGGCAGAACTAGATGCAAGTGATATCGAAAAAGGCACATACCCTCACTACATGTTGAAAGAAATTGATGAACAGCCGTTGGTTATGCGTAAAATCATTCAAGCTTATCAAAATGAGCAGAATGAATTAGCGATTCATAAAGATGTATTAGAGGCCATGAATGAGGCGGACCGTATCTATATTATTGCTTGCGGTACCAGCTACCATGCCGGTTTAGTTGGAAAGCAGTTCATTGAAAAATGGGCGAAAATCCCGGTAGAAGTGCATGTGGCAAGCGAGTTCTCTTACAACATGCCGCTTTTATCTAAAAAACCTTTGTTTATCTTTATCTCACAAAGCGGTGAAACAGCAGACAGCCGTGCTGTGCTTGTGCAAGTGAAGGAATTAGGCTATAAAGCATTGACGATTACGAATGTTCCTGGTTCTACTCTTTCTCGCGAAGCGGACTACACGCTATTACTACATGCAGGTCCTGAGATTGCGGTTGCTTCTACAAAAGCTTATACAGCTCAATTAGCGGTATTAGCAATTTTGGCGGCAGTGACAGCAGAAGCAAAAGGAATCGGATTAGAGTTTGATCTTGTACCAGAATTAGCGATTGTGGCGAACGCGATGGAAATACTTTGTGATGACAAAGAAGAAATGGAAAACATTGCGCGTGAATTTTTAGCAACAACTCGTAACTGCTTCTTCATCGGTCGTTCATTAGACTTCTATGTAGGTTTAGAAGGTGCGTTAAAATTAAAGGAAATTTCTTATATTCAAGCAGAAGGATTTGCCGGAGGAGAGTTAAAGCATGGTACCATGGCGTTAATTGAGAACAACACGCCTGTAATCGCCTTAGCGACTCAAGGGCATGTTAACTTAAGTATTCGCGGTAACGTGAAGGAAGTAGTGGCTCGCGGAGCAAGCCCTTGCATTATCTCCATGAAAGGCTTAGAAACAGAAGAAGATCGTTATGTTCTTCCGGAGGTACATGAAACATTGGCACCGCTTGTATCGGTTATCCCTTTACAATTAATTTCTTACTACGCAGCATTACATCGTGATTGTGATGTAGATAAGCCGCGTAACTTGGCTAAATCTGTTACAGTTGAATAATGGTCACTGAAAGCTAGACAATCATACGATTTATAACTAGTACTGTTATAAACGATAGGTCCATTTTCAAAAGAGATGTTATAACATGATATTCTCATATGAACCCTAGTACAGTTAAAGATTGCTGTATTAGGGTTTTTATTGTTGAAAAGCACAATGGAATTGTTTTGTGAAAAGCGTATAGATTTAAGTAAAGGGTAATGATAAAGGACTATTTATCAATCTGGTTTTTTGCTTTACAATGTTGCTTATGTATTTTTCATACATATTATCCGCAGTGAGAACGAATCTTTTTCGTAAACATATGATGAAAATGATAAAATAGAAAAGATGAAGAAATATGAGGAGGATCATCTATGAAGATTAAACTTGGCCTTTTATATGGCGGGAAATCTGCTGAACATAAAGTATCCATGCAAACAGCTCTTTCTGTAATTGGAGCGTTGGATCAAGATAAATATGACATACATCCAATCTATATTACCGAAACGGGCGAGTGGATTCGAGGAAAGCAATTGACAGGACCTGTTGAAGATATCGCCCAACTTCAGCTGAATCGGACAGGAACGGAAATCTCACCGATGTCTTTAAGTACCGCTATTTTTAGTGGCACAGGGGCACAACCGCAAGAAAGCATTGATGTGGTATTCCCTCTTCTTCACGGACCAAACGGTGAAGACGGAACAGTGCAAGGAATGTTGGAGTTATTAAATATTCCCTATGTAGGAAACGGTGTCCTTGCTTCAGCAGCAGGAATGGATAAAGTGATCATGAAAAATTTATATTCTCAAGCTGGCTTACCTCAAGTGAATTATGCTTGGTTTATCCGAAGCGAATGGGAGCAAAATCAAGAACAGGCTTATGTAGAAGTAGAAGAAAAGCTTGGCTATCCTTGCTTTGTAAAACCTGCTAATTTGGGATCAAGCGTCGGAATCAGCAAATGTAAAGATCGTGAAGAACTTATCGCTGCGTTTGAAGAAGCTTTTACATTTGACCGCAAGATTATTGTGGAAGAAGGCGTTGTTGCACGAGAAATAGAAATCGGTGTATTGGGGAATGACAATCCGAGCTGCTCAGTAGTAGGGGAAATCGCTCCTAAGAAAGAGTTTTATGATTATAAGGCGAAATATGAAGACGAAGATACGGCCCTCATCATTCCTGCTCAAATCGATGAAACCACTTATAACGAAATGAAGGAACTAGCAATTAAGGCTTTTAAAGCAATTGACGGGGCTGGTCTAGTTCGAGCAGATTTCTTCTTAACACCAGACGGAAAACTGTTGATCAACGAAGTAAATACAATGCCGGGGTTCACTCCTTATAGCATGTTCCCGCTTCTATGGAAACATGCAGGAGTATCCTATCCGGAATTGATCGAAAAGCTTGTTTACCTGGCAATTGAGCGTCACGAAGAAAAACAAAAGATTCGGTACACAATATAATGTAACAAATGAGGTTGTTTTGGAAATGCACTAATCACTTCGGAAGCAATCTCGTCGAAATGGGCCTTTCCAATTGCTTTGTTGCAACCAGCAGCGATTTAGTGAAAAGGTCCATTTCTGTATGCGTATTTTTTGACCATCCAATGGGTTGATACAACAATTAACGAGGTTACATAACGGAAAGAAAGGGGCTTGAACAGAAGATGATTACACGTACGATAAAAGAAGTACAAGAGATGATCCCTGACAGTACGTTGCAAGGAGATACAGAGGTGATAATCAAAGGGGTGTCCATTGATACAAGAACCATTGAAGAGGGAAATTTATTCGTCCCGATCAAAGGTGAAAAATTTAATGGCCATGAGTTTGTTCAAAAGGCGATAGAAAGTGGGGCCTCTGCCACTCTTTGGAATCGAAATGAACCCAATATGCCTGAGAACATTCCTGTATTATTGGTAGAAGATACATTAACGGCTCTACAGCAATTATCAAAGCAATACCGGGATCAATTAGGCGTGAAAGTAGTAGGCGTGACTGGAAGTAATGGAAAAACAACCACAAAGGACATGATTTTTTCCGTGTTGTCCACGAGCTATCAAGTTTTAAAAACAGAAGGGAACTTCAATAACCATATTGGTTTGCCTTTAACAATGCTTCGTTTGACAGAAGAGACGGAAATTGCCATTTTAGAGATGGGGATGAGCAGTCGTGGTGAAATCGAGCTGCTTTCTCAGTTGGCAGCTCCTCACGTGGCTGTTATTACAAACATCGGTGAATCACACTTATTGGATCTGGGAAGTCGGGATGGGATCGCCGAAGCGAAATTAGAGATTATCAGCGGTTTACAGGAAGAAGGATTGCTAATTTACAATGGTGATGAGCCTTTATTAACTTCCAGAGTAGAGAAAATGGCTATTAAGACCGTCACTTTTGGGAAAACTAGTGATGTTGACCTACATCCCCTTACCATTGAACAGCAAAAGCAAAGTACACTCTTTACCATTTCGCAGGCACCTGATGTAACGTATGAAATCCCTGTCCTTGGCGTCCATAATGTTCATAACGCTTTAGCGGCAATCGCGGTAGGGCGCTTCTTTAATATTCCATTTTCTACGATTGCAGAGGGGTTAAACACCTTAAGGCTGACAAATATGAGAATGGAAATGATTCCTTCTCATAAAGGTTTTGATATTATCAACGATGCCTATAACGCGAGCCCGACATCAATGAAGGCAGCCATTTCCTTACTGGAAGACTTAAAGGGATATGGCCAAAAATTCATCGTTCTTGGAGATATGCTTGAACTAGGAGCACAGGAAAAGTCATTTCATTATGAAGTGGGTCAAATAATCAACCCGCAGAAGATTGACTATGTCTTTACTTGTGGAAAGCTTGGTCTTGAAATTGCTAAAGGAGCAGAAACGACTTTTGAAAAAGGGCGAGTGCAGCATTTTGGTGATAAAAAGCAGTTGGTGCAGCATTTAGCCCCTCTTATTCAAAAGGGTGATGTAGTGCTTGTAAAAGCATCCAGAGGAATGAGACTAGAAGAAGTGGTTGAGGCGTTAAAAGCATAGAAGAATGAAAGAGATGATGAATGAATTTAACGGGAAAATCCACAATCGGGATGAAGAACACAAGCGATGCTCTCCAATCTGAAAGACGTGATGTGGAAATTCCAGAAGATCTGCTGGCTGCTTTTCAAACAAACGAAGAAGCGAATGAATGGCAGGAAAGTTATTATATTCTCAAAAAAGTATACATTGTTTGGATTAAAGGAACGAAAAAAGAGGAAACTAAGTAAAGAAGGGTATTAGCTACTATTGAGAAGCTGGGGCAGGGACGAAAAGGTTCTTATTTATGCATAAAAAAGGGATTGTAAATGCTCATTGAAAATGGTATTATAAAGTTTAATGTGTATTGTTGATTGCCCAACAAGTTAAAGTGATATATTTCAGGGCATTTCCCCTGTAACGGAGAATGTCCTTTTTTATAATGTTAAGAAAGAACATTTTTGTTATATAATAGTAATACAGTATGAAATCAAAAGGAGTTTGGAAATATTGGCTTTATTTAGAGATTTAGGAATCAGTGAAACACTGAGAAAATCAATTAATCAAATGGGATTTGAAGAGGCGACTCCAATTCAAGCTCAAACTATTCCTCTTGCTTTGGAAGGGGAAGATGTGATTGGTCAAGCACAAACAGGGACAGGTAAAACAGCCGCTTTTGGTATCCCGTTAACAGAAAAAATTGATACGAAAATTGAGCGCATCCAAGGAATTGTGATTGCGCCTACTCGTGAGTTGGCTATTCAAGTATCAGAAGAGTTATACAAAATTGGACGTCATAAGCGTACTCGTGTATTGGCGATTTACGGTGGTCAAGATATTAGCCGTCAGATTCGTTCGCTGAAGAAAAACCCTCACATTATTGTTGGAACGCCGGGTCGTTTGCTTGATCATATTAACCGCAAAACGATGCGCTTACAAGATGTTCAGACTGTTGTATTGGATGAAGCGGATGAAATGCTGAACATGGGATTCATTGAAGATATTGAAAAGATTTTGGAAAATGTACCGGAAGATCATCAAACACTGCTGTTCTCAGCAACAATGCCTGGTCCAATTCAACGAATTGCCGAGCGATTCATGAGTGAACCGAAAGTTGTAAAAGTAAAGGCAAAAGAAGTAACGGTACCTAATATCCAACAATATTACTTAGAGACTCAAGAAAAGAAAAAATTTGATGTCTTAACTCGCTTATTGGATATTCAGTCTCCAGAATTAGCTATCGTGTTCGGAAGAACGAAGCGCAGAGTCGATGAGCTTTCTGAGGCTTTAACTGTAAGAGGATATGCAGCACAAGGCATCCATGGTGATTTAACTCAAGCAAAACGTATGTCTGTTCTTCGTCAGTTTAAAGAAGGAAGCATTGATGTTCTAGTTGCAACTGATGTTGCCGCTCGTGGTCTTGATATTTCAGGTGTGACACACGTGTATAATTTCGATGTTCCACAAGATCCAGAAAGCTACGTGCATCGTATCGGTCGTACGGGACGTGCTGGAAAAACAGGAGTGGCGATGACATTTGTAACGCCGCGAGAAATGGGCCAGCTTAAAAATATCGAAAATACAACAAAGAGAAAAATGGATCGCATGAAGGCTCCTACGTTGGATGAGGCATTAGAAGGTCAACAACGCCTTGCGATGGAAAAGTTAACAAATGTTCTTCAATCACAAAACTTGTCGTTTTATCGTCAAGCAGCAGAAGAATTACTTGAAGAACATGATTCTTTATCAATCGTATCTGCAGCGATTAAATTGTTAACAAAAGAGCCGGACACAACGCCTGTGCAGTTGACAGCCGAAGCGCCGATGCCGGGTAAAAGAGAGAGAAGCTCTCGCGGAAGAGATGGCAGAGGCGGCAGAAGCGGTCGGGACAGAGATGGTTCTCAATCCCGTAAAAAGGGCCAACGCAATGGAGTAAATGTGAAACGCAAACAACAAGCGAAAAGTAAGTAGGGTCGGCTGACTGCTATCTCGTCATGAGGTAGCAGTTTTTATTTTGAAGATATTTAGGGAATGCTAGAAGTAATTCAACTAGCGGGGTGGCCGTATTGACGATTGTAAGGTTAGGGTATGTAGCGATGAGTGTTCATTTGCAAAACAGCTCACCTTCTCAAACGATGACGTTTGCTCAGTTCAGCAAGCTGAAAAACCGAGAAGCAGCAATTAAAAAATTAGAGCGAATCGCGATTTCCAATTTGGAAAATTGCTTAAGGCTGTTAAAGCATAATGTTTGGAATGAGATTCATTTCTTTCGTTTCAGCTCACGTTTGATTCCGCTTGCCAATCACGAAGAGCTGGCTGGGTGGGATTATATGGGTCCATTGAAACGGAGTTTGGCTGAAATTAAAGATTATTTAGGAAAGCACACGATAAGGGTAGACTTCCACCCTGATCATTTCGTTTTATTAAACTCAACGGACGTAGATATTCTGAAACGATCTATTAAAGCGCTGCAGACGCATGCTGCCCTATTAAAAGGCATGGGTGTTTCTTTAGCCCATCGTTGTGTAATGCATGTAGGCGGTGCTTACGAAGATAAAGAAAAGGCGCTGGAGCAGTTTATTCATAATTGGGGATTTGTTCCATCTGAAATTCAAAACATGATCATGCTAGAAAACGATGATACCACTTTTACTGTGCGGGATACCCTCTATTTATGTGAGAAACTCAATATTCCAATCGTTTTTGACTTGCATCACCATTTAGCCAACAATGCAGGGATAGAGTGGGAAGATAATTGGGGAAGAATGGTTGGAACGTGGAGCCAATCAAGCTTGCCCATGAAAATGCACATTTCAAGTCCAAGGGATGATCACGATTTTCGTGCTCATGCAGACTACGTGGATCCAAGCATGTTCATGGATTTTTTATCGCACATCAAAGGAAGTGTCAACCAGATTGACTGTATGATTGAAGCGAAAAAAAAAGACGATGCCCTGTTCCGGTTAGTAGAACAGCTAAAATCCTATAAGGAAATCGAATTTATTGATCAATCCAGCTTTCATATTCGCTAGGAAAAGTCTCTGATTTAAAGGGGCTTTTTTATTATGAACATGAAGTTACAAAAGAATCTGTAAAATTGATAAAATGGGAATAACCAAAGTGAAAGGGATGACGTTTTTGATTACTGGTATTGGAATAGATATCGTAGAAATTGATCGAATCGAAAAGATCATTCAAAGGAAAAAGGGGTTTGTGGAACGTATCTTAGTTCACAAGGAGAAATTATATTATGAGCAACTTTCTTCTCGCAGGAAAGTGGAATTCCTAGCAGGCCGGTTTGCTGCAAAGGAAGCATATGCAAAAGCGGCGGGAACAGGAATCGGTCAACACTTGAGTTTTCAAGATATTCAGGTGGATTATGATGAATATGGAAAGCCGTTTATTCTTTCCTCCTCCTCAGATGTAAAGGTCCATCTTTCTATTTCGCATAGCCAACAATATGCAGTTGCACAAGTAATTATCGAAAGCTTGTCAAGCTAGTCTGCATATTCAAAGACCTTGTCTCATATATTCATATTGCAGATGGAAGAGATATGCTCACTCTTCGAGAAATACGAATAGAGGCAAAGGGGTTGGGAAGATGAGAAAAGTGCTGGGCGGCTTCTTGAGTTGCTTTTTTGTGCTCTTTTTGATAACAGGATGCGGCGCGAAAAGTCAAGAAGATGTAAAAAATGCTTTAGATGCTAAATTGGAGGAAATGACAGGGTATAAGGCAAAAGCTAAGATGACGCTGAAGACAGGGAAGGATTCACAAGTATATGAGGTAGAGGTTTGGCATAGTAAACCATCTTATTATCGCGTAAATCTAAAAAACGCAGCGAAAGATCAAAGTCAAATGATTTTGCGTAATGATGAAGGGGTATTTGTGTTAACGCCTGCCTTAAATAAAAGCTTTCGGTTCCAAAGTGATTGGCCTCAAAACAGCAGTCAAGCTTACCTGTATGAATCCTTAGCAAGAGATATTATGGGAGATAGCGAAGCTAAATTTAAAGCAACGAAAGATGCCTATGTATTTGAAACAAAAACGAATTATCAAAACAGCGCCATGCTGCCAACACAAGAAATCACCTTAAATAAAAAAGACTTAACACCGCGTTTAGTAAAGATTATGGACACAGATCGCAACCCACTGATCGAGATCGAGTTTTCAAAAGTAGAATTAAATGCAAAGTTCGATAAAGGGGCTTTTGAAACAAAACGGAACATGACAGGTGCCCAAATGGAAGTACCGACGCTTGCACAAGATAATAAAAAGCCGCTAGAAGTTAAAATTCCAATGGATACACCTGCAGGAACTTCCCTTGTAGAGGAAAAAGAAGTGAAAACAGAAAACGGTAAGCGAATCGTCTTAACATATGGCGGTGAAAAAACCTTCACCTTAATCCAGGAGCAAGCGGTAGTGAAGGAAACGGCTGCCTCGACGTTCGTAGACGGAGAACCGATTGATCTAGGGTTTGCCATTGGCGCACTTTCTGACCAAACCTTAACATGGTCCTCTGAAGGTACAGATTTTATGCTCGCCTCCAAAGACTTAACAAAAGAGGAAATGATTATGGTTGCACGTTCAATGGAGGGACAAATGATTAAATAAAGTGAAACTTCTATTAGTGTGTAAGGCCCTCATCTGATGGAACGGGATAAACACTGGCAAAAGACAGGCTCAAAGTTAATTTATGAGCCTGTTATTTTTCTTTCTATGTATTATACTAAAAAGAGAGCATATTTTTATAATGGTTCGGAAAGAAGGAAGTGGGTATAGAAATGGATGCGGTTTATCGCGATACATGGACAGAAATTAACTTAGATTATATAGCGGAGAATATTCGGTCAATCAAAGGGATCTTACCTCAAAACCAGCATCTTATCGCGGTAGTCAAAGCAAATGCTTACGGCCATGGTGATGAGC
Organism: Bacillus songklensis; assembly: GCF_042649685.1. NCBI lineage: Bacteria > Bacillati > Bacillota > Bacilli > Caryophanales > Bacillaceae > Bacillus > Bacillus songklensis. The sequence continues at coordinate 11,579 of NZ_JBHRZT010000017.1, read as the reverse complement.
AAGTAGCAAGAGTGGCGGTAGAAGAGGGAGCTGACATGTTGGCCGTTGCCTTTTTGGATGAGGCGATCGCCTTAAGGGAAAAGGGAATCCAACAACCGGCTCTAGTTTTAGGCGCTGTTTCCCCTATGCATATTGAGGCGGCATCGTGCCATAATATTCGTTTTACCATGTATAGTGTGGAATGGTTAAGAGAAGCGGTAAAGCAGTGTGCGAACCTGCAAACGCCTTTTTATGTGCATTTAAAAGTGGATACCGGTATGGGGAGGCTCGGTATTCGCTCAAAAAGGGAATTAGAGGAAATCCTTCAGCTATTACAGAACAACCCGAATATCGTTCTGGAAGGAGTATTTACCCATTTTGCAACGGCTGATGAGTTAAATAGCGAAAAATACAACGTTCAATATGAATCTTTCAAGGAAACAGTAACGTATTTAGCGGAGCGGGGTGTTTGTCCTCCTTACATTCACTGTGCTAATAGTGCGGCTTTATTACGATTTCCCCATGAAACATTCAATACCGTAAGATTAGGAATTGCGATGTATGGGCTCAGTCCTTCTATGGAAATGAAGAAAGTGTTGCCTGTTACATTAAAAGAGGCCTTTTCCTTGCACAGTCGCCTTGTGCATGTAAAGAGAGTCCATAAGGGCGATACGATCAGTTACGGGGCTACTTATCAAGCGGAGGGGGATGAATGGATCGGGACGGTTCCAATCGGGTACGCGGACGGTTGGATTCGCAGGATGCAGAACTTTCAAGTGCTTGTAGACGGCCACTTTGTTCCAATCGTAGGCCGTGTGTGTATGGATCAGTTAATGGTTAAACTCCCAAAGAAATATCCAATAGGAGAAAAAGTGACACTTATCGGTGAACAAGCAGGTAAACAGATTTCGATTGATGATGTTGCCGGGCATCTTCAAACCATTAATTATGAAATACCTTGTATGATTTCTTATAGGGTTCCCCGTTTATTCATTCGACATGGCCAGCAATGGGGCCGAACAAATTATCTATTATCTTAAAAACTCTCTTAACTTGTCGATTTAGCGTGGATGATCTGCTTTTTATCATTTTTTTGGCGAATCATGCATAAAAGAAGGCCCGAAATGACGATAATAGTTGAGGAATTAAGAGAATTACCTTTGCATAAGCCGTAATCAATGGTATTATAAAGTTAGGTGAGATTATTGGTGTGTGTATTGATGGTGGAGGTGTATGTTTGTGTCTGAAGCGAGCGCAACTACAGAAATTTTGGTTCGATTACCACAAAATTTAGTGTCAGAATTAGATGTGATTGTGAAACAGGAGAACGGAAATCGTAGTGAATTTATTTATCAGGCTACGAAGATGTATCTTCGTGAACGCAAAAAACGCCATATCCGCGAGTCAATGAGAAGAGGATATATGGAAATGGCTAAGATAAATTTAAACATCGCATCTGAAGCCTTCCTGGCAGAATATGAAGCTGATCACACCGTAGAACGCTTAGTTAGCGGGGGGTAATGATTTGGTAGTCAAGCGCGGCGACGTTTATTTTGCTGATTTATCCCCAGTTGTTGGCTCCGAGCAAGGAGGCGTTCGCCCTGTACTCATCATCCAAAATGATATAGGAAACCGCTTTAGCCCAACAGTTATTGTGGCTGCTATTACAGCTCAAATTCAAAAAGCTAAGCTTCCTACCCATGTAGAGATTGATGCCAAACGCTACGGTTTTGAACGAGATTCGGTTATCTTGCTTGAGCAAATACGAACAATCGATAAACAACGGTTAACTGATAAAATCACTCATCTAGATGATGAGATGATGGACAGAGTAGATGAGGCTTTGCAAATAAGCTTAGGACTTATCGATTTTTAACATTATACGCCATTTAAGAAAAGTTGCTCCCAAAAGAGTAACTTTTTTTATTTGACGGCGAAACAGGGGAAATTTTATAGTGAAAAAGAGGGATATTTTTGTAGCGGTGTAAATCGACAAAAATAAGGGTGTTGTTTTTATAAAGGAATAAGGAGGAAATCATGAATCAAAATTTAATTGATTACATAAGGGATCATAGAAAACAGATTTTTGAAAACTGGCTGGATAAGATGCAAACGCTGGGTATGGAGCGGATCAAAAACATTATATCTGAGCAAGTGTATATAAATATGAGTTCGGACTTTGTGCACCTGATTCTTTCGGATGCTCTGCAGCATCAAGATACATTCGTTCAGGATTTGGAAGTTTTTGTAAAAAGAGTGGTGAAACTTGGTTGGCCGTTAAGTTATTTAACTAATGGTACTCGTACCATCGGCAAGGTAGTATTGGAAGGATTTGTGGAATACAATGAAAATCCCATTGCACCGAAAACGGTTCAAACCGAATTGCTGTATGAGTTTGACGAGTGGTTAACTCCTATTTATAACAATGTGGTCGAATTGTATTCAAATTCCTGGGAAAATACTGTTATGCTGCAAAAAGTGGCTTTACAGGAATTATCAGCCCCGCTTATTCCGGTTTTTGATAAAATCACTGTTATGCCTCTTATTGGAACGATCGATACGGATCGAGCAAAAAAAATTATGGAAAATCTTCTGCAAGGGGTAGTCAAACATCGCGCTGAAGTTGTATTGATTGATATTACTGGAGTGCCGGTAGTGGACACTATGGTGGCTCATCATATTATTCAGGCCGCAGAAGCCGTTCGCCTAGTAGGGGCCAAATGCCTTCTTGTTGGTATCCGTCCTGAAATTGCTCAAACCATTGTAAATTTAGGTATTAATCTGAATCAAATTATTACAAAGAATTCACTTAAAAAGGGCATAGAGGCTGCACTTGCGATTACTAATCGTAAAATCGTAGAAGCAGAATTGGAGGAATAAGCATGAGAATACCCATCCTAAAACTTCATGATTATTTATTAGTATCTATCCAATGGGAGCTCGATGACCAAACTGCCATTCAATTTCAGGAAGACCTATTAAATAAAATCCATCAAACAGGTGCTAAAGGCGTTGTCATTGATTTAACGTCCATTGATATGATCGATTCGTTTATTGCAAAAGTATTAGGTGATGTAGTCAGTATGTCAAGCTTGATGGGAGCAAAAGTGGTATTAACAGGGATTCAACCCGCTGTAGCAATTACCCTGATTGAATTAGGAATAGGGTTAAATGATGTTCTTACCGCGTTAGATTTAGAGCAAGGTTTGGAAAAACTCCAAGCGGAATTGGGGGAATGAGAATGCAATTCCAATCCTGCGTAAAAATCGTAACGGAATGGGACATTGTGGCAGCGAGACAGCTGGGAAGAAATGTCTCAAAAGAACTAGGATTCGGCACAGTAGACCAGGCCCGCATTACAACAGCAATCTCTGAGTTGGCACGTAACATCTATCTGTACGCCGGAAAAGGAAAAGTTTGTATTGAAAAAATAAACCGTATGGGGAAGAGCGGGCTTTTAATTGTTGCCTCTGATGAAGGACCGGGGATTGCAGACATTCGAAAAGTGATGGAAGATGGTTATACAACATCTGGTGGGTTAGGTGCAGGATTGCCCGGAGTGAAACGCTTGATGGATGAGTTTGAAATCGAATCGGTTGTAGGAGAGGGTACAGAGATAAAGGCAATTAAGTGGCTCCGCTAGGAGGAAATAGATCATGAGTTTTCATGAAGAAATGAAACATTTATATAAAGAAATTTTAGCAAATTATATTCAGACACAAAATGAACAGGTTCTTTACCAAGGCCAAAAGCTGAGTCGTAAATCGCTCGAAAATGAAATATCACCAGAAGATATTGTCAGTATGCATAAAGAAGTGATTGAGGAAATTTATCCTGACATTCCAGAGAGAGTGCTCCATTCCTTAGATTTCTTGTTGGAAATTATGATTAGTTACGGACTTGCTCACCGTGAACATCAAGCATTAAAGAACAAGCAAAGAGAGTTGAAGTCCGAGATTGAAATTGCAGTAAATGTGCAGCAGAATTTATTAAGCACGAGTGTACCCGCTGTTTCGTCTGTGGATATAGGAGCGATCAGTGTACCTGCGAAGCAGATGAGCGGGGACTATTACCATTTTGTGAAAGATGAGAACGGATGTGTTAATATTGCGATTGCGGATGTGATTGGAAAGGGTATTCCAGCGGCTATGTGTATGTCAATGATTAAATATGCAATGGACAGCTTGCCAGATTCCAGAAAAAATCCAAGTTATGTGTTGGAAAACTTGAATAGAATCGTGGAGCAAAATGTTGATCCGAGCATGTTTATTACGATGTTTTACGGAACGTATGATCCATTTTCGCACCTTTTCCAATATGCATCTGCGGGACATGAACCCGGCTTCTATTATTCGGCGGAAGAAGATAAATTTTATGATTTGGAAGCGAAGGGACTGGTACTGGGTATCGATCGCAATGTAAAGTATTCTCAGTATGAAACCGCCATTTCTTCTCAGGATATGATTGTGCTTTTGACCGATGGAGTAACAGAGTGCCGAGTTGATGAAGAATTTATCGAAAGAACGGACATTATAAAACTTATTAGGAAATACATGCACTTATCCGCTCAGGAATTAGTTGAGGCAGTCTACAAAGAGTTGGAAAAGCTGCAAGATTTCCAGCTAAGGGATGATTTTACATTAATTATTTTAAAGCGGCTGGTTTAATTCTTTTCTAAGAGGGTATTTAAAAGATACTACAATGTTCGAGGGGGAGAATCCGGTGAATTTAAAAATTGATATTCAACAAAATGAACAGCAGTATTATGTGAAGCTGGCTGGTGAAATAGATGCTTATACAGCTCCGGAGCTTAAAGATAAATTTATGAGTATGACAGAGCAAACAAATCCTCAAATTACCGTTGATTTTACAAATGTAGCTTATATGGATAGTACGGGGTTAGGTGTGTTTATTGCGTTGTTAAAAGCAATCAAAAAAACAGAGGGATCATTAAAATTTGTAGGTGTATCAGAACGTTTGAAGCGATTATTTGATATCACGGGACTAACAGAGATTTTAAATTTAAATTCCCAAGTAGAAGGTGGCATAAAATGAAACAAGCGTACGACTTTGTAGAGATGAAAATTCCGGCTAAACCAGAATATGTAGCGGTAATTAGACTTACATTGTCGGGTGTGGCAAACCGCATGGGTTTTTCTTACGATGACATCGAGGACATGAAAATCGCCATTAGTGAGGCTTGTACAAATGCTGTGCAGCATGCTTACAGGGAAGAAGAAAATGGTGAAGTGACGGTTGGTTTCGGGTTGTTCGCAGATCGGTTAGAAATTATAGTAGCAGATCAAGGTAGAAGTTTTGATTTTGAACAGCTAAAGCAAAACATTGGTCCTTACGAAACATCCCAAGAAATAGAGTTTTTGCCTGAAGGCGGCTTGGGACTTTATTTAATCAATACATTAATGGATGAAGTAAAAGTGGGGCAGGAGCAAGGAGTCACTGTATTAATGACAAAGTATGTACAGAGAGAGCAGGTGGAGAGTGATGAAAACCCAGTCTCAACCTATGAAGCTAACTAAAGAGGATGTACTGCGCCTTATTGAAGAATTTCAGCAACAGCAATCGGAAGAGGCACAGAACCAACTCGTTCTGCATTATAAGAATCTTGTAGAGTCCATTGCTCGTCGCTATTCTAAAGGGAGTTCTTTACATGAGGATATTGTCCAAGTAGGAATGATTGGGCTTTTGGGAGCGATTCGCCGATATGATACATCGTTTGGAAGAAATTTCGAATCCTTTGCTATTCCAACGATTATCGGGGAAATTAAGCGATTTTTACGTGATAAGACATGGAGTGTACATGTTCCAAGAAGGATCAAGGAACTAGGACCTAAAATTAAATCAGCAGTAGAAGAGCTGACTAATAAGCTTCAACGCTCCCCAAAAGTTCAAGAAATTGCCGAATTTTTAGAAGTGACAGAAGAGGAAGTTTTGGAAACAATGGAGATGGGACAAAGCTATCAAGCGTTATCTGTGGATCACTCCATTGAGGCGGACTCAGATGGAAGTACTGTCACCTTATTAGATCTTGTAGGGGAAAGAGAAGAAGGTTACGAAAAAACTGACCAACGCCTAGTACTTGAAAAGATTCTGCATGTTCTAACTGATCGTGAAAGAGATATTATTCGTTGTACTTTTATGGAAAACTTGAGCCAGAAAGATACAGGTGAAAAACTGGGAATTTCACAAATGCATGTATCTCGTCTGCAAAGAAGAGCGTTGGAAAAGCTAAGAAATGCCGCCAGCACTGATTCTTCCAACATGGAGTATATGTCGTGACAAGAGAAAGGCGATTATTAAGCGTTCAAATCGAGACATACCAAAAGCCTAAAAAAGGCAATACCCACTGTGGAGACAGTCTCTATATCAAAGAAACCGATGAATATTTGCTTTGTGTCGTAGCTGATGGGTTAGGCAGCGGGGAGCACGCGCTGGCAGCTTCTTCTTCTATAACGGAAACGGCAAAACGCCATCATGCTGACAGTGTAGACGAGTTGATGGTGAAATGTAATGAAGCGGTCAAAAATACGAGGGGAGCAGCTGTCGCGATCTTAAAGTTTTATAAGCAAACCTATGAGTTCGCCTATAACAATATAGGGAATATCAGGTTTTACTTATACTCCCCTGATGGCATGTTGACCTACCCCCTTCCTGTAAAAGGCTTTCTTTCCGGGAAACCTCAACGCTTTCGTACACAGACGTTTTCATTCCACCCGGAATCGCGTTTTTTAATTCATACTGATGGGCTAGAATTAAAAGAAGTGAAATCAATGTTTTCAAAGCCATTGTCGATTGGACAATTATCGATGCATCTTCAAAATTCAATTTTATCTAACAATGATGATATTACTTACGTACTTGGCTATTTAATGACCTAGAAGGTTTTGTATTTAAGCTCACATGTTTGACATGTGGGCTTTTCGGTTTATTTGCTTTTCGTATATGTTAAAAACTTATAAAATGCTGCTTTTCAATGAATAAGCTTTCATTATCCTTGTTTCATATAACCTTCTTTTAATAACTCCCTATTTCCTTTAAGACATACAAACAGGATCGATAGAAATCCTTTTAAAATAAAGGAAGGTTGAAATTGCAGATGGTGTTGAGACTGCTTTTTAAGTGTTAAAATAGAGAAGAGTATGTTTTTGAGGAGGAGTTTTTTTGAGTAAAACCGCTGGTCAACAGGACTTTTTGTTAAGATATGTAGCAAGTGAAGTGAAAGTTGCTGTAAAGCAAGTGGAAAATGTAATTGCTCTACTAGAAGCGGGAAATACAGTTCCCTTTATTGCGCGCTATCGTAAAGAACAAACAGGAGCTTTAGATGAAGTGCAAATTCGGGATATTTCAGACAGCTGGAACTACTTACTTAACCTGCAAAATCGTAAAGAAGAAGTTATACGTCTAATCGATGAACAAGGAAAGCTGACACCTGAGCTTGAAGAACAAATCAAAAAAGCAACAAAACTTCAGCAGGTAGAGGACTTATATCGTCCATATAAGCAAAAGAGAAGAACGAAGGCGACGGTTGCCAAAGAGAAAGGGCTTGAGCCGCTTGCACAATGGATGTTAACTTTTCCTAAGGGTGAAGACTTACATATAAAAGCAAGCGAGTTCGTGTCGGATGAAAAAGGAGTGGAGTCAGAAGAGGAGGCGATTAGTGGAGCTTTAGACATAATTGCAGAACATATTTCGGATGAACCTGCTTTTCGTCAATGGATTCGGGAAGAAACCTTTAAAAAAGGCAAAATTTCTTCAACGGTCAAAGATGAAGAGAAAGATGAGAAAAAAGTATATGAAATGTATTATGAGCATGAAGAACCTATTCAGCGTATCGTCCCGCATCGTGTTTTAGCCATGAACCGCGGTGAAAAAGAAGAAATCTTAAGGGTTTCCATCATCCCTCCCATTGAACATATTTTGCGTTATTTACATAAAAACATCATTAAAACAGAAGCATCATCTGTTTCAGAGGCAATAAAAAGAGCAACAGAGGATGCTTATGGACGCTTGATTGAGCCTTCTATTGAACGGGAAATTCGGAAAGAGCTTACAGAAAAAGCTGAGGAACGAGCAATTCATATTTTTTCTGAAAACTTAAAAAATCTATTGTTGCAGCCGCCTTTGAAGGGGAAAGTGGTATTGGGGGTAGACCCTGCTTATCGAACAGGATGTAAATTAGCGGTTGTGGACGAGACGGGAAAAATGTTGGCTATTGATGTCATTTATCCTCACCCTCCGGTCAATAAAAAAGAGGAAGCTCAAAAGAAATTGTTATCTATCCTTAAGCAATTCAAAGTAGAGATGGTTGCCATTGGAAATGGAACGGCTTCAAGGGAGACGGAACAATTTGTGGCAGATACGCTCAAATTACTAGAGGAGGATACTTTCTACTTAATTGTTAATGAAGCAGGAGCTAGTGTATATTCAGCCTCTGATTTAGCGAGAGAAGAGTTTCCTAATCTACAGGTAGAAGAAAGGAGTGCGGTTTCCATTGCGAGAAGGCTGCAGGATCCTTTAGCCGAGCTTGTTAAAATTGATCCAAAGTCTGTAGGGGTAGGCCAATATCAGCATGATGTATCACAAAAAAGGTTAAATGAATCTCTTCACTTTGTGGTAGAGACTGTAGTAAACCAGGTAGGGGTGAATGTAAATACCGCTTCCTCTTCATTGCTGCAGTATGTAGCGGGGTTAAATAAAACGGTTGCGCGAAATGTCGTAAAATATCGAGAAGAGAACGGCAAGTTTAAAAATCGAAAAGAATTAAAGAAGATTCCCCGTCTTGGAGCTAAGACATATGAGCAATGCATTGGTTTCCTAAGAATCTTAGATGGTGAACAGCCACTAGATCGGACAAGTATTCATCCTGAGAGTTATAATCATGCTGAAGTATTGCTAAAAGAAATTGGGTTCACCAACAACGATTTAGGAAGCAAACAATTAAAACAGCGGCTTGAAAAGCTTGATATAAAGGACACAGCTCGCAAGTTAAGCATTGGAGAGCTTACACTACAAGATATTATTGTCTCACTCGGTCGTCCTGAACGAGATCCTCGCGATGAGTTGCCGAAGCCTTTGCTTAAAAAAGAAATACTCCAATTGGAAGACCTGTCAAAAGGATTAGAGCTGGAGGGAACAGTTAGAAACGTAGTGGATTTTGGAGTATTCGTAGATATCGGTGTGAAACAAGATGGGCTTGTTCATATATCCAAATTAAGCAAACAGTTTGTTAAGCATCCATTGGATGTCGTATCTGTTGGGGACTTAGTCAAAGTTTGGGTAGAAGATGTGGATATGAAAAAAGGAAGAGTGGCTCTTACGATGGTGCCTAACGCATAAAGAACATTTATCTTTTAAGAAAAGAGCTATGTTAGAGTCAGAGTGTTAACCTTTGGCTCATTCATGCAAAGTTATTGTTCTGTACACTTTCGGTTTTCGTTAAACGAGCTAAAACAGGGGATATTAACGCGGTTCTTTAACGAGGCTAAAAGAAAAAAGCGCTGCGATTAAGAGCAGTGCTTTTTTCTATAAAAAAACCAGCATTGATTTAGCAATTTGATTTGATAACGATCTTTTTTATAATAGGCTCGTTTCATTTGATTTTGTAACCAGTTGGGCATATTGGCATTTCTCCTTTTTCTATAGATGTAGTATAAAATTGTATGCGGCATGGGCTAGTCATGTTCATGAAAGAAAAGAGTTTTTCTTAACATAAGAGGAGGATACAGAGATGAATGACGAGGAATTGCAAAAAATGGTTGAAAGAATATCGCTTGAGGTATTTCAAATTCCTTTTAAGCACCAAGCTTATTTTAATTCCCGGCTTCGTACCACGGGAGGGCGTTATTTGTTATCGTCCCATAACATTGAAGTCAATGAATTGTACTATAAAGAAAGAGGGTTAAAAGAAATAGAAGGAATTATTAAACATGAGTTATGTCACTATCATCTTCACTTAGGCGGAAAAGGGTATAAACATCGAGATCGAGACTTTAAAGAATTGCTAGCAAAAGTGGGAGCGCCAAGGTTTTGCACGCCATTATCAAGCGAGAAAGCGAAGAGAAAAAAATTTCACTACTATGAGTGTACAAAGTGCCGCCAATTATATGCTAGAGTAAGAAAAGTAGATATCAGCCGTTATATATGTGGAAAGTGTAAAGGGAAGCTAAAGAAAATAGAAAAAGATATTGACTCAAAGTGAAATACTATGATAAATTAATTAAGCCGTCGTCATTAAGAGACACAAACAGAAAGAGCTTGACAAAAGTGTTGAGCTAATATATTATAATAAAAGTCGCAAGAAAATATTCCACAGTAGCTCAGTGGTAGAGCAATCGGCTGTTAACCGATTGGTCGCAGGTTCGAGTCCTGCCTGTGGAGCCATACAGAGAAGTACCCAAGTGGCTCAAGGGGCTCCCCTGCTAAGGGAGTAGATCGCTAACGCGGTGCGAGGGTTCGAATCCCTTCTTCTCTGCCATGGCCCGTTGGTCAAGCGGTTAAGACACCGCCCTTTCACGGCGGTAACACGGGTTCGAATCCCGTACGGGTCATTAATAAGATGTACACTTGAGTGTACATCTTATATATTGGAGGATTAGCTCAGCTGGGAGAGCACCTGCCTTACAAGCAGGGGGTCGGCGGTTCGATCCCGTCATCCTCCACCATAGATAGATATCATTTATTGGAGATGTTTAGCTAGATGGTTCCGTGGTGTAGTGGTTAACATGCCTGCCTGTCACGCAGGAGATCGCGGGTTCGAGTCCCGTCGGAACCGCCATTATTATTGGGCTATAGCCAAGCGGTAAGGCAACGGACTTTGACTCCGTCATGCGTTGGTTCGAATCCAGCTAGCCCAGCCAGTGAGCCATTAGCTCAGTCGGTAGAGCATCTGACTTTTAATCAGAGGGTCGAAGGTTCGAGTCCTTCATGGCTCACCATTTTAATTACGCGGGTGTGGCGGAATTGGCAGACGCACCAGACTTAGGATCTGGCGCCGCAAGGCGTGGGGGTTCAAGTCCCTTCACCCGCACTCTTAAAACGCGGTCGTGGCGGAATGGCAGACGCGCTAGGTTGAGGGCCTAGTGGGGGCAACCCCGTGGAGGTTCAAGTCCTCTCGGCCGCACCAAATGAAATTGAAAAAGTTGTTGACTTTATAACATTTAAATGATAATATAATAAAGTCGCTGTTGATTAAGAAGAAGCGCCCGTAGCTCAATTGGATAGAGCGTCTGACTACGGATCAGAAGGTTATGGGTTCGACTCCTGTCGGGCGCGCCATATTTAAGATAACTAAAAGCGGGAAGTAGCTCAGCTTGGTAGAGCACATGGTTTGGGACCATGGGGTCGCAGGTTCGAATCCTGTCTTCCCGACCATTAAAAATGAATATGCGGGTGTAGTTTAATGGTAAAACCTCAGCCTTCCAAGCTGATGTCGTGGGTTCGATTCCCATCACCCGCTCCAAAATGAACTTTGAAAACTGAACAAAACAAACGTCAACGTTAATTCTTTTTATTAGAGTAAGGAACATCGACTAAGAACGTCACGTCCTGTGACAACGTCGATGTCAGCACATCCATGTGCTGGT
>NZ_JBHRZT010000016.1:0-21967 GCF_042649685.1 Bacillus songklensis | reverse complement strand
CGGTTCAGTCATTCGTTCATGGCTCATGGACTTAACAGAACGTGCATTTTCTAAAGATGCAAACTTAGAACAAATCAAAGGAACCATGCATTCTTCAGGAGAAGGAAAGTGGACAGTGGAAACGGCCTTGGATCTGCAGGCAGCCACTCCCGTGATCGCCATGTCTCTTTTGATGCGCTACCGTTCTTTAGATCATGACACCTTTACAGGGAAAGTGGTCGCTGCCCTTCGAAACGAGTTTGGTGGACATGCAGTTGAAAAAAGCAACTAGACTAATAGTGGTAGGTATGGATTTTGACAGACAAGCTGATTAAATATTAAAACAATCCGCAAGGTAAAAAAGGGAGTGAAATCATGAATGTAATGGATGCAAAAATCATTAGTACTCAATATGGTTTGGAGACCTATTTAGACGTTGTAAAAAGTGTGGATGTAAGAGATCTTCATTATCCTACAGAGACAGAACCCTTTTATGAAATCACAGTAGGGATAGAGTATTTTCTATTAAAGGAAGAAAGATATTATGACAGTAGAAAGAATTATTTTCGCATCCGTATGGATTCCGATTTTGGTTCCGTAACACTCGTAGAAACAAAAACGGAAAGCTTATTTGCTGTCAAAAATGAAGGCGAGAGAGACACAACAAAGGAACTAGTTGGAGAATGGCTTATAAAGACCCAGGCTTTCAAACAAGTTATAAATGAACTGATTCTTCAAAAGAAAATGGAAGACGTTCAAACAGAGGAGGATATTCAAGCAGTATTAGGAACCATAAGGTTCTTGGAGAAATTACTCGAAATCAAAACAGAAGACATTTTAAGTGCCAATGTTGAGAGAGACCTTGAGTATGTTCATTAGTAACTTTTAAGATGATGGGAAACACTTATGACGTATTCTATTTTAGAAAGATGAATAAGGGAACCTTAAAAATTATGGCATGGAAATGAATATTTTTACTTCTGTTTTGTCATTTCAAGGAGGTGAATGAGCATGAGTAAAAAAATCGCTACACTTATAACAAACCTATTTGAAGATGTGGAGTACACTGAACCAGCACAAGCCTTTAAAGAAGCTGGTCATGAAGTTATCACGATTGACAAACAATCAGGTAACGAAGTAACTGGTAAAAAAGGCACAACCGTAAAAATTGATAAATCCATTGATGAAGTTCATCCTGCAGACTTTGATGCGTTGTTTATCCCTGGTGGATTCTCTCCTGATTTATTGCGTGAAGACGATCGTTTTGGTGAATTTGCAAAAGCATTTATCCAAGACGAAAAACCCGTTTTTGCCATTTGTCATGGACCACAAGTGTTAATCGATACAGACCTTTTAAAAGGTGTCGACATCACTGGCTATAAATCCATTCGCAACGATTTGAAAAATGCTGGTGCAAATTATAAAGACGAAGAAGTTGTCATCAGCAAAAATATTGTAACAAGTCGAGAACCAAAAGATATTCCAGCATTCAATCGTGAATCACTAAAACTTTTAGCTAAATAACAATGGTGATGTAAAAACTTAAATATTTCTAACTTGCGGATTCTTTAATCAGAATCCGCAAGTTGGTTAAACAAACGTATGAATAAAGGAGGTATTGCGTTGTCATTAAAAGGAAAAAGAGTGGTTGTTTTAGGCGGTACATCTGGTATTGGTTTAGCCGCTGCTAAGGCGTTTCTCGATGAATCCGCTCAAGTCATTATTGCTAGCCGTTCTGCTTCAAAATTATCTGACGCAAAAGTGAAGCTTGGTGGTAACGTAGAGGGCTATGAAATCGACTTTCGTAGCGAGGAAAAGGTTGCTGACTTTTTCAAGAAGGTTGGAAAATTTGATCACCTAGTGGTTACTGCAGGTGAAGGCGCAATGGGTCACTTTAGCGAACTGCCTGTTGCAACCGTAAGAGAGGCTTTTGATAGTAAGTTCTGGGGGCAGTATATTTCGGTTCGTGCTGCTCTTCCATACTTGAATAATGAAAGTTCTATTACATTAACTTCTGGTGTATATGGTGTGCGTCCTCCTCAAGGTGCAACGACTCTAGCTTCCATTAATTCAGCAATCGATGGATTAGTACGAGGACTTTCAGTAGACCTGGCACCTATCAGAGTAAACGTGGTATCACCTGGTATCGTTGACACTCCTCTTTACGGCGGAATGCCAGAAAATCAAAGACAAGATATGTACCATGGGATTGCTAAGCAATTACCTGTCGGACGTGTTGCTCAACCTAAAGATATAGCTGAAACCTATGTTTACCTAGCGAAAAATGGGTTTACAACTGGCACATCGGTTCTTATCGATGGAGGAGCTCATCTGATCTAATCCATTGATATCAAAGTCGATTGATAAATTGATTTAGAATAGAAGTGGTGAGGATGACTCAAAGTGTCAGACACTTATAGGCATCCTCACTTTCTTTGTTTTTTTGCACAGACGGAAGCAGAAATGGCCATATCATGCAATAAAGAATGGCTTTGTTGGTTACGGAAATTCTAAATATATGCGTACTTTATACGAAGAGACATTAACATTCTACTTCTATGATACCCAAATACATAAAAGAAAGGGTCGAGCCTAATGGATGAAAAGAAAAGAGCGGAAATTAAAAATGCATTAGCCAAACACGTGGTAACCCTACCTGACGGCACTTCTTTACCTAGTTTAGGACAAGGAACATGGTACATGGGGGAAAATCCCCAAGTGAGAGACAAAGAAATAAAAGCCTTGCAGCTCGGCGTAGAATTGGGCATGACACTTATTGACACTGCTGAAATGTACGGAAATGGCGATTCTGAACGCTTAGTTGGCGAAGCCATTAAAGGACGCAGAAATGAAGTCTTTTTAGTCTCAAAAGTGTATCCCCATCATGCAGGTTTAGATATGATTTCAAAAGCATGTGAAAACAGCTTAAAACGACTCGGAACAGACCACTTGGACTTATATCTTCTCCACTGGAGAGGACGTGTTCCTTTAGAGGAAACAATTGAAGGAATGGAAAAACTACGTGAAGAAGGGAAAATTTTAAGATGGGGCGTCTCTAATTTTGACACGGTTGATATGGAAGAGCTATGGAACACTACGAATGGAAAAAATTGTGTGACGAACCAAGTGCTATACCATTTAGGTTCAAGAGGAATCGACTTCGATCTCTTACCATGGCAGCGTGAACATAACATGCCAATCATGGCCTACAGTCCCCTTGCTCAAGGAGGCTCTTTAAGAAGACAGCTTTTAAACGATCCAGCTATTCATGATATTGCTGACAAATACAATGTCCAACCATTACAAATCGCTCTTGCTTGGACCATCCGTTCGAATAACGTCATTGCTATTCCAAAAGCGGTTCAAGATGAACATGTTTTAGCAAATGCTGAAGCAGCAACAATTGAGTTTACTGAAGAAGATCTCAGTAGAATTGATCAAGTATTTCCTAAACCTACTAGAAAAATGCCATTGGATATTATTTGAAAATTTACTTTAAAAAAGGACTCTTGTTGGAGTTGCTGACAATCTAATAGGAATTTCAAAAAAACTGTGTAGAATTTATTCCATACAGTTTTTTTATCGGGGAAATTTAACATAGTCCGGGAGAATTCCCCTTCCTCAAGGAGCGTGAAGGGCACAGCCCAGTGAGTAGGGAGGGGATGAATGCCGGTTCGGGGCAGCCGAAAAGCTTTTGGTTGGCAGAACTTCTCGATCTTTGTCGAAAGAAAAAAGGAAAATACTTCTATTAGCATCTTGAATCGAATGTATGTTCGTTATATGATGGTGACAAGGGAGGTGACCTCATGTATCGAACGTTGAAAACGGGCCTTACAGCTCCTCAGCCAACGCTTCAACAGTTATTTCGCATACGTCGGATGTGCGGAACGATTTGGAATGACTGCGTGCAGCTGGCCCGGTATTACTACCGGATTCACGGTGGGTGGATCAACCAAAGCGATCTTCAATCTGAACTAAAAGGCTTGTATCCTCTTCACAGTCAGACGATCCAAGCCGTGTGCCACAAGTTTCTGCGTGCCCGAGACGGGGTTCGTAAAGCGAAGAAAACGAATCCGTCCATCCGGTATCCATACAAAGAGAAGTTCGTTTTTCATCCAAAATGGGTAGACAAATCCTTCGTACTGGAAGGACGCAAGCTGACCCTCAGCCTGGGCAGATGGAAGGGGAAACAGCAGACACCACTTGTGTTGACGCTGGCCTCCGTCCCAAACGGCGTGGTCAAAGAAGTAGAACTCGTCTATGACGGCCGGTGGCATGCCTGTTTGTCGTATGAAGACGGGGTCCAGCCCGTACCGGTGCAGGACGGTCGTACGGCGGCGATTGATCCCGGTGAGATTCATACGATTGCCGCAATCTGCACAAACGGACAAGCTCTCGTGATTTCCGGCCGAAAGATGCGCAGCATTCACCGATTGCGAAACAAAAAAGTGAGGGAACTGCAAATCCTCATGAGCCGGTGTCAAAAAGGTTCAAGGAAATGGCGTCAATACAATCGGGCCAAGAAGTACATTCTTGGGAGAAGCGAACGACAGCTCGGGGATATCTTGCACAAGACGACACGTGCCTTTGTGGCTTGGTGCGTGGAACAAAGAATCGGCCATGTCGCGCTTGGAGATGTGGAAGGCGTGCAGCGACACACAAGCAAACGAAATAAACAGAGGAAGCAAATCCGTTCCAAACGGTTGAATTAGAAACTCAGCAATTGGAGCTTTGGGAAGGTCACCGCTCAGTTAACGTATAAACTGGAAGCGGCCGGTATCTCGTTATCCAAAGAAAACGAAGTCTACATGACGCAAGCATGCCCTGCTTGCGGGAAACGGAACAAAGTCCGTTCACGAAACTACCGATGTTCTTGCGGATATGAACGGCATCGGGATATCCACGGTGCAGGGAACATCTTATCCCGGTATTTGCACGGGAAGTTTCTAGAAGTGATGGTGACCAGCATCACGTATCTACGTCCTGTACAGGTGTAGTAGATGGGTAGAACCGCCCCGGGGGAGATGGCTGTGAATTCGATTCTCTCTCTGTTGCTTACGGTGGCAGCAAGCAGTCGGGAGACCCCTTGCGTCAAGACCACTGCTTCTAAATGGAGCGCCAGGCCCCGAGAAAGACGAGGGTGTCGTGTACACCTATGGACATCGTCCAGTTTCTGATTTCGAGGGGATCGACAAGAAACCCCCACCTCAAGCGCGAAGCGATAGGTGGGGGAGGTTCATTATCCTTATCGAATTATTCTCGCATCAAAACCCTATTTAGTTAGTTTTTGTTTAATGTTAATCGTTAAAAAGAGAAAAGGGACATACACATATATAAAATAGAAGCCGACAGATGAGTATAAATCAGCTAATCGTTCTATCTGTTTATGGCTCTCTAATACATTAGAGAACAAAAAGAATAAAAAGAGGCAAATGAATAAGCTGATACGTTGTTTGATATTTACTAACTTTTTGAGTCCGCGGCAGACTGCCCATAGATGCTGGCTAATATGAGGCAATACGACAAAGAACCATAAGGAAACGACAATATATTCAACTCTTTCTATGAAAGGCATTTCCGCAATTTTAAGTAAAGTTAAGGTCGGCCAAATCGTATGTTTGAGATGCTCTTCATTAAAGAAAACAAAAGTAATGATCGTTATGAAAAGGTATAGAAAGATCGTAAACAAAACCCCAAAGTGGGCCCATTTTTTTGACTTTTCAGGATTCTTGATAAATGGGTAGAACATGAGTAGAGTCTCAAAGCCAAGAAACTGAAACACCATCGTTTTAGATGATCCTAATATTTCCTTAACCGAGTGATTAAAAAGAGGCAATAAATGATTGAAATGGGCAAACTCTAAGGAAAAGAATAAAAGGGGAAACAGAAAAACGAAAGGTATAACCGTTCCCCAGAAACACACCCCGGTAATCACACGAAATCCACTTGAAACAATGTAATAAAGAAGGAATAGAAAAATCAAGCTTATTTGCCATGTCTTCATTAAAGGAAACATCCCAACTTGAACAGCTTCAATATAAACACGGAAAACAATCAATGCCACCACAAGAAAGTAGATGATGATAAAAACATTTAATAATCCGCCTATCCATTTACCAAAGCAAAATTGATGGATATAAATGATATCATTATTAGCAATTGTAAGAATGCGATATATCATCCAAACTAAAACATGAATACTTATACCGGATAATAGGACGGAAATCCATGCATCGTAACCGGCACCCTCTATAATATCTCTTTGAAAACTCATGACCCCCACACCAATAATATTAGAGTAAATCAGGAAAAAAACGAAAAAAGGAGATACTAAAAATCGTTCATCGGTTAAAGTGTGCACCTTCTTCCTCTCCTCTTCAAAAATGAAACCCTTACTCTCCCACACCCATTTGTATAATATTCACCTTTGTATTTATTGTAGTTTTGAGATGGGGATACATATCCTGAAACCGGCCATAATCCCAATTTCTTGATTTTGCTCTAACCATGTCTCCAAACCCGATTGGATCTACTTGGTATTCTTGAAACAACGAGATTAATTGCTGGACTCCTTCATTAAAGTGTTCATTCATGATATTTTCCATTTTTAGGATGTTTTTATTGACGGTTACATTAAGCCAAGGTGGGACATCTTTTATCTGAGTATTCATGGTTAAATCGATGGATATGTTCGGAACTTGATCGGTTTGACTAATTGTATAATGAGCTTTTGCATTCAGATTTTTTAATGAAATAAAACCATCCTTTTTATTTTGAGTGATTTTGATTTGGTAACGTCCATTTTGGGCTCCGTCATTATGCTTTTTTGTATAGAAAATTTATTATTATAGAGGGTATTGAAAAAGGGATTCTTTAATTTTAGATGAAATGATTAATCATCGATATGATCTATTAAAAGAAGCCTAAGATAAAATTAAAAATTATATCCGTTCGCAAAAGTACACTTTTACGAACGGTTCTTTTTTGCCCAAAAACGACTATTTTTTGCGTTCGTTTAAGTCTAAAAATCATTTGCGAACGTCCGTGGTTTTCTAACCACTTTTACGAACGCTTTTGATAGAATAAGAGATAGAATGAGCAGGAAAGGGAGTAAAAAAAATGGACGTTCGGAAGTTTGGGTACATACGAGTTAGCAGCAAAGATCAATAACTAAAATGTTTGTTACATTAATCTAAAGGGGAATAATTCGTTCGGTATTTTGGCACCAGAGCCCTATTTCTCCGTTTATGCGAAAAAGGGCGATTTGCATCCAAATCAGCTTATCTTGTAAAATAATAGTAAGGAAAAGAAAGACAGGGAGAGGAAATCCATGTCCACTAAATTAGTAAATTTACGAATTGATTTTGCTTTTAAGCAGTTATTTGGAACGAAAGGGAATGAAGAGATTTTAACTGGCTTTCTAAATGCCATTTTAGAAGAATCTTTAGATGCACCCATTACATCTTTACAATTGGAAGATCCGCATCTTCATAAAGCTTAAGAAGATGACAAATTATCTATTCTAGATTTATTAGCAACACTAGATAACGGAACGCAAGTGAATATAGAGATTCAACTTCGTAATACGCATGATATGGTGAAGCGATCTTTATACTATTGGAGCAAACTCTATACGTCCCAAATGCAAGAAGGGATGCCATATCGTTCACTTCGAAAAACAATCACGATTAACTTATTGGATTTCATGTTATTTTCTAATGAAGAATCATTTCATACGATTGGGCAATTATGGAATACGAAAACGCAGCAAGTATTAAGTGACGACATTGAAATTCATTTTGTAGAGATTCCAAAGCTTGTGAAACAGTGGCGTGAAGAAAAAGTGAATCCGTGGGAAAATGCATTTGTTCGTTGGATGTTATTATTACCGGCACATGAAGACGAACATTTAACTCAAATATTGGAGGAGATTGCGATGAATCAAGATCCAATTTTGCAAAAAGCAATAAATAAATGGGAACATATGAGTCATGACTCTTCTTTCCGCCTTGCATATGAAGCACGTGAAAAACTTTTACTCGATGAACAAGCTAAGTTGGCTCATGCTCGTGAAGAAGGCTTAGAAGAAGGCGTTGAACAAGGAAAAATTCAATTAATTCGTGGCATGCATAAGAATGGTATGCCGTTAGAAGACATTGTAAAATTTACAGGTCTAAGTACAGAAGAAATACGAAAATTATTATCATAATACATGTAATTACAAAAGCTTTGCGAAAAATCCTGCAAAGCTTTTTATTATTGAATCCTCATTCTTTTTCCCTGAAAGGGTTGAATATATTTTGTATTTAGCAAAGGCTTATAATCCCTTATCAATTGTTTTTCGTTCAAGTATGCTTATAACAAAAACGAACGTTTAAGTTACGTTAGTTTCGTTAATTATGTTAGACTATCAATCTCGCATAATTTACGTAACAAAAATATGTAACAATATTATTTGTAACAATATTAAATTCAAACTGTTTTTGATACAATAATGTACAGAGGAGAGGATACATATGAAATTTGGTTACATGCGTGTTTCTACAATCGACCAGAATCTGGACCGACAAAGGAAACAATTAGAAGAATTTGGATGTGAACGTATCTTTTTTGAAAAGGTGACAGGGACAAAACGGGAACGGCCAGAATTGGGTTCTGGTGCAAAGATTGGATTTGTTTAAAAAAGGCATATAGATTCCTAACTGAATTTCTTTTTAAGCAGCGATTCCAAATAGTTTATGGATGATTTTCACTTGATTTTGGGCAGACTTGTCCTGTAAAACAAGTTGCCCTTTTTTAACCATATGCATCGCTTCTATTCCAGAAATCATGGCCTTTGCTGTTCGAAAGGATTTGAATCCTAACATCGTACGAACACGCTTCTTGATAAACCGATGATCTTGTTCGACGATGTTATTGAGATATTTCACTTGTCTTATTTGGATGCCTACTGGCATCTTCTTTTCTTTCTTCAACTCTTCCATTGCTAAAGGGTAAGCCGGATTCTTATCGACAGTTATCACGCGAGGGATTGAAATATGAAAAGACCGCAAAGCTCTCTTGAAGAAACGCTTTGCAGCCTTGTGATCTCTTGATTTACTTAAATAAAAATCAATGGTATTCCCTTTAGAATCAACTGCGCGATACAGATACATCCACTGTCCTTTGACTTTGATATACGTCTCATCTACTCGCCAAGAATCATTTGTCGGCTTAAGGTGACGTCTTACTCGTTCATCTAATTCTGGGCTATATTGATGTACCCAACGCATGACAGTCGTATGAGCAATAGATAAACCCCGTTCCTCCATCATTTCCACCAAGTCACGAAAACTTAAGTTGTACCGTAGGTACCATCTTATCGTTAATAAAATAATGTCAGGCTGATAATGCTTCCATTTAAATATATTTTCCTTTTCCATACCGATCACACACCTTTTGTAGAATAGTAGTATCAGTATGTCCAAGTTTAATAGATCACTTACAATCAGTTTAAGTTTTTTGCACCAGAACCATAAATACTCTATTCATTTTCAGTTTACATAACACTGATTCTCGGCAATCAAAAAAGCCTTAGATTTAATAGAATCTAAGGCTTTTCCAATGCAATATAATACCCTTGATGTTGCATTTTGGTTATAAGTTATCTAAATCTATAACTATTCGTAAAAATGTTCTTTTACGAATAATAATAAATGTAAGAAAAATACTAATACTAACCTTTTTTCATTTCCCCCTTCTACATAACAACGGCTTTAGCCAAAAGAGAGCAAACCTTGAACGGTTTGCTCTCTTTTTTACAATTGGCTTTTCTTTAACCTATTAATAAATTATCTATATTTAAATTATAAAAGTTTTTTTCTTATATTAAGGGAAGGTGACAATTTATTTAAAAATCGGTAAATCGACAGATTTTCAAGAATAGCTTATTTATGATGGTATCAATCCTTGTTCACAAAAACTCCTTTTCTAGCAGTGATATTTATCACTGCTAGAAAAGGAAAAGTGGAACAAAATAAGATGAGGAGGGAGCATGATGGAAAATTTCTTCTATTTAGGTACGTATCTCTCGGGTGCTCTTGCTGTTGCATGGCTAATTACCATTGCTTTTGACCTATTATCTAAATAAAGTACCAGGAGCAAGGGAATCAAACGTTTTTTTAGAATATGTTCAGGACCGACTAGATAGATTAGAAGCGGTTGATAGGAAGGAGAAAAGCAAATGTATGATGATACGAATCTTCTGGATGAAAAGGAGAGAAAATTAGCTCGATATTTAGAAGAGTATACAACAGAGGAAGTGTTGAAAGAAGCCCAGGAATACATTCCATCCCTTCGTTCTCATTCAGATATTCTCCGTAAGTTGAGCGAAAAGAAACTACCACAATCCGTCATAAACACTCTCATTTATTATGTTCTTGCCACGAATAACGAACAACCCGTGACTTATAAACTATTGACGTTAGCTGGTTTATGCAGAAAATTCAACATAAAGAATGCTCAGGCAGCTATTACATTTTTTAAACAGTATTATTCATATCATACTCAAATAAGACAAGAAGGCTAAAACAGATTTTTCCTTCAAAAGCAAGGTAAACCAGATCTGTTCGGTGATTTAAGGATGTGACTTTCCATGAAAAATCGTCATAAAAGGCAAAAAAAGAAAAGTGACTTTTTAAAGGATTACATGAAAAACAAGTTGAAAAATTGAAAGCCTAAACCTGGTAAAGCACCTACATCCAACTATAAAACTTAGGCATAACAGAAAAAAGAAAGGTGGACATACACAACATGTCCATCTTTCTTTTTGTTAAATGGTTGATATGATTCCTATTTCTTATAATGATTTAACATGCTCTTCTAATTCTTTTAACAATATGTGCATGCCTTTCTGACTCAGTGTTAGTTTCCCACCCGCAAGAGTGACATTATCCACTGCTATTTCTCCCGTTACAGCACAAGCACCGTATGGTTTATATTTCTGTAAAATAATCTTATCGCGTTCGACAAAAATCTCTACAGGATCTTTAATGTTAAGGTCTAATATTCTTCTAAGTTCAATAGGTACTACGATTCGTCCTAGTTCATCTACTTTCCTTACAATTCCGGTGGTTTTCATAACTCTCCCCTTCAATCATATAAAAGATGTTTCTTTACATTATACTGAAAAAATCTTTTCTGAAACTAAAGTCATCTATCGGTAAAAAAATTGTTACATGTTTGTCATGGTTCTGGTGCAAAAAATCTAGCAAACATGAAATCTCCAACTATAAATATTACTTATAAATCCAGTTTACATAATACTGATTAGAGGCAATCAAAAAGCCCTTGAATTTCATAGAATTCGAGGGTCTTTCCATACAGCTAGCCACTTATGTTACATGGGGAAACTCATATTCACAAATAAATATTTTATTAATTTGTATGTATAAGAGATTCATAACTTGGGAATCATAAGAATAAGAAGACTAAACAAAAGGGGGTAAAACATGTTAAGAGAAAATAAACCAAGATTGTCTGATTTTGTTTATGAAAATCGATTTGAACGAAATTCCTACCTTACTTGTTTCATCAATTTTATGACGGTATTCCATATCAGTCGGAAGATAAAATGATAAAACAATAGATTAACCGATAAAGGAAACGGAAAGGGTTAAAAATAATGAATAAGGAAAAAGTGTAAGCGATCTTGTTATTCTGATTAGAATGAACAAGATCGCTTATTATTGCTATAAGCCCTGTTATAAGAACAGATCCACTCGTAAAAGTGTATTTTTACGAACGATTCGTTTTGTTAAAAATCCCAGTCTACATGTCGTATGTCACGTGATAAAAGTAGATAAGAGTCTAGCGTGTTTTGTAGGGACCCCACCAACAATACAAGAAAAAACATGTCATTGGATATACCTGGTCTTCCTTTTTATTGCTCTTTTAAGATATCTAATACTTCCTGGGGATCCATTCGCTTCGTATAGTCTACGTTCGCGGAAACTTTTCGAATTGTGCCATCTTGATTAATAATCAATGTTGCCGGAACAGGTAAGCTCCATGGATCCTCTTTATCATTAAATTTCGCTAGATCAAGACCAAGATTTTTATTTAATTCAATTAAATAATCAGGCATCTTAAATAACAAATTATAGTCTTTAATGACCTTCTTATCGGGATCACTTAATACGTGATAAGTTAACTCATTTTTCTCTTGCACAGATAATGAATGATCTGGAGTCTGAGGACTAATGGCAATCAATTGAGCTCCAGCCTCCTGGATTTGATCAAGCACTCGTTGGTAAGCTCTTAATTCAAGATTGCAATAAGGGCACCATTCACCGCGATAAAATGTTAAGACAACTGGTCCCTTTTTTAACTCTTCATAAAGTTGGACGTCATTACCTAGTGCATCTTGCAAAACAAAATCAGGGGCTTTCTCTCCTTCTTTTAACCCTGTTGCAACTCCTGATTCCAACAGCTCAGCAGTTGCTTGATTCATTTTATCGATCACTTCTTGCGGAGCTTTTTGCAAAAATCCTTCTTTTTGCTGTTTCAACTCTTCCATTAATTGATTCATCAATAATCCTCCCTTAAAAAATTATGATTCAAATATATTTGGATTAATAATATAGAGCTAATCATCTTCTCATATAAAAAAACATCTGCTAAAAAAGCAGAGTTTTTCCTGGTCGATGAAATGATGCAAGTCTCCCATAGTATGGAGTTGTCTGATGGACACGATTTTCAGCCGCCTTCATTATTTACACATCTTTTGACGTGTTTAGAAAAGCCTCAATTTTATCCCGGTCAAACACATGAAAAACTTGTCCATCCAACACGATAAAAGGCGTTGCAATGCCCCCCTCGCTTAGCATTCGGTCAAACATCAGTTGATCGTAAGTAACATTGATGACTTCATATGGAAAATCTTTTTCTTTGAAATAGTGCAATACCTGTTCACATGACTCGCAATGGTCACTGACATACAGGGTTATTTTCATGAGAAAAACCACCTGTCTATTGTTTTGTTCTCTACTGAACACTTTCAGTTTACAGGATCAAAGCAACCATGACTGTAATATAGTTCACATTCACAGCGAATAAAAAAACCCTGAAGAAGTGCTCAGGGTTGCCTTTCCTTAGTCAAAAAGTTGTTCTTTTGCCAACTCACGATGAATAGAAATGCTTTTGCGCCCCGTTCGAATCAATCCTTCCTTTACTAGTTCATTGATAGTTGAGGTTACCGATTCACGAGTAGCACCTATCATGTTACCGATTTCTTGATGAGTCAGAGGAAGATCTATTCGATGAAAGTTATCCTTCAGCACGCCAAATTCTTCGGAAAGATTCAGTAATAGAAAGAGAAGTTTTTCTTTGACGGTACCTAAAGCCATCTTCTCCAGCATGCTGTTCTTTTCTTGCAATTGATCGCTCAAGATCCTCATCACCCGTTTCATGATATGTGGGCGGGTCGATATGAATTTCTCAAACTGTTCACGACCAATGGAGCAGAGCAGTGTATCTTCCATCGTTTCAATATAAACGCCATGGGTACCTAAAGAGAAAGAATCGATCTCACCAAACGTACTCCCTTTTCCTAAAATACCGACCGTAAACTGTTTCCCCTCCGAATTGACAATATACAGACGCAAAGCTCCTTCCTTCACAAAATAAAGTCCATCCCGAACCATTTCAGGCGATTGGATAATCGTATTTCTTCGTATTTTGGCATGGTGCGTCCCTTTATTAATCTCTTCCATATCTTCTGGAGAGACCTTGTCAAACAATTTAATTTGAGACAAATACCACAGTTTATTAATCATGAGCCAACCTCCGGATGATATGTTTATTCTTACTTTATCATGGAGAGGATATGCATGACTAACTTAATGATTGGTCATCATAATGTATGCTAGTTCACATTTATTAAAGGAACTGGATTACAGAATTGCTATTTAAACCAGACTATAATGAAGCCATCAACACAAAGGAGAGATGAAGATGAAAAAAGTAGCTATATTTGTACACGCAAGTGAAAAGGAACTAGGAAGAGCCGTCCATGGATTGTTGTATTCAGAAGAAATCCACGCTACCGGCGGAAAAGTGAGATTAATATTCGATGGTGAAGGGACGCAATGGATTGGTCGTTTTGAAGACACAAACCATCCAATGAACCCGTTATACAAAAAAGTGAAGGCTTTTGGTATCATTGAGGCCTGTGAATATTGTGCTGGAGCTTTTGGGGCAACGGAAGATGTTCAAAAAGCCAGCATTTCTACAGCAAATGACTACGAAGGTCACCCAAGTATAGCAAAACTAATCTCCGAAGATTATGAAATTATTACGTTGTAATGTAAGAGAATTCGTATAAAGCACGCATCACGTGAACGGAACCAATTAAAAAAACAGAGTACAAGAATGGTTTCCTATATATAAACGAATGTCAGTCGGTATAATGATTGTTTGAGAAGATGAGTATAAATAAGCCCCCTTGGCGTTGGCCAAGGGGGTTTAACTTGTCCGTTTTTATACAACATCGTTGATAAATCCGTTTTCATTATCTAAAGAAGCCTGACAGTTGCATAAAAAAGGACAGGCCCATCAAGGTGAAGTCTGCTCAAAATCAAAAACAAATTATATATCGCTTGTTTAGACTAGCTTCATAAAGAATCCATTTAGAGGAAACAGGGAATCTATGTTTCTAGTGAGTAGTTTTTGCACTAGAACCAAGGGATTTATGTTTTTTAGTCTCTGCTTTTATTTTCGCACCGAAACCAGAAATGGGATATAAATAAAAATATGCCGATTGAAAGGAAAAGAACGTGAAGACCAAGAAATGGTTATAGGGGGATTATTTAAAAAGGGGGAGGGTTTTTTCTTGGAACAAACCATTATTCAACATATGGAGACAGTGCGCGGAATAACTGAGCAAACGATAAAAAAAATTCCAGAAGAGATTTCGGATATCATTCCAAAAGGTTTTAACAACAATATTCGCTGGAACTTCGGTCACATTGCATTCGTACAGGAAAAGCTCGTCTTTGGACTTTTAGGTGAAGAGATGGGCATTCCGAAAGATTACGAGCAGTTTTTCGCCGCCGGAACGAAACCGGCAGAATGGGAAGGAACGCCGCCATCATTTACAGAGATTGCCGTGATCTTGACGGAACAAAAAACGAGAATAAAAAACTTTCTTCAAGGACGTTTGAATGAAAAACTGCCAACTCCATTTACAAACCGAGGAGGCATTACGTTTTACACAGTTGGTGAAACATTTTTATTTAGCTTTTACCATGAAGCATTACATATTGAAACGATTAAGCGATTGTATCGATCTATTTCTTCTAAATAACCCGACAATCTACATATTTACAGCAGAAATATCAAGAAATAAACGAAAAAAGTGAAACAGAGTAAATCGTTCACTCTGTTTCACTCCATACAACAATAACATTCAGTGTTGTCATTTTGAAGACACAAGCTATCCAATGAACCTGTTATACAAAAAGCCAAGGCTTTAGATGTGATCGAGGCTTGTGAATATTGCACTGAGGCTTTCGGAGTAAAAGAAGACATTCAAAATGCAAGTATTGACTCAGCGAATGACTACGAAGGTCATGCAAGTATAGCAAATCTAATCGCAGAAGATTATCAAATTATTACGCTGTAATGGAAGAGAATCGGGGAAACTAACTCTAAGCTTATTAAAGAAAGGAAGAAGAATTATGGCAAACAACTTATATCAAAAGGAAAACTTACGTCATCTTGCTAAGCTGGGAGAATTAGCTCCTGAACAACAACAAGCTTTTCAAAAATTTAGCAGTACCGTGATGGAAGAAGGTGTGCTTACAAAGAAAGAGAAAGAAATCATTGCGGTCGCTGTGGCACACGCTACTGAATGTCCTTATTGTATTGATGTGCATACCTGTAATGCAAAAGCAGCAGGTGCTTCCCTTGAAGAGTTGGTAGAAGCAGCTTTTGTAACAGCTGCTCTTGAGGCTGGAGGGGCAATTACTCATAGTACTCATATGCAAAATGCTTTGGATCAAGAAGCAGATGACACCCTTTATCGCCGTTCCAACCTTAAAAAATTAGCCAATTTGAAACAATGGGCCCCTGATGGTTTTAGCGCATTTAACAATTTTAGCACAGCAGCGACCAAAGAAGGAAAATTGAGTGCAAAGCTAAAAGAGTTAATAGCTGTTGCTGTAGCCCATACTACGGAATGTCCATACTGCATTGACGTTCATACAAAATCTGCTCAAAGAGCAGGAACAACAAAAGAAGAGATTTCGGAGGCTATTCTAGTAGCAGCTGCTCTACGAGCAGGTGGTGCTTATACTCATATCGCGAATATGATTCAAAGCTATGGAGAATAAGTCCCCCTTTTGAATGTATACTCTATACAAAATTAGTTAACATAACACTAATTAGTGGCAATCAAACAGCGTTACATTTCGTAGAATTCAATGGCTGTTACATATCCAAAATCCACTCATACTTTAGTTTTAAATAAATGTATCTATGAGAAACTATTATGGGAATGGAGAAGGATAGTTAAAACTGCTGACAAAGTTATAATAAAGGTAAACCGGCTCTATTCGGTAACGTAAGGGTGGTGACTTTTTCGTGAAAAACCGTGATAAAAGGCGAAAAAAGAAACGTGACTTTTTAAAGGATTACTTGAAAAACAAGTTGGGAAATTGGAAACCAAAACTTGGAAAAGGACCTGCGTCTAACCATAAAGCGTCATCACAACAGAATAGGGACCTTGATTAAAGAGTAGTTAGTTTAGCCAACTGCTCTTTTTTCTGTTTTACTTGAAGCAGCTAACAAAAATATAAATTATTTTAATTTTTTAAAAATTTCCATTTGAGTCTGATATATTTTTCATATATGGAACTTTTTTCATAAATGAAAAGGGGTGGGACGGATGAATACTAGGTTTACGAAGTTAAATGAACAGTTTGGAGTATTAGAGTTCCCTGTAAGAGTAGAGGAAATGGAAAAATTTTGCAAGAGTTTCCGAAAACCGAGCGTACATACTATGAGGTTGCATTTAAAGCTCTAAAGAAAGTGATAAAAAAAGATGAAAAGATTTATTCGTTTAATATAGCAGATCCTAAGCTAACGAAAACAGGTTTTATTGTTGTGGCTGAACATAATCTCATTTGTATTACTATGAAAGGCGGATTGTTCGGTGGAGCAGACACAGAAATTGTGGGGTATAAAGACATTAAAGATGTAGACTTTGATGTCTTTACGGGTCCATCCGTAATGAATAACGGCATCTTGTATCTACAAATGAAAGGAATGCTTGGAGGCAAAAAACGAAAAATCCGTAACATTCCAGAGTACAATATACATTCTGTCTTTAGAGCAGTTTGAGACAGAATTAGTGAACATACCGTGAAAGCATAACGAAAATCAATCCTCTTCTATAAGGGGATTTTTTCCTATAAAAATGGACGTATCCCTAAATGCAAAAGGCCATCACTTCCACTGAGCAGCAGCCTTTTTTAATGAGAAAATTATTTTTTTATTTTATTAGATATACAGGATCGGTTAATTAATTTGTCCGTTTTCTGAAAAAGGTAAACGCCTAGATGAAAAATAGCCATTCCTCTATAAGCCTATATAGGCTTTCCCTGATCATTTTTCGTACGCAACAGGGATTAGATTCATTTTTACCCTTTCAGCCACAATATAGCGTGTGTAACCATCTGTGAGAATCTTTGTATCTCGATTAACTGTAATGGGCTCATCTAAATTGCCTGTTCGTTTTAAATAGTTTACAACTTTCTGTATTTTTTCAGGATTAGGTCTTGAATTTAAAAAATTTTCCGTTACAATAATCTGTTCAAGTGAAATAAAATCTTCAGTTCCTACTGGTCCTTTTGGGTTCATTTCTGTTTTTACCTCTTCTTCAGTTTAATTATATACTTCATTCAATTTTTTAGTTCATATTATAATGAACCTTACAGGAAGCTAAAATAGTCCGAGCTTTTGTTCTATAACATGGTTGCGTTTGATTAGAATATTTATAAGGTATGGCTGAAGCAGATAGCAAAGATAAATAAACATTAATTTGTAATGATCTTGTTTTTAGTTAAAGAAACAGATAGGACTTTTTAAAATCTAAATTGAAAGTTTCATGATCACTTTATAGACATACCTACAATTAAAGATTAGATCGTTATATAAGCTAAGCCTTGGATATAAATCAGTTTCGATGGGAGTTAGGCGGTAACTTTTCTAAAAGACGTTCTCCATCACTCATTTTATGACCGCATAAAGGGCAATTTTGATGATTCTCATAAGAGAAATCTTTTCTCATCCAACCAATACAATCTTCTGATTCACATTCCCAAACCTCTGTTTGTTCTTTAGGTAATAGTTCTTCATTTTTTTTACGATAAAACATGACAACATCACTACTCCTTCCATCTATTATACCTTAACAAGCAAAAGATCATTAATAATCTACCTTTTCTGTTAATTGCTATTGGCTTTGTGAATCTGTTATAATGAAGGTAATTATTTTTGTTCGGTATAGGATGGATAGTAGAACTGTCTTAAAAAGAAGGTTTCGTCTTGAAATATTATGTTTGGGCAAGGGTAGTAATACAATTGTGGAATATTCCACAACAGGAGGAAACATTATGGCACAAGGTACAGTAAAATGGTTTAATGCAGACAAAGGTTTCGGGTTTATCGAAAGCGAAGGCGGAGAAGATGTATTCGTACATTTCAGTGCTATTCAAGGCGAAGGCTTCAAATCATTAGACGAAGGTCAAAAAGTTACTTTTGATATTGAACAAGGTCAACGTGGAGCACAAGCTGCTAACGTTCGCAAAGCATAATTCAAAGTAATGATTATAGCTACCATAGTTGGTCTTACAGCAATCAAAAAAGCCTTGTATTCTATGAGAGATACAAGGTGAGTATGTTGCATTCAAATTCAGATAGGTACTTTCTGTTTGATTTTATTCAACTAACACCATCTTTAGTTCAACAAGAGAAAGATCTTAAATCATTCATTGTACATTTTACTTCAACTTCTTTCTTTTTTGAGGATTTCTTCTTCGAAGTGCCAATAAGCAAAATGAAATAAACAACTAACCCATGAGTTCTGACATTCACACAGATTCTATTTGAACATTACTGCTCCTATAGCTTAATAAATCAAGAAGAGGAGCAAATTACATGCACTCCACAATTGATTCCCTATTGTTTACAAATAGGGGAATGTTTTTCAAATAATTCTTATATTGGTCGTTTCAACGCAAATCTATCTCTTTTTTCTAGGACCTAAAATTAATTTGATCGCTGTTCTTTTTTCATCATTGATTAAAATATCTACAAATGCAGGAACAAAAACGAGATCAACACCGCTAGGGGCTACGAATCCTCTTGCAATCGCAACGGCTTTAATCGCTTGATTTAAAGCACCAGCTCCAATCGCTTGAATTTCTATATTACCTCTTTCTCTGAATACACTTGCAATTGCACCTGCAACTGACTTTGGATTTGATTTTGATGATACTTTTAATACATTATCCATATAAATTGTTCCCCCTGTTATTTAATCGCTTTATTTGATCACTGAAAGGAATATAACTAACGTATCTTTAACTAATATTCATATTCAAATCAAACAGAACTTTATATGGTATTCAGTTAATACTATTTCTATAATCGGACTACTTTCTTTATAAAGTCCAAGCACCCTTATAAATAATTACTTGTTGTAACTGAATTTAATTATTTCTTCTTTTCCTTGCTATCTTACTTTCAATTCAATAACTGTGTCTTCTTTTCCTCCCCACTGTAAGCTTGTCTTAGGATCCTTTTTATTAATGATCTTTTATCTTTCCCAAGCGCAAAGGTGCTCTTAATAAACACAGATTCTTGAATTGGTGAGTTAAAACAGTTGCTTTCATCCTTATCAACTGGAAAACTTAGGAAGATAAGGGGCTTCATAGAAAAGAATGCGTAGGTGACTGACATGATTGAAATAAAGACTTCCACACTCAGCAATGGGGAGTTCAATAGAGGGGTATTCGCGACACGTGATATAGTAAAAGGGGAACTTATACACGAGGCGCCGGTCATTCCTTACCCTAATAAGGAGCATGTTTTTATAGAAAAAACAATACTTGCTGATTATGTGTTTGAGTATGGTAAAAACCACACTGCGATTGTTTTAGCATATGGTATGCTGTTTAACCATTCGTATAAGCCTAATGCCACTTATGATATTAACTTTGCGAACTACACGTTTGACTTCTATGCTTACACAGATATAAAAGCAGGAGAAGAAATAATAATCAACTATAAAGGCGATGTTGATGACAAAGATCCATTATGGTTTAATAAGGACGAAATTAATAATGGCAAAGATGAAACCCATTGTAGATAAAGGGGATGACCCAATGAATAAAGATAAACTTTTAAAAAATTTTCAGAATGCCAGTCGAGGTAATTTTTTTTCAATAGAAGTTCCTAAGGCTACTAAAGAAGACGAAAATAAGATTGAAGAATTGGTTACGGAATTAGAAAGGGAAGGAAAAATCAAATTAAGAGAGTGTGTACAACGAGAATACTCCGTTTATTTACATGGAATCATTAAATATGCATCCGAATAATCGGGTGCTTTTTTTATTGGGGTGAAACATATGAAGATAATATGAAGATATCCAACTTGTTCAACGAACATGGCGTGGTTAATTTAGAATTAATTATGTAGTTGCAAAAATGTAATATAAAGCATAAATGACCATTTTGTTATTAAGGCCTCAATTTTAAAAATCCTTAAAAATAAAGGGTAAGCATATATTAGTAGTCATAGTTGATCATGAAGTGGCTACCGTTGTAAACCAATTTTCACATAAAAATAATTAGATTTCAGAAAATGGAGGGAATGGAATGGACTTTGTCCCATATGTATTTGAACAAACAAGAACAGGGGAGCGAGCTTATGATATCTATTCACGGTTCTTACAGGATCGTATTATCTGGCTAAATGGAGAAATTAATAACCGAACTGCATGTAGTATCATAGCACAATTATTGTTCCTGCAAGCTGAGGACGACAAAAAGGATATTATTATTTACATTAATTCACCAGGAGGATCGATCACAGATGGAATGGGAATTTATGATACCATGCAACAAGTTCGTCCTGATGTAAGTACATTGTGCATTGGGATAGCTGCATCAATGGGTGCTTTTTTACTTGCTGGTGGTAAACAAGGAAAACGGTTTTCCCTTCCCAATAGTGAAATTATGATTCATCAACCATTAGGTGGGGCTAAGGGGCAAGCAACTGATATTGATATTAGTGCTAAAAGAATACTAAGAAAGAGAAATCAACTAAATAAGCTATTGGCCCACCATACAGGAAAAACGGTAAAAGAAATTGAAAGGGATACAGATCGTGATTATTTTCTGGATGCCGATTCTGCAAAAGAATATGGTTTAATCGACCGAATTCTAACAAAGCAGATTTAAGCGAAGGAGGGCACTATTATGAATAAACAAGAAAATCATTATTCTGTTGAGATTAAAGATAAATTAGCAGGAGTGATATACTTACCGTCAACTCAATGCTAACAGTGCAGATGGACAAAACGAAAGGTAAAAGGAGAATTCTTAGAAGAAATTATTCAAGCAGTCTCTCTAATTGATACAAAAGGAGAAAACTTAGATTTGCAAGGATAAACTTATGATAAAAAATATAGTTATGACAGAGCAGATTAATTTAATTATGAAGTTAAAAACGTTCGTAAAGATGAAGTAAATTATTTTGTGTAAGCAAATTTTTCTACTAGATAAAAAGAAAGAGGCAGGGTATTCTCAGATTTGCGCCTAAACAAAACTGAAAGGAGATACCCCACCTCATGAGTAACAGTATACTCAACTCAGACTTCGCAAATCAACTGGAAAATATGATAAAAGATTTTGTTCAAGAAAAGCTTGAATTCATCATGAAAGA
>NZ_JBHRZT010000015.1:0-1635 GCF_042649685.1 Bacillus songklensis | reverse complement strand
CCCGACCATTCATTAAATAATCATGGGGCCTTAGCTCAGCTGGGAGAGCGCCTGCTTTGCACGCAGGAGGTCAGCGGTTCGATCCCGCTAGGCTCCACCACTACAAATATGATAAAAACATATATGGCGGCGTAGCTCAGCTGGCTAGAGCGTACGGTTCATACCCGTGAGGTCGTGGGTTCGATTCCCTCCGCCGCTACTATATATATCGAGAAAATGAGAGGACCTTTAGCTCAGCTGGTTAGAGCAGACGGCTCATAACCGTCCGGTCGTAGGTTCGAGTCCTACAAGGTCCATCATTGAATGTGAAGCGTGGAGGAATACCCAAGTCTGGCTGAAGGGATCGGTCTTGAAAACCGACAGGGGTGTCAAAGCCCGCGGGGGTTCGAATCCCTCTTCCTCCGCCATATTTATTCTCATTATCGCGGGGTGGAGCAGTCTGGTAGCTCGTCGGGCTCATAACCCGAAGGTCGCAGGTTCGAATCCTGTCCCCGCAACCAAACAAGGTGGTCCCGTGGTGTAGTGGTTAACATGCCTGCCTGTCACGCAGGAGATCGCGGGTTCGAGTCCCGTCGGGACCGCCATTTTTAAATGCCGGTGTAGCTCAATTGGTAGAGCAACTGACTTGTAATCAGTAGGTTGGGGGTTCAAGTCCTCTCGCCGGCACCATTCGAATAATGGAGGGGTAGCGAAGTGGCTAAACGCGGCGGACTGTAAATCCGCTCCCTCAGGGTTCGGCGGTTCGAATCCGTCCCCCTCCACCATGGCGGTTGTGGCGAAGTGGTTAACGCACCAGATTGTGGCTCTGGCATTCGTGGGTTCGATTCCCATCAATCGCCCCATAAAGTGAAATTTGCGGGTGTAGTTTAGTGGTAAAACCTCAGCCTTCCAAGCTGATGTCGTGAGTTCGATTCTCATTACCCGCTCCATTACGGGCCTATAGCTCAGCTGGTTAGAGCGCACGCCTGATAAGCGTGAGGTCGATGGTTCAAGTCCATTTAGGCCCACCATATTCCACAGTAGCTCAGTGGTAGAGCAATCGGCTGTTAACCGATCGGTCGCAGGTTCGAATCCTGCCTGTGGAGCCATTTGGAGAGCTGTCCGAGTGGTCGAAGGAGCACGATTGGAAATCGTGTAGGCGGTTAACACTGTCTCAAGGGTTCAAATCCCTTGCTCTCCGCCATTTAAGTAATTTTATTTAAATGGCCCGTTGGTCAAGTGGTTAAGACACCGCCCTTTCACGGCGGTAACACGGGTTCGAATCCCGTACGGGTCATTAAGAAATTTTACAAAAAAATACCAACTTCGTGGAATTTGACTTCTGCGAAGTTATGTTGTAATATAAATATTGCCACTGAGACGAAATAGTAAGTTTGAACTTGATTCTTCAATTCAAGAACTTAAAAAAATTTTTTCGTAGAAGTTGACTTCTGATAAATTATCTATTATAATCGTCAGAGTGTTCAACAGTGAGTTAAAAATATTATTGACAAGATTGATTGTTAATGATAAAATTAACTTCTGTCGTTAGAAATTGAACTTTGAAAACTGAACAAACGAACAAACGTCAACGTTAATTCTTTTTATTATGAGCAATCAAACATTTCTTCGGAGAGTTTGATCCTGGCTCAGGAC
>NZ_JBHRZT010000014.1:0-14431 GCF_042649685.1 Bacillus songklensis | reverse complement strand
TCCGCGTTTTTACAATGCGGGTGAAGGGAGTCGAACCCCCACGCCTTGCGGCGCCAGATCCTAAGTCTGGTGCGTCTGCCAATTCCGCCACACCCGCATGTTTAAAATGATGACTCATGAATGGCTGGGCTAGCTGGATTCGAATCAACGCATGACGGAGTCAAAGTCCGTTGCCTTACCGCTTGGTTATAGCCCAATAATAACAACCACATTTACTTGTTAGATATTTACTATTTTATTGAGTATACAAAACCTCATAAGCCGCGTTTTGTTCACCATGTACTGTAAACGAAGCACACTTCTCGTACAAAGTGGAGAATCATCTATCTCACCGCATGAAAGCGATGGTGTCTATATCGGTTTTATTCCCTCAAGACACTTCCCCTACCATTGTTTGGGTTTCTCGCTCGTGGGGTTTACCTCGTTCCACCTTCAAAGTTTCCCTTGAAGCTCCGTCACTGTGGCACTTTCAAGGTATTCACACCATATCCAACGGACTTAGGTGCTTTCCCTGCCGTCAGCCCGATATTAAATCAAGCTGCCCTGACTTATGGTTTCGTCAGGCACGAACACTACAGACATCTCAGTCTGTGCGAGCACGGACTTTCCTCACAGATCGAAATCTGCGCGATTCTCTCCGGTTTTGTATAAACTTGCATAAAATAGTAAAAAGGGCGATTGATGGGAATCGAACCCATAACCTCACGGGTATGAACCGTACGCTCTATCCAGCTGAGCTACGTCCTCTACGTCGCCGTATATATTTTTACAGTATTTATAATGGTGGAGCCTAGCGGGATCGAACCGCTGACCCCCTGCTTGTAAGGCAGGTGCTCTCCCAGTTGAGCTAATCCTCCATATAATGATAATTCATTTTTTAGATAACCGTTAAGCTACTCTTATTGTTTGGCTGGTGACAAAAAATATTTCACTCTATAACTTCACAGAAGTCAACATCTACGAATTTTTGTTGTATTAAAAAATGAAAACAGAGAAAACTATAACAAGTCATCTCAAATGGAACGTTATTCTTTAGCTTATAGAAAAGGTAGCTATCAGCAAACTATCACCGTGAAAGAGCGGTATCTTAACCACTACACCACGGGACCACCTTGCTTGGTTGCGGGGACAGGATTTGAACCTGTGACCTTCGGGTTATGAGCCCGACGAGCTGCCAGACTGCTCCACCCCGCGATAATATAAATGTTATGGCGGAGGAAGAGGGATTCGAACCCCCGCGGGCTTTGACACCCCTGTCGGTTTTCGAAACCGATCCCTTCAGCCAGACTTGGGTATTCCTCCATGGTTCTTCCCAACCTGATAAGCATGTAATACATATTCTAACAATTTGAGATAAGTTATTCAAAACACCGTGCACCCGCCGTTGATATGACCAGCTAAGCGTTACTTGTGCAGTTAGCTCGACCAGGCTTGTCTGCGGCACACAGAAGGATCCACTTATGGCTGCTTCCTTCCGGACCTGACCAGGTTCATGGGTTTCTGTTGCGCAGGACCCGGTTGTCAACACCACTTGCACAAGGCAGATCTTACCTGAATCATACCTCGGGTGGGAATTCAACCCCGCTAAGGCGGATTGCGGGTTACAGGGCACCGCCATCTCCCCGTCTAGCACGGTATGTATAATCAAGTTATTCCCACCTATGCCGTCCTCCCAATCTGTTTTGTGAACCCGCGATCTCGCAGGTGGGTTTCCGCATGCTGACGTTCCTGCGATCCTGTTTCGCAAACAGGCATGGCATCCGTCACCAGATGTAGGAATCCCGATCAAACAGTACGGTTCAAAACAAATAGGGCATGACGTACATCGTAGGATAAGTATTCAATTCGTTTCATGTCGTTTGTTGATGACATAAATTATATTACATCGTAATTTCGTAGAATTCAACATCCACGAATCTATTTTTTGCATGTAAAAGATGGTAATTGACATCTAAAAGACGACTTTTTCAACATAATGAATTTCCCTCTTTTTGTGAAATGCCTTTTTATAAAGATCATCATAACGCATTTAAGCTTGTCTCTATAGACAGTTTTTTTCTATATAATAGCCCTAGAGGGACAAAAGAATGGGGGATAAACGAATGTATATCACGATCCGTCTTAATAGGAATTCTCTAGACGACGAGAAACACAGATTAAAGAAGGTATTGCCCATACTCAGAGACGATTTGAACCATGAAACCATTGAATTGATTCTTACACATATCGACCAGACTTTTGATTTTGAAAAGAATACAGATGAAATTAGGTTACTCCTTTCAACCTATGTTTATTTAATTAGTGAAGACTCTGTCATCCCATATACAACCAATAATTTCACAACGATAGATGCTGGAGATTTTGAGGCCCTTAATCGAAATCTTCATGAGTTAAACGAAAAAGCAAGATTAAACGCAGCTAAAAGAGAGAAAAGTTGATAATTCTCTTCCATATAAATGGTTACTGATCCGTTTTTTGAGCTTGCTTAATGATCATATTTTTCTTAGTAGATTGAATCATTTTAGATGCTCTGGTTTGAAGGTACGATTCGGTTAACCGTTTCGGGATATAGCCAATTCGCTCCCGAATCAGATTTTCAAGCTGAAAACATTTACGAGTCCAATATTCATAGCCTTGGAAAGTAGACTGATCCACTATGTCCTAAGTCTTTTACATTAATATTTAAGAAATCAAGAAAAATCATTTGGTGCAAATATTCATTATCTCTATATTCAATCTCAAACATCTTGTCGGAGAAATTGTCTTTACTTACTGTTTTATCATACTCACGAATTTTCACACCTTTTACATTTCTAAACATGCCCTAATCCCCCCAGAAAGATCTTTCAAAAGCAATATACCATTAGCCAAGAGATAATGGTTATAATTAACAATCATTTTAGAAAAGCTTAATATTCTATGTACCTTTATGCAATGTTTCCAATACACACAGTTGTTTAGATTAGAAAAAAACTTCTCTTTCCTTTGAACGATCGGGGTTATTGTTACAACAGAAATACTTTTCTTATTGAACGGGAGTTTGATTGAAGAAGATAACAAATTACTACACACATAAGTTAATACGAAAGGGCAGGATAGAGCTGAATAACTAATTTTCTTTTTATTTATGTGATAATTTAGAATGACTAGGTGGAATCCTTTTAGAAAACATTTAAAACGAGGAATTGATTTCCTATGAAAGACCTTCAAGTAAAAACACAAATGAAAATATTCAAGCCAGTAAATGAAGTATACGAAGCTATCGTAGATCCAGCGAAAATGTCCAATTATTGGTTTTCATCAGGATCTGGAAGATTGGAACCAGGCAAGACGGTTACATTGAGATATGATGAATACGATGCTCAACTGGATATAAAAGTATTGGAATGCGAGGTAAATAAAAAAATCGTGTACCTGTGGTCTGCGACTGGGGAAGAAACTGTTGTTATGATTACGCTGAAAGAGTTGGATATTAACACGACACTTATTCAAGTTGTTGAAAATGGTTGGGAAAAAACGATATAGGAATAAGTAAATTGATTGGGCAAAAAGAAGGGTGGGTTTATATGTTGACCTGTTTAAAGGCGTATCTTGAATTTGGTGTTAATCATTTGAGAGCAGGATTAGTGTTTGAGAGTTAACAAATGCTAAGATGAGAGGAAACAGTATCCGAAGCAATATGAGCATCCTGCTACAAGACCTACGACTCCTTGGTATGAGAAGAAAGCAAAAAATGAATAGGACAAACTTAATCCCCTCTTATAGGGTTTGCTAACGGGGTTCGTTGGTGGATTGACTACTGATAACCTGCGTTATGGTAACTATACTCTAAAATCGATTTTAAACCCCTTAGATTGGTTTCTAAGGGGTTTTTGTAGGTTCATAGTATTTTTGTAGAAAAACCTAAGATTTCTAGAATTTAAAAGCTTTTTGGACTGCCAAACGGATTATTGCGGGGATTGAAGCTATGCACATGATCAAAAAAGGACAAACGTTCCAAGGGGAGAAGTCTGTCCAAAATCAAGTGAATTGTATCCACGAACTGTTTGGATTAACAGCATAAAGTAGCATTCCGTTAGGAATCCTATTAGTTTTTTCAAATTCACATTATATTTACACCAGAACCCAGAAACAGGCATCATCGAATTGAAAAGCGGCGAAGTCTGGTCGGCCCATTCCCGTTTTTATACGGTGAGGCAGAAATAAAATTGTACCCGCCCCGGCATCTCCTTTGCTTACAAAACACTTGGATCCAAGCGTTTTTTTATAGTATAACTGAAAACCCTTACAAAATTATTAATTTATGATACTATTATAGATATAAAAAATTCAGATTTTTAGGGGGTTAAAAGAGGAGTCGGAGGGGGTGTTGGAATGGATGATGAGCAACTTTTAACCTTTATTACTGTCTTTGAATTAAATAATTATTCGCGTACGGCCGACCATTTAAATTTAACGCAGCCGGCGGTAACGGCGAGAATTCAAAAATTAGAAATCGAATTGGGCTGTAAATTATTTTACCGGGATGGAAAAAAAATTCTGTTAACCGAGGAAGGAACGGCCCTGCTTCCATATGCGCGAAAAATACTAAGCTATGTAAATGAAGCAAAACAAACGATTGAAGATTTGAAAACACCCACCTTAACGATTGGACTATCACCAGGAATCTCTGCCTCCATTATTTTGCAAGTATTGTCGATGGTTCGTGAAAATAATGAATTTGCATTCGACATTGTCGAAGCTCAGGATTCTGCCAAGACAGCGGAGATGGTTAAGAACGGATTAGTGGATATCGGGCTTGTTCGAGACGTAATCCCATTAACCAATCTCGAGTCTAAATTTATTTGTCCTGAAAAGCTTGTCTTTATTGTTGGAAAAGAACATCCATTAGCCGCAAAAGCTGAAATTAACAAAGACGATTTAAGGAATCAAACGATGATTTGCTATGGGCGCGAAACGGTTTTATGGAAAAAAATCGACGAAACTTTAGTCGGGGTGAAAAATTTAAAACGGATTGAAGTGGGCGGATTTGAAATGTTAAAATCCATGATTCGGGATAACTGGGGTTTTACGATCATTCCGGAACTGGCAGTACAAAAAGACATGATTACCCTGAATAAATACTTTCGCAACGTCCCGTTCGGTGATTATGAAAACCTTACATTTCGCTTTACCGGAATTTATAAAAAGGAATCTCCAAAATTAGAAAAGCTCCTTCTCTTTCTAGATTTTTTTGAAACGACCTTAAAGGAATATACAAATGATTTGAATCTGTAAATTGGTTATTTTTGCAGAAAAAAGAACATTCCATCCTAATAGGAATGTTCTTCATTACATAATCTATACCGTTTCTTTTATAAAGCTTGCTTTATTTAACCCCAGAAACTCGATCGCATTTTCTCCAAGCATCTGCTTCTTTTCCTCATCTGAAACGTTTTCCAGGTCTTCGACTACTTTTCCCGGCGGAGCTTCGCGCAGCAGGAATGGATAATCTGTACCCATGATAATGTGATTGGCGCCAAATTTTTCAAGCATAAATTGGAGATTGCGGGGATCATAAACGAGCGTATCGTAATAGAGTTTCTTCGCATAATAGCTTGGCGGCTGTTTCGTTGCACGGATATGCGGCCATACTTCCCAGGCTTGATCGATTCTCGGCAATAAATAAGGCAGTGAACCCCCGCCATGGGCAAAGCAGATTTTTAAGTTCGGATATTTATCAAGAATGCCGCTGAAGATTAAGCTTCCTGCCGCAAGTGCTGTTTCGGACGGCATCCCGATCGAATACATAAAGTTATGTTTTGGCATTCTATCTACACCGACTGTTGCCCATGGATGGACTAAAATCGGAACATCCATTTTTGCCGCGGCTTCTAAAAATCTTTGAATCTCAGGATCATCAAGGTTTTTCCCGTTTGCGTTGCTGCCGATTTCAATTCCGATCAGCCCCAGCTCGTTAACCGCCCTTTCCATTTCCGCAATTGCCAAATCGGCATCCTGCAACGGCACCGTTCCGAGTCCTACAAAACGATCAGGATATTGGGCTGCCACCGAAGCAATAAAATCATTTTGAGCCTTCGACAGCTCTAAACACTTTTCGGCATCTGCCCAATACGTAAACGTAACGGGAATCGGTGATAAAACTTGGACATCGACACCTTCCGCATCCATTTCAGCAATGCGTTTTTGCGGGTCCCAGGCATTTTCGTCAACTTCTCGGAATGACTTGCCGCCCTTATAGATTTCAGCTCCACAGCTGCAGGTATGCTTTAAAATCGGAAAACGATCATCCCCATATTTTGCTGCCAAATCAGGGAAATCCTCAGGAATAATATGGGTGTGAAAGTCTACACGAAAATTCTTTTCTTTCATCAAAATTTTCACCCCTCAAAAGTTGTTCATCGTAATGTATTGTTTAACCATTACTTAATCGACATATCATAATCAACAATCAGTTTTCCATATTTACCAAAGTCAGGTTCAGGAGATCCTCCCCATTCGTCAAGCGTTTCTTTACTAGGTTCTAAGCGACGCGGTTCTCTTGGACCTTCTTCTGGAAATTGTTCCATTCCGTGGCTATACTCTATAGATAAACCGTCTGGGTCAGCAAAATATAGGAATATACTTCCAGATGGGTGATGTCTTCCTGGTCCAAATAAAATTGGAACATGATGATCCTTCAATTTAACTAATTGCTTCCCAATATCATCCACTTCGACCACGTTATAAGCTAAATGATTCATTTTATTTTCTTCGCCTTTGGTTATACCAATGGAATGATGTAACGGGTTAGGAAATGCTCTTAACCAGGCCCAACCGACCTCTCTACCTGAGAAATCAGATACCGCGAAATTCAGTGTATTCACAAAGAAATCAAATAATTCATCAAATTTATTTGTTTCAAATACAACATGTCCTAGTCTTTCAATCTGGGTATCCTTAGGAGTATAAGGTGTTCCAAGCTGCATCATTTCAATATACATTTCATAGGTTACACCTAATACTGGATCCTTAAATCGCAATGTTCTTCCTTGCGCTAAGCTTTGCGTTTCTTTTGCGCTCAATTCTACGGGATTTAAACCTTTATCCGATAAATGTTTGAAAGCAATATCGAATTGTTTAGCGGATTCTAGTTCAAAAGCAACTCTTTTCAATCCTGCTTCATAGCTTTGTTCAAGGATCAAATTGTGATGGTCTCTACTGCATCTTAGGTATGCGGTTTCATTTACTTGTTCGACTAAATTCATTCCAGCTATATTTTCGTAAAACTCAACTGATTTGTTGAGATCCGTTACATTAAGGACAACATACCCTAATTTCTTATAGCGTATCATTAGATGACCTCCCATTATTTTTATATTTATTAGACATCCACTAAAATCATTTCAACGATTGTAATTAGTCTAATCACATATTTCAGTGATTTCGAGCTCTTTTTAAAGCATTTTTTAGTTTATAAAATAATGCTTACTTTTCCGTGCGGACGGAGACTGTCCAGTTTAAGGATGACTTTCTTGGATTGGATCTTTAATTCTTCGTTTTCTTTTACCAAGGTGTATTCGAGGACTCCGATATAATTGTCGAGCATTTCGCGCTTTGTGCGATAGGTCGAGAAATTGCATCTCACCTTTACGGCATCCTCTTCATTACTGACGATTCTTACATTCGTCACATTGTGAAGAGTGGTTGAGTGCGGGTATTCCACATGGGCCTCTTTTTTCAATAATCGTAACGCCCGCTGTTCTAAACGGGCACGATCATCATGAACGAAGAAAAGCGATTTTTTAAAATCCGCATCAGGATTTCCGATGGGCGGAATCACATACGTTCCATTGCTTGCGAATAATGCGGCCCACTCCTTTAACTTAAACTCATCAAGAAGTTCCGCCTCATGAATTAAAAAATCCTCAATTTCCTGACGTGTTATTTTCATACCTTAACCCTCCCAGCTTCTTCTTTTTTGCTTTCCGCAATCGTCATCCGTTTATCCCATTCACGCCAAAATGCCCGCATTTGTTCTTC
This sequence comes from Bacillus songklensis, assembly GCF_042649685.1. Lineage (NCBI taxonomy): Bacteria > Bacillati > Bacillota > Bacilli > Caryophanales > Bacillaceae > Bacillus > Bacillus songklensis. The sequence continues at coordinate 6,409 of NZ_JBHRZT010000014.1, read as the reverse complement.
ATCAGTGGCTTGAGAGATCTCCCTGTTCATCCCTTTGGAAACATCATTCCATTCGACTTCTTTACTATTTAAGAAGCCTTCCTGGCATAATTCAAGTGCTTCATTATCATCCGGAGTGGCAAAGCCGCCTGGTCCTAAGAACTCCAAGTAGCTGTCATTTCGTACTTCCCTAAAGCCGTCCGTTTCATTTATAGGGGATAAAGCATAGGCCGATACTTGAATATAATCGGGTTCGATCGGATAAAAGGTTCTGATCGCAATCGCCATGATATCATTGATCACCAGGTTAGGGAAAATCAAAATGTTACGATTCTTTTTCGAAATTCGGTGGGCTCTTTCTTCGCCAAATTTTTCTATTAACCTAGCATTAATTTTGTCGATAATTTCTTTCGCCTCTTCCCCGTAACCTTCAATCCATTTTCCAATTGGTCTTGGCCATGGAGCATAATATTCCATTACGGCATGGCCATTCCCTAAAGCGCGTGCTTCGCCCATAAGACTATCTTTTTCCATTAATCCGCCGCGGGTAGCGACAATATCAAAATAGGTTTTATGGGTCGGTACTCCGTGGTATAAGTCAAAACTATTTTCACAAAGTAATTTCCAGTTCGCCCGCACGCTGTATTCCTGTGAATCTTGCAAAACTTCCATTCCGACTTCTGTTTGGTCTGCCACCAAATCAAGATACTCTTTGGCACCGGCTAAGTAATCCTCTAACGAAATGGCGTTGTCATCGAAATTAACAAATACGAACCCGCGGTAACTTTCCAGCCGTTTTACAGCTGTCATATTTTTAGAGCCATCGCAATTATGGTCTTCTGGGAAACCTGATTTATCAGGCAATCCGACTAGTTCCCCTTGCGTATTAAAGCTCCACGCATGGTAGAAGCAGCGGAATACCTTTGAGTTTCCTTTTCCTTCACGGCAAACGAGCGCACCGCGGTGTGGACAGCTGTTATATAAAGCTCTTATGACACCATCACTGCCGCGGGTGAATAAAAGGTTACGCCCGCCTACTTTTCTTCTATGAAAATCGCCGCTATTCGGTACTTCTGATTCATGCCCGATATATAACCAACATTTGTCAAAAATTTCTTTGCGTTCGATTTCTAAAATCTCCGGATCAATAAAAGCCTTACGATTCACTTTGAATAAATACTTCTGTTGATCATCTTGAACATATTTGCTCATTGACTTTCCTCCTAAATCATTTTTTTATTCGTAAACCTGCTCATCAGTGGAGTCCCCGACGATGGAGGTTTCACATGACTCGAAAAAATTTTTATCCCGCATTGACGGGCAGTAAGACCCCCACTGATTGAAGTTTCTCTTTATTGCATCGTGCTTCCGCCATTCACACTAATCACTTGGCCGGTAATAAAGGTCGCATGATCAGAAGCAAGGAAAACGACGGCATCGGCCACTTCTTCCGGATATGCTCCTCTTCCTTTTGGAATGATATTAATATAGCGGTCAACCAATTCCGAATCTCTTTTTCTGATTTCATCTAACAGTTCCCCCTCTACGGCTGGAGGCGCGATGACGTTCGCGGTAATATTATTCTTGGCAAATTCTCTTCCCAACCCGGAAACGATGGCATGGACACCGCCTTTCGCAGCATTATAGGCTGCATGGTCCCATAAACCATTGCGGACAGAATCTGCCCCAATATTAATAATCCGGCCGTAATTTTGTTTCACCATATACGGCAATACTCTGTAGCATGACCACAGCATGGTCCAAAGATTACGGTCGATCGTTGTTTTTAATGTTTCCGGTGTTTGTTCAAGGAACGGCAGAATCACACCGCCGCCGGCATTATTGACAAGAATGTCGATTTTGTCCCATTTATGAATGACTTTTTCAACCATCGCGGTAACGTTTTCATCTTTTGACAGGTCACCAATAAAGTAATCTGTTTCCTGGCCTGTTAATTGGGCAACTTCTTCTGCGACACTCTTCGTACGTCCCGGATTCGTTCCCGTAACCAATACAGTGGCACCTGCTTGCGCTAATCCGATTGCAATTGCTTTCCCAATTCCTTGTGAAGAACCTGTTACGATGGCTACTCTCCCCTCCAAAAGTCGGGCTTGTGATGAACTTAACATGGCTAAAATCTCCTCTTTTCTTTGGATTTCTTTTGCTGGTTTTTGTTGAAAATTTCCTGTAATCGGGAAGATACTCCTTTTTGTGGTACAAAAATCAATCCACGAGGAATTGCATCGAACCCGAACACCTCAGCCATATGTAACCGCATACAAAAATTAATTCAGCGTGCTAAGGTAATAAGTTGGTGTTTAATTTATTTTTCAGAGAATATTCATCTATCAATGTTTAAATATACTAATATTAAAAATATTAAAAATATTCTCTTGATTAATCTAATTATAATTCTCATTTCCGTGAAATTCTAATCGAAATAATCTTCCTTTTAGCGCCTTAATTCAAAATTTTATTTATACTAGATTAATCGAGATACAAAGGTCCTCACGGACGGCTACAGGCGTTAGTGGCATATTCTGTGCTGATCTCGTTCATATATTCATCTCCCCATATTCAATTTCTAAAATGGCTACTTTTATAGCCTGAACTAAATTTCTTTTCTCACTAGATCACCTATTCCAATATTCGATTTTAATAACCAATCGTAATCCTGTTCCGGATGTTCCGTCCGTATAACCCAAGCGAATGTAATTACTGGAATGGCAATTATATAGCTGTCGGAATAAATATCCTTTGTTACATACATAATTGCCTCTGTGTCGTTATCAAAAACAACCAAATCCTTAATATCAAAAGCCATTGTTTTCATGGTTTCAAGCTTCACGCTTTGTCCCTCCTATAAAAAATTCATTTTATTGATTAAATCGTCTTTGCTTGGATTTGTATAAAGTAAAGTTGTATGAATATTGGAATAGCCTGCCTGGTTCGCAACTTCGTGAACGCTCATTCTTTTACTAATGGCGTGAGAACAAAAGAAATGCCGAAGATCATGAGGAGTAATCTCTTTTCCTAGCTTCTCAGTGTATTTTTTAAAGAGTTTATTAATCGTTGTTTTATCTAGCTTTTTATTTCAATTACTTAATCTTTCTTACTGTATAGCAGTTCGAAAAAGTACACCTTTACAAACAAAGAAGCCCATATCTAAAAGATTGGGCTTCCTTACTCCTTATAACTTTGATTATGTTAAGTTCATTTCAAAATCATCTCGATATATACAATAGTTTTAAGAAATATTCTTCAATTCCTCAGTTAACCGTAGGAATCTTTCTTTGTTCCGATCCTGTAATGACTGGTCAATTTCTTTTCGGATTTGCTCTTTTCGGAAATCACGAAGGGCTTTGTTTAACACCATTTCAGCAAATTCAGAATCCATAACGTTTACTTCAGGTTGTGGTGGTGTATTAAGCAAATTCCTTTCCATAGGAAACCAACTCCTTAACCTTTTTTCTATTATACTAATTATTTTCAGACTATTCGAGTATTTCGCTTGGTAGTTCCATGGTATTTATAGCCAATGAATTTACATCTGAAAGTGTAAACCATTGAAACCTTCAGTTACGCTCTTTAAACAAGAATATTTTTAATTCACCTCAAAAACTATTATTTTTTACCCTTTCAGTTTCCTTTTAAGATCAACCTATTGCTTGACCATTGTATCTTTCGATTGGGTTGATTCCGAGCATTCTTATCACATTGATCAAATAAATACGTAAGGTAAGAATTTAATTCAAATCGACCTGTAGAAATAAAATCAGATAACCTCTTGCTTTCTCTCGTCATTTTCTTACCTCCTTTATGTAATGTCCGTATCTTAATGATGCCCGGTCTATCATTCTTTTATACATATAAATTAATAAAATATTTGCTTTTGATTCTAAATTTTCTCACGTATATTAAAAGGCCCTTGAAATTCTATGAGTTTCAAGGGCCTTTTAATTGCCGAACATCAGTATTATGTAAACTAACGATGAATATACTATGCATTTCTTTTGTTTAGTTTTATTTTTTCTCCGTATATGGTTCAAGAAAATATTTTATAGCATCCGGTTCTCCAGATGATGAGTTTAAGTTTTCACGGATCTCCATAACTCTTACTTTTTGTGACTTTCCTTCCGTTGGATAGTCCGCAATAGTAACTTTATCTCCTAATGACAAAGAAAGGTCCTTTTCACTCGCCATCTCTGATTTTATAAACTCTGAGAAAGGCCCGTCCATAATTAACCTATTATTTAAATAAAACTCTAGTATTGGGTCATTGTTAGACATATCGTACTCCTCTCCTGTTTTATGATAATTCCATATTAAACCAGAATCTATCTTTTAGCTAATGAAAAGAGATAATCTTCAATCTGGAGGGACCGAAACACGTAAAGTCGATGTAAATATGCAGATAAAAGACTCGGATTAGGTACAACGAGAACTGGACGATCTACTCGGTCTATAGGTCCGGGATATTAGGTATACTTTTATGAACATTTTTTTGATTGTTACTTCCTCTAAGATTGATTATATTAACTGGGTTTGTATAGAGTATTCATTTCAGAAAAGGATTGAGAAGTCATACTTTCTCTAATAAGCTAGGAAAAAATAGAAAAGGGGAGACTAAGGATCATACAAATTTGAGAAGCGACTTTAGAAGATGCACAAGGGCTTATAGGACATGCAAGAACTGTTTTAGAAAACAGCTATTTTACCCTGACAACATTAGAGGAGTATAAAGCTACTAAAGAATCTCAAGAAAAATGGATTGCGGACATCTATCAACAACGGAATCTTATTATAGTAGCTGAAGACCAAGGCGAAATTATTGGAGATTTACTATTTGTACGTGGGGGAAAGATAAGAAATTCACATACGGGAGAATTTGCTGTAGGAGTCCAAGACAAATACCGTGGTCGAGGAATTGGAAAACGGATGATTCGGGCTTTAATCACTTGGGCTAAGAGCACAAAAGAAATTGAGAAGATTTGTTTACAAGTTATTTCAGGAAATGATGCAGCTATTGCTTTATATCAAAAGATGGGATTTCAAGAGGAAGGAAGGTTAAAGAAACAAATCAAACTTAGTAAGGGTGAATACGCGGATCTCATTAATATGTCTTTATTTTTAGATTGATACGTCAACTTCCTTTAACGATTGCTATGTTAACCAGGGTGAATATGACATGCAATCGGAAATACTCTTGACACACATATATTTGGTAATCGTTTAATCAAAGATACTATTCTATTTTTTTAAAGGGAAAAGGAATGAAATTTTTGCATACATATTTCGCCGGTATAGCTATAATGAATATAATATTCTAAATTTTTTGAATAGAGGGGAGGAAAACGATATGTTGGAAACAAGAGAATTTCAGCAATTTGTTAAAGCCCCTGCTAATACTCGTTACGAATATTTTATTCAACGGGTTATTCAGTCTCAGGAGGTTTGGATAGTAATAGATCAAAGCAATCATATTAAGATGGCTGGAGATGAAGAAGATACAATCTTAGTTCCTGTTTGGCCTTTTAAGGAATATGCTCAATGTTGCTTGGAAGAAGATATGTATGATTGTAAAATTATCGCTATCCCTTTAGATCAATTTATGAATGAATTTTTAATAGCCATGAAAAAAGAGGGGATTTTATCATCTGTTTTTTGGAATGGATTTGACACCACTATAATAGAGGTGGATCAATTATTATTTGATTTAAATTGGGAACTCTCAAAATATAGAAAAATTCATTAAATAGCTTTTTAAGCATGATGTTACATTAGTTTATAGATGTCCATAAGGTGATCATGAAACTTTAGACTGAGATTCAAAGAAGTTCTATTCGTTTCCGTAACTGAAATTAAGCTTGTTCACAAATTAATCTTCATATATTTTTGCTTTATGCTTCTGTTGTATGTTATAAATGTTTTATACCTTGTAACATAATGACTAGTTTGTTTTCTCCAAAAAGTCCAGACCTTTAGTCTGGACTTTTTATTATGCCGACGGTTTAAAATTGGATACAGGTCCTTTATCAGTTTCAGGCTTCCAATTTTTTAACTTGTTTTTCAAGTAATCCTTTAAAAAGTTACGTTTCTTTTTTCGTCTTTTATCCCAATTTTTGATAAAAAGCCACCATCCTTAAGTTACTGAACAAAGTCGAGTTGTCTCTATGATAACTCTGTCAGTATTCCCCATCTATTCATATTAGATGTAATAGCAACTTGGTTTCGTTCCTCTGAGTTAAAAGTGATGAAAAAAGACTCCACATGGGAGTCTTTTTTTACAATCACTTTTAATTATGCTTTGCGAACGTTAGTAGCCTGTGATCCACGTTGACCTTGTTCAACATCAAAAGTAACTTTTTGACCTTCGTCTAATGATTTGAAGCCATCACCTTGAATAGCACTGAAGTGTACGAATACATCT
>NZ_JBHRZT010000013.1:0-43567 GCF_042649685.1 Bacillus songklensis | reverse complement strand
GTCTTCCTTCCTATGGTTGAGTAGAGTCTATCATAGGGTGCAAGGAAGGCGGCTTTTTTATTCACAATCTTTGTATAAAAATGAGTTTTGCGACACGCTGAGGTTAAAAAAGACTAAGCGGCTATTAAGAGAGGATGATTTTTTATGAAAAACAATCCGCGTGATCCCCGAATCAATGAATCCATCCCGCAACCGATAAGGGCTGATGGGGCCGGTTTTGTGGACCTTGGCCCGAGAGATGTCATGCGGGACATTGAGAACCCTGACTTGCTGGTTCCACCGCCGACCGATGCTGGAACGATCCCCAACTTAAAGTTTTCATTCTCCGATACCCCTATGACGTTAAAACATGGGGGATGGTCACGGCAAGTGACGACTAGAGAATTGCCGATCGCAACTACACTTGCGGGAGTAAACATGGCACTAACACCGGGTGGTGTTCGTGAGTTACATTGGCATAAGGAATCTGAATGGGCCTACATGATTTGGGGAAAGGCCCGCATCACTGCAGTCGATCAGGACGGGCGGAACTTTATCGCCGATGTCGGCCAAGGGGATTTATGGTTCTTTCCCCCCGGGGTTCCACACTCGATTCAAGGACTGGAAGGAGGCTGCGAGTTTTTACTCGTGTTCGATGACGGCGGCTTCTCCGATCTCCATACTTTTTCTATTTCCGATTATTTCGCACATACACCTAAAGAGGTACTGTCGGCAAATTTCGGTGTACCGGAAAGTGCCTTTGCCCCTATCCCGAAACAACAGGTATACATTTTTCAGGGAAAGGTTCCCGGCTCACTTGAGAGTCAACAGGTACCAGATCCCTATGGTACCGTACCAAAGAGTTTCACACATCGGCTGCTTGCGCGGGAGCCGCTGGTTTTTCCGGGCGGTTCTGTGCGCATAGTTGATTCCAGCAACTTTCCCGTTTCGGTTACAACTGCGGCAGCGTTGGTAGAAGTCAAACCGGGAGCAATGAGGGAAATGCATTGGCACTTTGCAGATGAGTGGCAGTATTACCTGACAGGGACCGCGCGAATGACGGTATACGCGGCCGATGGCCAGGCTCGAACTTTCGATTACCGAGCGGGTGATGTTGGATATGTACCAAAACCCTTTGGACATTACATCCAGAACATCGGTAACACATCTCTATGGTATCTGGCAATCTTCAGAACCGATCGCTATGCTGACGTGTCGCTGAATCAATGGATGGCGCTTACACCTCATGAGTTGGTACAGCAGAACTTAAATGTAGGTCCGGAGTTGATGAACGCACTGCGAAAAGAAAAAGTTCAAGTAGTAAAGTACCCGGGGTTTTCCTACTATCCGAAACCGAGTAGATAAGGGAATACTCAATATTTCAACCAGTATATGAAAAGAGATTAACAATTGAAAAAAGCAGGTTGTAAGTCATTGAGTCTTTTGCTTGGGAAAAGTTTACTTATAGATCTGATTTTTGAAACTAAGGCTTAAACTCAATTTCATGGGGGACTACCCGGTTAATTGATTTTCACTAATGGGGAGCGTTAGTTCGAGAAGAGTGATCTTCATAAAAATAACGGTTTCTGTTTTCGAGTACAAAACTTAAAATAATATCTTATAGGGGGTGCTAAATTATATTGATTTCGGCACTCTTTTTTATTAATTTTACAGGATTTTCTCTTCTAAAACTAATTAAAATCCCACCTGAAAAAGAAGAGTACAGAACTTTCTGTTCTTGAAAATACTTAGTGCTGTTTGCCCTGCCTCTAGGGTTTACGTAAATTCCTGAGAACAGATACTAATATGATGAATTAAAAGGAAGTGATCTTCAACGGGGGCTAGAGTTCAATAATTGCGAGCCAGCTTTAACAGTCTTGGATCTTCAGCAATCGGGCGCTTTTCCTGAGTAAAGAAAGTGTCCTTTTCTTGTGTTTCAAGGTTTCTCATAGTTTGGTAATTAGTTATTGTCTGCGATTGTTGAATAACTTGCGTATGAAAAAGACTCTCCTTGAACATAATAGAATCTAGATTAATGGATTTAAACAGTAGGAGAGTGAAAGAGTCATGTTATTATCAGAAGCGTGGAAAAAGTATCAACAAGATAAAAAAAATTGAGGGATATTCACCACTTACATTAAAAACATATTGTTTTCAATATAATCTCTTGTTACGATTTTTTGGTGATATTGACATGAGTGAAATTACTACTGAGAAACTAAAAGAATATCTAATACAGGTAGGAGATCACTTAAAGCCATCTAGTTTAGGATACAGGGTTCGTTGCATTAAATCACTATTCAAATGGACACATGAAGAAGGCTATATCTCTAAAAATTCTGCTGCTAAATTAAAAGAGCCGAAATTAGGTAAAAGAATTCCAAAGTTCCTTTCAGAACTAGAGATAGAACATCTAAGAGAAGCTTGTCATACAACGATGGAGAATGCGCTGTTTGAGTTTATGTATTCGACCGGATGCCGTATTGGGGAAGTTGTAAAATTAAATCGCGATGATATTAATTTTCGAGCGAATTCAGTCATTGTACATGGAAAAGGTGATAAAGAAAGGGAAGTATACTTTAATACCCGTTGCGCCACTTGAAGTGATCCAAAGCTTACTTGGTCATGAGAAGAGTGAGACCACAAAAATATATGCCCAGCTAAGTGGAAAATTGAGACATGATTTTTATAGTAAATATTTTTGAATTCCAATTAAATCAATCTCTAAATATTCTTATGCTAACAAAGGCAATCATTTAAGTTGTAATGGGAATGTGCTATGGTAATGATAGGATGCAAAACAAGGAGTGATAAACAATGAAATGGGAAGAGGTTCGTAAATTATACCCAGATCAATATGTAAAACTAAATATCCTTGATTTTTACTTAGAAGATGATAAAAAGGTTGTAACGGATGTCGCATTAATTAATGTAATTGAAGATTCTAAATTAGCTACAAAAGAGTTACTTAAATCAAAAGGTAATACCATTGTTTATCATACAGGTTCCGAAAAAATTGTTATTGAAATGAGAAACCAAACAGGCTTAAGAGGTATGAGATTATGAAGTTAGAATTAGTGAGTCGTTTGCTCGAAGTAGAAATGACGATTTCGTATAAAGGGAAAACGAAGATAATAGATAAGCTTGTTGTTGATACTGGTGCAGCTCATACTCTTATCTCATCTGACATTGTTGAGGATATAGGTATTTACTTTGAAAATGGAGATCCTTTGGTCAGTGCGTACGGAATTGGCGGTGAAGAATATTCTTTCCGAAAACCAGTTGATTTTATTAAGCTCGGTACGCATGAAATACCAGAAATGAAGCTGGATTTTGGAAACTTAGATGATTGGGGTATCAATGGTCTCATAGGGCTTGATATCTTAATGAATGGAAAATTTATAATTGATCTAGAGAAATTAGAATTAGTTCAAAATTATTAATCAAAATATGTATTCCCTATCAATTTAGCTATAGAGCGTATCTCTCAAACAAGGATACGCTTATTTTTGTTTAGGGCTAGATTGTTGAGGAACTCATTTTTAAATTAAATAGATATTTATGTTAAAATTTATAGAAGAGATTGTGAATAAATGTACTTAAACTATCTGGCAGGATAGCATTCCTGTAATAAAGAAATAACAAAAAAGACCAATAATTGGTCTTGCAGAGTGTAGACAACCCCCTTTTTCAAAAAGTTATCTCAAGAAAAAGGGGCTTTGTTTCTTTTCTAGCTACATATTTGGTTGTTTACCCTGATAATAAACACTATATATTGATAACTTAGTAACTATAAAAAATGGCTGTCGACTTTGTCAACAGCCTGAAAGACCAATAATTGGTCTTGTAGCTTGTAGACAAGATCTGAAAATCAGACCTTGTCTACAAGCTGACCTCTCTTGCAAACAAGAGAGGTTTTTTCGGTTGTCTTGTATCTATTCTTTCGGGAGAAAAAGTCATGTATATAGATTAAAAACAGTAATAATCCCATTTTTTCAAATAAAATTCACAAAAATTTAATCTAAAATTTACAAAGGAGTGGTATCTTAAGATTAATATATAGTTCGTGATTTTAATGATGGAGATGAATACATGGTGGAAATGACAAAAAAAGCGACATTAGAAACGAACTTAAATAACCATTCCTTTTATAATAATCGGGAATTAAGTTGGTTGGGTTTTAATCAGCGAGTATTACAAGAAGCTATGGATGACCGGAATGCTTTATTGGAACGATATAAATTTTTAGCTATTTTCAGTTCTAATTTAGATGAATTTTTCATGGTACGCGTAGCGGGTTTACTGGATCAAGTAAAGGCCGGATTTAATAGACCTGAAAACAAGGCAGGGTTAACTCCAAAAGAGCAGCTAAGTGCTATTTCTGAGATCACTCATACTCTTGTTAAAAAGCAAGATGAGGTGTATTTACATGAATTAACTCCTCTATTAGCTAAAGAGCAGGTGAAAATGGCATCAATTTCAGAAGTAAGTCCTGCTGCGTCAGCTTTTTTAGAAGCGTTTTTTGACGAGCAGATTTTCCCCGTTTTAACTCCTATGGCCATCGATGCTTATCGACCCTTTCCTATGTTGTTAAATAAGTCATTAAATATGGCAGTTGTCATTGAAGAAAAGGGGCAAGAAAAAAATGAGCCGTTATCTTCAGGTGAAAAACTAGCCATTGTTCAAGTTCCTGCTGTGATGAACCGTTGGATTGAGCTGCCTGCAGAAGATGGAACGAGGGTCTTTGTCTTATTAGAACAGGTCATCTCTCAATTCATTTATAAATTATTCAAAGGCTATCAAATAAAATCTGTGACCCCATTTCGAATCACCCGTAATGCAGATTTAACCATCCATGAAGACGAGGCAGAGGACCTTTTACGAGAAATTGAAGAAGAACTAAAAAAACGCAAGTGGGGAGCAGCTGTTAGATTGGAAGTGCAACAGCATTGTTATGACCAGCAGGTGGTTGACTACTTAAAAGAGGAACTGGAAGTCCACAGCAAGGATGTATATTGTGTTGAGGCTCCTCTAGATTTAACATTTCTTTTTTCATTTTGTAAAGCTATTCAATCTACCCATGAGCACTTAGCTGCACCAACATTCATTCCCCAGCCTCCTCAAGATTTAGAGGGAGAGGAAGATATTTTTGCCGCAGTCCTTAAACGGGATGTTTTACTTCATCATCCTTATGAATCATTTGAACCAGTTGTTAATTTTATTTCACAAGCTGCAGACGATCCGGATGTATTGGCCATCAAGCAGACTCTTTATCGTGTAAGCGGGAATTCCCCTATCATTCAAAGTCTTAAGCGTGCCGCAGAGAAGGGAAAACAGGTCACCGTTCTTGTGGAGTTGAAAGCCCGATTTGATGAAGAAAACAATGTACACTGGGCAAAAGAACTGGAGCAAGCGGGATGTCATGTTATTTATGGTATGACCCATTTAAAAACACATAGCAAAATTACCCTTGTTGTACGCCGTAAAAAAGGACAAATCGAACGATTTGTCCATTTGGGAACAGGCAATTATAATGACGCCACGGCTAGGATTTATACAGATATGGGATTAATCACATCCAATCAGCAAATAGGGCTCGATGCCACGAACTTTTTTAATTATCTAAGCGGACATATGGAAAAACCTAAGTACCATCATCTATCTGTATCACCCTTTGGAATAAGAAAAGCCTTCCTAAAGTTAATCAACGAGGAGATGCTCTACCACAAGCAATACGGGAATGGACGTATTATAGCTAAAATGAATTCCTTGACAGACAAAAAGATTATTATGAAACTCTATGAAGCATCGAATGCCGGTGTGAAAATCGATTTGATTGTAAGAGGGGTTTGTTGTTTACGTCCGGGAGTGAAAGGAGTAAGCGAGAATATTAACGTTCGAAGTATAGTAGGTACATTCTTAGAGCACACACGAGTTTATTGTTTCCATCATAATGGGGAAAACAAGGTATTTTTATCATCTGCAGATATGATGACACGAAATATGGAAAACCGTGTTGAGATTCTATTTCCTATCTTAATAGGCTTAATCACAGGGTTGCTGCTCTAGACCGCAAAGTAGATACTAATACGTGAAATTTACGCCGAATAAGGCTTTTTTTATTGTTCATTTTTACCTAAACTTAACGATAGGTAAAAATATTACATATATAGGGAGAGACAGACATGAAAAGGAGTTGGACAGAAGACGAGCTGTTGGAACATTTTACATTAGTTGATGTCGAGCGTAAATTAATCGGCAACAAAACTGGTGCGAGTCGTCTTGGTTTTACCGTGTTATTAAAGTATTTTCAACAAGATGCTAGATTCCCGACTAAAAGGAGCGACATACCAAGGGCAGTTATTGAGTATATTGCAAAGCAACTCAAGCTATGTCCTGATCTATTTGACGAATATCGTTGGGGAGCTGAAGAAAGAAATTACACCTACCATAGAAAACAAATTAGAGACTTCTTTGGTTTTCAAGAACTTACTGGTAAAGATAATGAACGTTTGGAACAATGGTTAGAAGAACATGTTACAGGCACACATGATACAGAATATTTAACAAACCAAGCATATAGCCTTTTTCGTAAGTGGAAGGTTGCACCACCTTCTACAGGAAGCTTAAAGCGAATGATTGATTCTGCCATCGATACTTTTGAAAAGCGTTTTTATCAGGAAACCTATCAGCAATTATCTCCTAAGACATGCTCCCGATTAAATGCTTTATTAGAATCCTCGAATAAGGGGGATTACGACGTAGAAGAAAGCAACATTTTAGCTTTTCGACATCTACTTTCTTCTCCTCGTAAACCAAGTGTAAAAACAATGGATATGGAAGTTGAGAAATTATTGGCTATTCGACATCTTCACATATCAGATGGTTTATTTGATCACTTGACTCCGAAATTAATAAAGAAATATCAACTTCGTGCAGCTACTGAAACAGTAACAGAACTAAGTGCACACCCAGCGCCAATTCGTTACACCTTACTTGCTATCTTATTTTGGCAACGTCAAGCTGAAATTATTGATTATTTAGCCGATCTGTTAGATGAAATTATTCTGAAGGTCGGAAATAAAGCAAAGAATTCAACCCGTAATGAAGCTGTGGCAGAGTTAGAAAAAGTACAAGGAAAAAATAAATATATTCTTAACTTATTAAAAGCAACGGTTGACCATCCAGATGGCATCATTCAAGATACTTTATATCCTATTGTAAACCCTTCCACCATTCGAGACATCATTAAAGACATGACGACAAATAACCGGGAGTACAAAGAAAAAATTTATTTAAAGATGCACTCTTCCTACCGGGGTCACTATAGGAGATCCCTCTGTGACATCTTAAAAAACCTTACTTTTAAATCCAATAATTTATCTCACCAACCCATTATTGAAGCTCTTCAACTTATTCAGGAATACAGTGATAGCAGCCTACGCTTTTTTGCGATTGGCGATGAAGTTCCGATTGAAGGAGTCATTCAATCTAAGTGGAAGGATATTATTATTGAAACAGATAGCAAAGGGATAGAAAGGGTTAACAGAATCAATTATGAGATTGCTGTTTTACAATCCCTTCGTACGGGTCTTCGATGTAAAGAAATTTGGATTGAAGGTGCTGACCGATACCGAAACCCTGATGAGGATCTACCTCAAGATTTCGAAGAAAACAAAAATGAATATTTCCAAGCGCTAAAAGCCCCACTTGATGTAGAGCCTTTTATTTCGGATATTATGCAACTAATGAAAGATAAGCTCCATTTATTGAACCAGGGATTTGAGGATAAGAGCAACAATAAAGTGGCGATTACCAGTAGAAATAATAAGGGATGGATTCGTGTTACCCCGTTAGAAAAGCAGCCTGAGCCTCCTCATTTATCTATGATTAAACAGGAAATCAGGAACCGTTGGTCCAATATTAATCTATTAGATTTATTAAAAGAAACGGATTTTCTTACTGGCTTTACCAAGCACTTTAAAACTACTGCAGACCGGTCTATTTTGGACCAAGAAACCATTCAACGCCGACTTCTTCTATGTTTATTCGGATTGGGAACTAATACAGGGTTAAAAGCTGTTTCTGCTGGGAACAACCTAGATAGTTATCGTGAACTCCAATATATTCGTAATAAATTTATTCATAAAGATCATTTACGAAAAGCTAATGCTGAGGTTACTAATCAAATCATTTCCTATCGAATGAAAGAGGTATGGGGTGAAGCTACTACTGCCTGTGCTTCCGATTCGAAGCACTATGGATCCTGGGATCAAAATCTTCTTACCGAATGGCATCCCCGTTATAAAAGACATGGGGTGATGATTTATTGGCATACAGATCGAAAGTCAGCATGCATTTACTCTCAGCTCAAAACCTGCCTATCCTCAGAGGTTGCAGCTATGATGGAAGGCGTTCTTCGCCATTGTACAAACATGGAAATAGACTGAAATTATGTAGACACGCATGGACAAAGTGTCGTTGCTTTTGCTTTTTGTCATTTACTTGGTTTTAAATTGATGCCACGTTTCAAAAATATTGGCTCTCAAAAATTGTATCGTCCTGAAGCTGGAACGAATGAGGAGTATTCCTACTTACAACCTGTTTTAAGTCGACCTATTAATTGGGATCTCATCCGTCAACAGTATGAGCAAATTATTAAGTTTGCGACGGCATTACGGTTAGGAACAGCATCAGCAGAAGCTATTTTAAAGCGATTTACAAGGGATACGAAGCATCCAACTTATCTAGCTTTATGTGAATTGGGAAAAGCAATCAAAACCATTTTCTTATGTGATTATTTACATTTTGAAGAAGTCCGTAGAGAAATTCATGAAGGATTAAATACTGTTGAGCAATGGAACTCCGTTAACAGCTACATTTTTTATGGAAAAAACAGTGAAATTCGTTTTAATTCTATAGATGATCAAGAAGTGTCTACATTATCACTTCAATTACTTCAAAATTGCTTGGTTTACATCAATACTTTAATGGTTCAAGAGACTCTTTATAATAACAACCGGTATTGGTTAAAGAGAATGACTTCTGAAGATTTTAGAGGATTAACGCCTTTATTCTATAACCATGTAAATCCTTATGGTACATTTAAATTAAATATGAATAAAAGAATTCCAATCAATCTAAAAGTCTCATAAGTAAGCAGCGTTACCAAAAACCATATTTTTTGTAACACCATACTCCGATGGAGTATGTATCCAATTTCATTAGCTTTATAGTTTACCAAAAATTATTACCAAAAATATTACCAAATACCTTTACAAAAAATAGGTCTCCTGTACAATAAAATCATACTATTGCACAGGAGGCTTTTATGATTATTGGATATGCTCGCGTTTCCACGACTGATCAAAATTTAGACAGACAACTTAGCATGCTGAAGGAATATGGCTGCGAAAAAATAATTGAGGAGAAATTCACTGGCACGGTGAGAGACCGTCAAGGTCTGCAGACCTTAATTGATGTAATCCGAGCAAATGATATTGTTGTTGTAGAGAGTATCTCACGTTTAGGTCGTAAAACGATCGATATTTTAACTATCATTCAAGAGTTTGAAGATATGGGAGTGCAATTTGTTTCTTTGAAAGAGAATATGGATACACGAACGCCAACGGGAAAGGCTATGTTTCAAATGATGTGCGTTATTGCTGAATTGGAACGGAATCTCATCGCTGAACGGGTAAAAGAGGGATTGGAAGCAAGTAAGAAGCGTGGGAAAAAGCTTGGAAGACCGAAAGTTGACAAGGATAAAGTAGCTTTGGCTTTACGAATGTATGACAGTAAGGAATACTCTGTAAAAGAAATTATAGATGGCACCGGTATTTCACAAGGCTCTTTATACAGAGCGATACAGAAACGGACTCTAGAAACAACATAAGGAGCATGCACATTGCTCCTGTGTTCCCCATCATCATCTCTTAACTTATCTGCTACTTTGCGGTCTATAGCAGCAACCCCCATGTCCCATTTATAAATATCGACCCAGAGTTTGAAAATTGGATTTGCTGAAGCAAACAAAAAGACTGCCAGAAGGCAGCTGCGGTTAATAACATCTAAAAGTATGAACAATAATCCCTATTACCTTCCAGAGCTGTTTTAAAATACTCCTTTTTCCCATAACAACCGGGTACCACATAGCCAGGGTTTTACTCATATCAGTTTTTAGTAGATACGCTCACGTCTTGGCTTTTAAAGCTTTTACGTTCTGTAACTCTTAACCATATACCCCCAATAAATATGAATAACGCTAGTAAAAAAAAGGGGATTTTATAGCTTTTAAAATAATCGACTAGAATTCCAAACAAGGACGGCGAAATAACAATAAATATCTGATTCAAAGTTAATGCAAAGCTCACTGTTAATCCGATAAAGTCTGGGTTCGATTTTTCTGATATTAAAACAATAAATAAACTAAACCAGCCTATTCCTAAAAACCCTAGAAGAAAGCATAATAAACTGATGAGCCATATAGGGATG
Organism: Bacillus songklensis; assembly: GCF_042649685.1. Lineage (NCBI taxonomy): Bacteria > Bacillati > Bacillota > Bacilli > Caryophanales > Bacillaceae > Bacillus > Bacillus songklensis. Next base: position 33,094 of record NZ_JBHRZT010000013.1, on the reverse strand, counting down.
GATGTTGAGAAAAATACCAAACAAACTATTGTTACTACCGTTAACCATATGGTTAGTTGTAAAGGTCTACTTCGATTTCCTTTAAATATGGTATCACTGAGCCATGCCAATATGATTCTACCAAACATTCCGCCTACTAAGGATAAACTTAATAAAACTCCAGATAGATTTAGGCTTATTTGTAATGTATTAGTAAGGTAACTCATTAAATGGGCTACGATAATAAGTTGTAAAGAAACCATTGTAATGCCAATAAAAAATACGGGATAAAGTTCAGAATTGTTTTTTATTTTGTTTATTTTTTCCATAAATCTGTACTGCTCTTTCGGATTCTTGTTCATTGTTTGATCTTTGTAAAAAATGAGAAAAATTGAACCACCTAAAATAGCCATTATTGCTTGCGCCAAAATCGCTGAAGATAAACCATATCGGTAAAAAAAGTAAGGTAAGAAGGCTGATGCTAAAGCTCCACCAATAGGTATACCTGTTTGACGAATTCCCATTGCTAGTCCCCTGTGTTTATTAGGAAACCATTTTATAATTGCGCTACTTCCTCCTGGCTGGGCCGTCCCGTACCATATTCCTACAAACGTAAGAATAATTAACAATAATACATATCTGTCGGTTGTATAAGCTGTTAAAACGTTAATCCCTAGAAGGATTGAGCCTATCCCAACTACCCACTTTTCTCCATATTTGTCCATCAGATTGCCGAAAATAAGCATTGAAAAAATCGGGCCAATATTTACTGCTGATACGATTAACCCTGTTTCAAACTGGGATAAACTATACTGTTTTTGGTAAAAGGCTGCTAACGGTCCCATCCCATAAGTTACAAATGTGGCACAAGTTTGTGAAAATGTTGCTATAAAAAGAATAATCCATTTATATGTATGTTTTTGATTAATTGAATGCAAGTTCATAAGTACCTTCCTTTCTTCAAAAATGAAAACAGCTTCGAAATGTCCAAAACCTTTATATTTATTTACTATAGAATACTTTTCTAGAAAATCCCACTCAGTATTACAACAAGGAAAAGACTGCATGCTTTTTTACAAGCGATTTGCAGCCTTTCTTGAATGCTTTGTAAGCCGTTTCTATTGCAATTAAAAACTAATGAGATTTAAACCGAAACTGGTTCAAAAACAGGCTTAAAAACACGTTCTTTCACTTGGTTAAGATTTCGGTGGTTCCATAGATTAGGAGCTACGATAACACGTTGCACCCATCGAAGTGGGTTTCCTTTTTCATCAAAACTTGGATTAAAGGAATCACGAGAATGCAACGTAAACCGATTATCGACATACACCAGACGGCCTGGAGCTACATCAACGCCAAAGGATACTTTACGGATTGCATCATGAAAATTACTCAAAGCACTAGCTGCTGAATCATTGATAGGCCTAACCATGTCAGGATAGAAAGCAACAGCTACTTCTGGAAGGTCCACTTCACCCTGAATAAGTGGCACTAACTTCGTTTCTTGCAGTTCACCCGGTATAGATGAACGCCAACGATATGGAACCTTGATATGATATAGTGGCTGTGACAGTTGATCAATATCGTTTTGCGATAAGAGAGCTAGCGCCTCACGCGCATCGGAAACTCTGGTAAGAGGTCGTTCTGGGTCATGACGTACACCCATAAGGATCAAACCACATGGAGAAAAATTCATGCCTCCCATAAACTTTAAAGCAGCGTTCTCTATGTGGAAATCCAACTCAACTTCTGATCCAAGACCGGTATATTCTTTCTTTTCTTTTTTAGAAGGGATCAAATTATTCACAATATCGTGCCCCTCATGAAGCATTGAATATGGCTCCCCCACTAAGGCTCCAACTGCCATTATTAAATTTTCGCTGATGAATCCCGTTTTAGCCTTCGGTGTAAACACCTGTGGATGTGGAGTATACAGGACAGAATCATCTATTGGCAGATTTTCCAAAACTATATAAGGCAATGGTTTTAATGAAGCCCTCTGCTCATCAAGACATTGAATAATTCGCCGAGGCATGGCCCTTAGCGCTGCCATTCTAACTTCTGTTACATAATTAGTTGACCCAGTAGGATCATATTGGATTTGATCGAGCTCCAGTCGCAAAATTTCTCGCTCAACATCAGTTAATGTAAAGACATACTCTTTGTTCATCGTATTTCTCCTCTCATTGTATGTATTTATTTGCTATAAATCCGTATAACCCTTTCTCCTATCGGTTGTCATATCTTGGACCTTATTTACTTTTAAACTTGATAAACTTACACCAATTAAAGTTAAGGTTCCCCCTGCCAATGACAGTAACGTAGGGATTTCGCCCAACCAAACCCATGAAATGATAAGTGCTATCGCTGGCGTCAAATAAAGAGAGCTAGTTGCTTCGGAAGCGCCTACTTTTGAGGTTATATAGGCAAGAGCGAAATATGGTATTAAGGTTGGAAAAAGTCCCAAATAAAGTACAGCATATGTCGACGATGCAGAAGCCCTTAATACTTCTCCAGCTAATCCAGGTGAAAAGAACAACATACATACGGCACCAGCAATGATGGTATAAACAGTGAAAGGAAGAAAACCGTATTTTTTGAGATACTTAGATTGGAATACAAAATAAAAGCTTTCACCTAGTGCCGCAGTTAAAATCCATAAAGCCCCTAAGGGTAACATGGTCAATGAATCACCTTTTCCGAAAGAAATCATCGCCACCCCTAGAAATGCTATGATGGAACCAAGCCATCCTATTTTCGGAAATCGTTCTTTTAAAAACAAGGTAGCTAAAATGGCTGAAAAAATAGGAGTAATTGAAACGATTAAACTGGATTCCCCAGCACTAACTGAATTTTCCCCAAAACTTAAGGCTGTATGGTAAACAGTAAATCCTAAAAAGCCTAATAATAAAATAACCGGTACATCTTTTACATCAGGAAGCCTTATCTTTCGGACAACTGCAAAAACAACTAATCCAATAGCACCTATAAATAAGCGTAAGGCTGCAAGATGCTCGGGACTATAAGATTGGAGTCCAAATTTAATCGCCGGGAAGGCTGATCCCCATAATAGAATGGTAACACTGTAAGCAAATAGTACTTTCCAATTCATTTTTTAAACCATTACCATTTGCTTTATATCTGGTATGTTCTTATTTTCATCAACATCTGCTACCACTGTTGGTTGGAAATCAATTAAAATAACCGATCTTACTCCAGGCTTATCTTCAATTCCTTTTTCAACAGGACTTACATAATGGCTTACCATTGGATCATAAACACCATAAGAATCTAAAGGATTTGAAATCTCAAACGTAGCATGTAATTCTTGTTTATCTATTTCAGAAGGAAGCTTACCGGCATTTTTCGGGGTTGCTATAGCATTGATGCCCCCAATGACATTTTCTCTTTTAATAAGATGAGCAAAAGTGAATGGCTCTCCATCTTGGTGTAAATTATTTGGTGATGAAACAGCTTTTTCATTATTGTTTTTTACCAATAATTTCACAAAGTGGACTCCCACATGAACTGGCAATAAGATATCTTCTTTTCTCCAAAATGTTTGGTGAAAGTCAAACAGAATAATTTTCTTCAATAGCTCATTTTCTTGTGCAGCCATAGTTAGAGAAGAGAATTTTCTGTATGAATCTACATGTTCTGGATTGAACCTTCCTTGAAAGTATTCTGAATATCTTTCCCCATTAACCTCAATACTCGGTAACCATTCAATGCTATCTTGAATCGGTAGTATGACAGCTCTTGAATATCTTCGAAATCGATTTAATCCTTTGGCATAAGGATCTTCCGGTAGGTTTTCAAAGCATTTTGTAAGCTCTGCCAAATCTCGTTGTAATCCTTCATACGATAAAATATCTGCAAGTTGATAACGATTAAAACCTTTACTTTGTAACTTGTTCATAATTTCATCCCCTTGTGTGAATTGATAGAATTGATTGCATAGCTATAATAAAATAATAGGAAATGGAAATCTTCAACCAATTTAAAGGAATAAAAACCAACCAATTAGAATTTCAGATTCGGAGGATTAATTTGATGGGTAAAACACCTCTTTATCTTCAAATCGTTCATTTAATTAGGGAGAAAATCGCAAAAGGGGAATGGCCCGTCGGAAGTAAACTCCCAACTCAACGAGAAATGGCAAAACAATTTAATGTGAACAGAAGTACTGTGATCACAGCTATTGAAATATTAAAATCTGAAGGATTACTTGAAGGGAAAACAGGCAGTGGAATATACATTGTCAATAATCAATGGTCTTTGTTGACTGCTAGTGCACCACCTGACTGGAAGGAGCTTTCAAAATGGGCATTATACCCCTCTAGCGATAATACTGTACAACTCATCAATGAGATGGAGAATCAAAAGGATATTATCCAATTAAGTAAGGGAGAATTAGGGATCGATTTGTTTCCTCATTCTGAGATTGCTAAAACAGCAGAGAAAGTTTCTGGTCAGTTACATGAATTTGGTTATGGGGATGGTCTTGGGGATATACATTTACGAAAAGAAATCAGCAAGAACCTGTTGAAACACGGCATACACGCTTCTCCCTCATCCATTCTTATTGTTTCTGGAGCTTTACAAGCACTAAAACTCCTTTCAGTCGGTATATTAAAAAGAGGGTCAACAGTCTTTATAGAGAGTCCATCTTACTTGTACTCTATCTATTTATTCCGTGCTGCTGGAATGAAACTAAAACCGATTCCTGTAGATAAAAATGGTTTTGACGTAGAGGAACTATCTAAACAAAATATTAAGAATAATCTATCTGCTCTGTATGTGAACCCAACCTTTCAAAACCCTACTACAACAATTATGTCATTACAGAAAAGGAAACTACTTATAGAAAAATGTCAATACTTTCAGTTGCCCATTATTGAAGACGATGTTTACCGGGATTTATGGATCGATGAGCCCGCCCCCTCACCTTTAAAAACATTCGATCAACAAGGACAGGTGTTGTATATTGGAAGCTTTTCAAAAACAATTGCAGCCGGTCTTCGGATAGGTTGGCTGGTTGGTCCTGAAAGTGTTATAAAGCGCCTTAGTGATTTAAGGATGCAAATTGATTACGGCTCTAGCTATGCGTCACAGATGCTGGTAAAAGAATTGCTGTCTTCGGGATTATACGAAAAGCATATAGAAAGAACTCGAAACCGACTTAAACAGAAAAGAGATTTTCTATTACACCTACTAAACCAGCACTTGGTAGATCATGCAACATGGTCAAAACCTTCGGGTGGATTTTTCATATGGGTTACTTTTAATAACAACATAGATACACGAAAACTATTCAAGAAATGTTTAAATTCCGGTGTATTGATAAATCCCGGATTTATATATAATGATAATCATCGTACAATTCGATTATCCTTCGCATATCCAAGTTTTGAAGAAATGGAAAAGGGAATGCTAACAATTAAGGAATTACTCACAAATCATGTATAAAGCTATAGAAACAGACCCTAAAAAGAACATAAGGAGCATGTACTTTGCTCCTGTGTTTTCCATGAGTTCCCCATTTATTTGTTACTTTGCGGTCTAGAGCAGCAACCCTGTGACCAGGCCTAATAGACCATTTAAAAAGACGAATTCATGAATACTTGACATTAATGTTAAAAGATAACTGCAAGGCACGTGAGCAAGATTGTGATGGACAGTATCACTATGTGAAAAGGACTGATGAGCAAGAGGAAGTAAATAGTCAACTGTTGTTATGTCAAATGGCCTGCCATTCAAAGAAAACTGACGAAAAGCATCATGTAGCAGCCTTTGACTTTAAGCATAGGTTGTTCAGGTTAGGTAGTTCCTCCATAGCTAAATTACGAAAAATTTATGGTTTTATAAATTAAGTTAAAAATAGATTTTTACAAAATTCAGCTATTAGCAATTGGACTTTTTTCAGTGACTCCATCATCTTTTTGACTTCCTTGTTGAACTAACAGGGGCTAGAGTTAAACAAGTTAAGGCCGCTGCGGCAGCCTTTTCCTTTTTAGTAAGCAAAAAGAAATAAGCCACGACCCCTATATTAACTATGAGAACCTGTTAATTTAGAATAGTGAATCAATCCAATTTCCGAGTATAAGTTCTTTGTTTCATCCCTAATTTCCCAATAACCAGAACTATATTTGAACAGTACATTATAACCTTTCCCATTATAGAAGACTTTTCCTAAATATTTCATTGCACATCACCTTATTTCCTAAAGATTAATTCTAAAAAACGTTCTGTCTACAAATGCTTTTTGTTTGATGATAAATACAAAAATCGACATAATAAATGATCAGAATAAAGTTAAATGTCGTAAATTGTAGAAACTTTTTTTAAAATGATAGCGTTTTTAACTGGTAAAATGAATCTATTGGCGTTGGGGAAGTCAAAATAAGCCATTTTGTGACATGCATAGACAAAAAATAGAGAAAAAACGGTGAAGTTTTGAACAACTAAAGGATGAGGGGGAACAACTATGATTTCCACAGCTAGATATAAAAAAAGGCTGCATCTTCTCTTATAGGTATTTGCTCCATTGTAATAGGGATTGGACAATGGGTTCTCTTTATGAATTGTTTTACAGGAGCTTTTTCTAGGCTAAATGAAAACTTTCATATAGCACTCATTATATCTCCTATGTTTATTGCTCCTATCACAATTATTCTTTCGTATTTGGATACCCAAAGAAGTGGTATAAGTAAGTTAGGGATTATGATTAATACAATGATGTTTATATTACCAGTTGTTTACCTTTTATTCTGTGAACATTTGAATAATTAGTAAGAAAAAACTATTTAGCCAATCTCTAGCCGGAGTCCAGTCTCGGCAGCTAGAAATCAACCCTGTGTGATTATAAGTGTACTGACGATTTGTTAAGTAAATATGTAGAAAATGATAAAATTATGTAAAAAAAGTGTAGATGTTATGCCTTTTTATAATATCCTATCTTGCACGAAAGGGGGCTTTACTTTAATAACGATCTTCAACAATCGGGCGCTATCCTTGAATAAGGGTAGTGCTCTTCTACATTTAAAGGGCCAGATTGTCGAAGATCACTTACAAAGGGGTTTGGATATTTATGTTAATATATAATGGAGATTGTGAAGAAATGTACTTAAACAAACGAAGCAGGTTGATTAGCGTGGGTTGTTGCGGCAACACTTATCCTTATCCACTAATGGTTTAGGTATGTTAAAGAAGGATCTTAGAGGTATTTCTAAACTCCTTTTTACCTTCTAATATAAGTTGTGTAAAAAGATATCTTTACTGGTTATTAGCAAAAAAGACCAACCGGGGTTTACGTTGGTCTTTTTCAATCAGTTTTGTATTTCACCTTCGAGCCTTGAAATTTTTTGTTGTATTTTTTTAAAATTTTCTTCGGTATCACGAATTTGTTGTATAACATTAATTTCTTGTTGTTTCATCATTTCTAGTCGTTGAGGGATGGTATCATTCCCATTCATTGACCAATCAACAAACTGTTTAATGTCCTTGATTGGCATTCCGGTATTTTTTAAACATAATATAATATCCAGAAATTTAAGTGCATCCTCGTCAAAAACTCGATCCCCTTTTTCAGTTCTTTTGAGAAAAGGGAAAAGTCCTTGATTATCATAGTAACGTAATTGAGAGATGGATAAATGATTCATTTTTGCAATTTGTCCAATAGTATAGTTCATAGTATTTCACCTATAGTGTTTACCATGGAATAATCCCATTTTTATCAAGAATTTTACCATTATAATTTTTTTCGCTTAAGGCGTATTTAACAATTATTTGTGCACCTTCCGCAGTTGTTTTTCCCCCTGGAGCATTTCCATTAAGGTCAGTAGTAGTAAAACCAGGTGTCACACCTAAAATTTCAGGACCGTTTGTGCCAAATTCTTTACCAAAGGCTAGTGTTAAAGAATTTACAGCGGTTTTTGATGAATTATAGCCTAGTATATTTAGTGGATGAACTTCACCATTGTCAAACATGGTTTGCGAAGCCATATCGGTTGTGACGTTTACTATTTTTCCACTCTGAGATTTTTTTACTAGTGGTAAAAAGGTTTGGATCATTTGAAATGTTCCAAAGAAGTTAACATCAAATTCTTCACGCAGCGTTTCTAACTTTAATTCAGTAGGTAAAATATTGAAATCTAGTGCAATCCCTGCGTTGTTTATTAACAAATCTAAGTGGTCTGTAACTTCAAGGATCTTATTTTTTGAGTTTTGAATGGATTGTGTGTCCGAAATATCGACTTGAACAAACGAAATATTCGAAAAGCCTAAAGATTGTACAGCTTTCTGCCCTAATTCTGCATTGCGAGCACCCAAAAATACGTGATAATTTTTTTCTGCTAATTGACGGACAATTTCATACCCAATACCTTTATTAGCACCTGTTACAAAAGCGAATTTTGTCATCATTTATTTCCTCCAATGTTTATTTTGATTAGATACAAATAAAAAGATACAACCTCAACCTAAGTTGAGGTCAAGGTTTTTTTAAACTTTTTAGGGAAAACGCAAAAATCCTTTATACTTATGTTTTGACATCGACCTTATGGTAGCAATTTCAGCAATCAAAACTGCTGATGTTTTTGATATTGTTTCCTCCATTTTGGGACCCTTTGTTGGTGAGTTGCAAAATACTCTTCAACAAGGACTCTATTCTCCTAATAGTTAAGTTTCAGGTGACGTACCAGCTCTTCAGCACTTTCGCGAACTTGTTCGTCCGTTAAGAAACGTACTCCCTGCTTTGTAAAAGTGGGCAAGAACCGCATACCGGTCAAGTTAGATGTTGCTTGGAATGGTTTGGTTAATTCGCTCATGCTGAAAAGATTGTATCCACCAGCTTGATATGCTGCCTCAGGTCCGCCTGTTGAAATGGCTAACATAAACTCTTTTCCACGCAATTTTGTTCCTTCAGACCCATATGCCCAACCGTAAGTAAGAACAACATCCTGCCACTCCTTTAATAAAGAAGGACTGCTGTACCAGTAGAATGGGAATTGAAAAACAATCCGTTCGTGTTCAAGAAGCAATTGTTGTTCATAGGCAACATCAATATTACCGTTTGGATATTTGGCATATAAATCATGAACAGTAATATCGGTTTCTTGAATTAGTCGATCTTTCCATGTCTTGTTGATGACTGAAGTGGTTAAATTGGGATGTGCAACAATAACTAAAGTTTTTTTCATGATTAAGCTCCTTTTATATTTGTATATACAAATGTTGTATTAAAAATTTTTACTTTTCTTCAAAAGTAACTTCTACACCTTCTCGGTTTTCATACATATGATAGAAGGTTTCAGCAATATTTTCAGATGAGAAGTAAGTTCCTTCTTTAACAAAACCTTTGATAGTTAAAGTTCCAACATAAATCCCTTTAGGGCTAAGTTCTTGATTCAAGCTATATGCTAAATTACGAATACCTGCTTTTCCAATCGCTAATGAAGAATAGTCAGCATATGGGTTAAGAGCTAATCCGCCGCCTGTTAACAAAATGGTTCCATTTTGCATATAGGGAATCACTTCTTTAACACTAGTAAGAGCTCCAGCTACACTGATTTTAAAATCTTCCACTAATTGATCAACGCTTAATGTTGTTGGTTTGCCTGGTCTTCCTGAAGCAGCATTGTATAAAAGTACATCAATTTTTCCATAAGTTTTAATTACCTTATCAATGGCTGTTTTTAAAGATTCTACCGAAGAGACATCCCCTGGAAATCCTTTTGCTACAATCCCATCATTTTTAAGTTCATTTTCATATTTCTGTAATGACTCCATACTGCGGGAAATCAGGGCAACTTTAAAGCCTTCTTTTCCAAATTTCCTTGCTGTATTTAAACTAATCCCTGGACCAGCACCAACAATTAGTAATATCTTTTCTGCCATAATTAAGCCTCCCAATATATTTGTATATGCAAATGAAGGGGTAAAAAAAATTACAGCTCTCTCTCTAACTTATTGCTCGCTTCGTGAAGCATTTTACTTAAATCTTTACTGAATTCGCGTCCTAAGACTTTGGAATAACTGGTAAACAATTCTTTTAAAGAAACCCGAAACTGGTGATACACTTTTTCTCCTTCATCCGTTAAAGAAATCAGCGTCTGCTTTCCATCCATTTTTTTGGTGACTAGTTTTAATTTTTCAAGTTTATCAATAAACCTCGTACTTGTGGAAGGCGCAATAGATAACTTGTGGCATAATTCTTTCTGTGTGATTTCTGGATGAAACTTTACAATCATAATCATGTAAAGATATGAAGGAGCAACGTCACCAAAATCAAATGTTTTTTCAGCTAATTTTGTAATGTTACGAGCAAACCGGCTGGCTGTAAAGTAAAGACAATGTATTAATACTTGTTCTTCTTCATTATTCATGTAATCAATCCTTTTCTTCATTTGCATATACAAATTAACACGAAATAACGTTAAGGTCAACTAAATCATATTTCTTGTTTTCATCCTGAACAGTATATAATATATACTTTGTTTCAAAACTTATTAAGAGTACATAAAAGGGTGAGATAAATGAAAGCATTGCTATTACGTAAAAAAGGTCAATGGAAAGAGATGAAGGTAGAAGAAGTGGAAACACCAAAGGCCGGTCCTGGAGAGATATTAGTTGAGGTATATGCGGTTGGGTTAAATCCTGTTGACTATAAAACAGCTACTGGGGGCAATCCGAATTGGTCCTATCCTCATATTCTTGGTTTAGACGTAGCAGGTATAGTGGCAGAGCTTGGTGAAGGGGTCACTGAGTGGAAAAAAGGAGATCGAGTAGTCTATCATGGAGACCTTACAAAGAAAGGTGGCTATGCAGAATATACTGTAACCACCGCCCATACTGTTTCTCGAATTCCAGATGAAGTAACGTTTGAGGATGCGGCTGCTTTGCCGACAGCTGGGTACACGGCATACCAGTCGTTATTCCGTAAACTCCCAATGGAACAAATTGAAACCATTTTAATACACGGAGGTGCTGGCGGAGTAGGAGGATTTGGTGTTCAATTAGCCAAACATGCAGGCAAAAAGGTGATTTCCACTGCATCCAGTCATAACCATGAATATGTAAAATCACTTGGTGCAGATTATGTCATTGATTACCATGAAGAAGATGTGACCGCAAGAGTGATGGAGATTACGAATGGACGCGGTGTCGATGCAGTGGTAGATGCAGTAAGCAGACAAAGTGCAACGGATTCATTAGATACCCTAGCCTTTTTGGGACACATCGTTTTTATTTCAGGTGCACCTGATTTCACAAAAATAAAGCCTTTTACAAAATCGGTTTCGTATCATGAAATTGCCCTCGGTGCAGCACACCAATCCAGTAGTCATAAGGCTCAACAAGACCTAGGGGTAATGGGAGATGAAATGCTTAAGCTAGTGGATGAAGGGAAAATTTCTTCTATGTTAAAAGAAATAATAAGCCTTGAGGAGGTTCCAGATGCCTTATCCCGTCTTTCAGAACGACATGTTAAGGGTAAAATTGTAGCAAAAATAAAATAAGCTATTAAGAATTCTGTTTACATGGCTTGAAATCAACATATAGCCTCTGGTGATGCATTAAATATATCTGTGGAAACAAGTAGAAGATGTACCACTATATAGATTAATCAAAGTAATTTTTTCACTTTAAATTATCTAGCATAATGGTCAGATTGTGAAGAAATGTACTTAAACGAACGGGTGCTTTACTTTAATAACGATCTTCAACAATCGGGCGCAATTCTGTAACAAGAATTGTGCTCGTTCTTTATGTATCGGTCCAGATAATTGAATAAGGGTTATTCTAACGTGCAGTTTAAGATTAGTGGTGGTGACCGTACCAAAAATAGTGGTAAAGCAGAAAATTGAAGTTGTACTAGATAAAGAGTGCTCGATAAACTTTAGTATGATACAGTCTGTAAATGCGTGAAATTACCTTTCCGACAATTAATTTTAATAGTATGAGGTGTTTATATCAAATTATAATCATAATGGAAATTGAATCTGTATTTGAATACACGTCATTATGTTTTAAACGAAGAAAAAGACAGGAGTTTGCCTGTCTTTTTCTATAAAATCAAACTATGCTTTGACTAGACCTTTTAAGGGAAGGATATAGAGAGAACCTTTATGCATCTATCAAAACATGTTCATTCTAAAATAGAGTAATATTCTTTTCTTAGAATCATTAATTAGCAATGGTCACATTATTATTACCTTTATTAATGAAATAAATAATACCTTCAATAATAGCTACCAAAATTAGAGAAAGCCCAAATAGTGGCATAATCACCCCTAATATCACCATGAATACAATGAAGCTAATCGAAATACCACTTGATATTTTTGGCGGAGCTGATAATGAACTCTCTTTTTTACGAGATAGCCATGTCTTAAATCCCCAAAAAATGACGAATAGAAAAGATAGACAAACAGCTAAGTTAATTAATTTATTTGGCCAACCAAATAAATGACCTTCATGCAATGGAATACCCCATGTAAACCATTTTGCTAGTATACCATATTCGTCGTAGCCCACTTTCGAAATCAATTTTCCGCTATACTGATCAAAATAGGTTGTTATTTCATCATAGGGGCTAACATCTAAGCCTGTTACACCAGTATTACTACCTTTAGATACTGTATACACACCGTCTTTAGTTGTTGGGGAAATAATTGAATATGGTTTTGTAATATGCGCTTTCTCAACCTTATTCATTAATTGTTGGACACTTAACTTACTGCTGTTATTTGACATTTCTGGCATATTAGCCATATCTCCATGATGTTTATGAGATTGACTGGATGTTGGTGCCTCATTTTTACGTGTAGCCCATGGAATCTCACTCATATCTGAAGTTGGCGGCTGTTGTTGTAATGTTGGAATTCCAATAGAAGGATGCTCTTGAGCTGCTGAGTAAATAAAATTGCCCATAAATGCAGACCATGGTAATCCGGTAAAAATAATAATAATCATTGGAATTGTAATAACGGTTCCCACTAATGCATGCCATTTTTTATTTTTTTGTCGCTTTGTTGGATTCTGTTTCTTCTTTAATGCCCCTCCCTTAAATGTCATGTAAATACCAGAAAACATTAAGAAGATTGCCCAACATGCAGCTAATTCAACTAAGTAGTTTACAACAGTTCCACCAACAAAAAGTGAACTATGAATGTTTCTCATTACATTTGAAAATGTATACTTTGCATTTTGACTACCGACTATTTGATAATTATCATCTAAAAATACATACTTTTGATCGCCATCTTTATTTGTCATAGTTAAGCGTGTATTATACGGCTTATCTAATACAATAACCTTTGAGACTGAATAGTCTTTGTATTGCTCTACTGCTTTCTCAATGCCTTCATCTATAGTTAATTGTTCTTTTTTTCCGCTTTTTCCAAAGAATAAATGATGATAAGCATTATTTTCTACATTTGTATAAAATAAATATCCAATACCACTTAATGTTAATGTGATTAGTAGTGGTGTAATAAAAAATGCTGCATAGAAATGCCATCGCCAAAAACGATTATAATTGCTTTTTTTCATTAGAAACCTCCATTATGAGTAATATCGTAGTTCATTTTTTTAGATTTTTGTAAGTCCTGAAGATCCATATTTTTAATTTCTTTTTTTACGAATGACAACACTCCGAGTTAAGCATTTCAATCTTTATAGCTTGAATCGCTTCTTTAAAACTATGTATTTTACCACCGAATCCTAATTGAAATTGCTTAGCTTGTTTAAGAGATTCAAATGCAATAACTTGTGGTTGGCAACAATTTAAGTCAATATCTGCATATAGTAGAAATGTCGCTGTTTTAGCACTTATTGTTGTATCTCTCAAAAAATCACGACAAATAATTTGTGAAACGGTATCTTCTATAGACTGAAATCGAAGTAGACCACAATGAGAACAACATGCATGTTCTACTTGTTGATTCTTTTTAATCAATTGAACAGACAGTCTCGTATTTGAATCCTTATAGCAATAGGAACAACGATTAGAAGAAATATAGTTTTGAGCAGTAAGAGTAATACCATTAGATGTTTTAAATACTTTCTGCTCTTCGATTAATGGTTTTAAATCTCGGTAAACTGTCATTTCTGAGACCTTTAATCTTTTACTAATATCTGAAACACGCAATGTTCCTTCTTGTTCTAACCATGTTAAAATTTGTTGTTGTCGTTCAACTGGTAACAACTTTTCCCACCTCTCAATAGCACTAGAATCATTTTTTCTATCGCTAATACTATAGTATTTCTTTTATTTAGAGAAGCCATTTCGTGATAAAAAATGTGAAAAAATGTTGAATAATAACATACACAACAGTAATTATTGTAAAATTTAATTGTGATAAAAGAATGAAGAATTATTGAATCTCTAAATAAATTATTATGTACTTCCAGTGGAAAGACATTTATATTCGTATTGGGTAAATGAAACAGTTAAGTTAATTGGGAAAATATATAAAAGAATCTTTCGAAAAAAGCAGGGGGCATTAAAAGGGTTAGATTGAAAGATACTTGTTCCATTAAAGGGCGCGATTGTAGAACACATAGGTAGAAAATGATTAAACTTTTTTATAAAAACTGAACACCCAATCGCAAAGAAAGAATCCATTTTGATCAATCGTTTTTTCAAAATGGATTCTTTTTGTTTACCATAGAATGCAGATTTGTAAGAAGTTTTTAATCAAACTTTATTCCAAAGCTACATGGGTATTACAGTTAGTTACAATAAAAAATCAGGAAATCGGGAGATTTCCTGATTTTTCTTAATATACGACTACAGGCTCGTATGTACTGAGATTCTCATACACTTTTTTCATCATACTAGGTGGTATGTTAACGCAGCCGCCCGATCCTGCGTTAAGATAGGCATTACTTGTCCAGTTTGCCCTCCAGCTGGCATCATGGAAGCCTTGTCCACTGTTCGTAAATGGAGCCCAATAATTGACCTTAACGGAATATTCCCCACTACCTACTCTACTGCCATTGAGTGTGGACGATGAGCGTTTGTAGAGGATATACCACACACCTGGTGATGTATCTTCGCCGGTGCTATGTTTGCCGGTCACGACATTCGTTGAGACGACTAATTTTCCCTTTTTGTAAATCCAAATACGCTGCTCTGCAATGGACACTTCAGCATACGTATCGCCAATGCCGTTGTTCGTGGTCGTTTCGTAACCGTAGCCCTCATTTTTCCAGCCATGTCCGTAAATATTAGAAGCAGAAAGCGATTTCTCTCCTTTTTCAAGAGCAGCCTGAATCTGTGATGTTTCTTTTTCCACATCTAATGCCCAGCCATATCCTTGGCCTTTTACCGAAATGACGGCACCTGAATGGGTCTTAAATTTGAGATATTTGTTTAATGTAGATTGAGAACGATTAATTTCAGATATTCTATTTTTAATATCGCCTGGGTCAATCGTAACCTTCATATCTTTTGACACAGTGGCATTTTTAATTAATTCACTGGCTTTTAACGTATAAACTTTATCCTGTACCTTATAATCAACGGTTCGTTGAAGGAGTTCCTGCAGCTTTTTCTCTTCATTCTTTACAATCGGACTGCCTTCTTTGATTGGTTGTATGAATACAGGACTTAGGTGGATTTCACTAGTATATTCATGCTTTTCGTAGTTCTTTAATAGACTGGCGACATCATACTGTTTCCCATCAATACTTTTCGAGACGATAATCTTACCATCTTCCAGAATAGCTGCCGCATCTTTAGGTGCCTTTAAACTCTTGTTCATGTCTGAGAGTCTTTCTTCTATTTGTTTTTTCATCACTTGGCTTCGATATGAATCCTGATTGCCTGGCATTAAGGAATAGTTTTTTGCTTTTGAAGAGGGGAAAAAGGTCCGTTGGCTTCTTAATAGTTTTTTGACACCTGACAGATCTTTATCCGTAAATTCCATCGTCGTATCTTTTCCATCTAAAATTTGTTGTTGTCCGACATAGACTACGTTTCTTAATTCGGAGGTTTTTAATTTTTCAAGTGCCTCCTCAGCAGTCAATCCATTAACTTTTATTCCATTAATCTTGACATTTGCATTGAAATGGTTTGCCTGATAATAGCTGATTGCCGCAAGTAGGAGTGCAATAATAATGAGGATACTTGCCGTAATAAACTTCCATTTGATAAACCATTTCAATGTATTTCCCCGTTGTTTATTCTTCTCTTTCACTGATTCATTTAATATACTTTCCAAAAAAATTCCCCCCACAACGGTGATCCAGCTATCAACGTCTACTGTCTTTAAATTTTAGGTTTTGTATCCAAAGATTACAACAATATTACAATATTAATGATAACTATTATTCTACTAGATGTTGTGGTCGAACCTTGTCGCTATTTGTATGTGTATGATTTTATATTACAAATTTTTCTACATGAAATTACAATTATATTACATTATTGACTGTATCATTGTCATTAGGCCATTTGGAATATAAACTAGTAATATAGATGGAATTTACAGGTAATAAGAGGAGATTTTGTAATGATGAAAAAATTAATGAAATGTACGGTATCGGCTGCCATCCTCGCCACTATGATTCAGGCAACAGCTACTTTTGCAAGTCCAATAGATTCACCAGTGACAAAAGGCCAAATAGATGCTACAAAAGGACAAATCGATGACTTTGAAACAAAGATTCAACAATTAGATAACCGGATCACCATAGCAATGGAGGAAAGTCAAAAACTAAACGATGATATTAAAAGACAACATGAAAAAATTGTAGAAACAGAAGCTGAAATTGAAAAAGCCAAAAAGGCATTAGATGCTCACAAAAAGGTCTATTCTGAACGACTAAGAAGCATTCAGTTAGAGGGAAAACAGTCAATCGCTACTTACGCAGAATTATTGCTCTCGTCTGATAATATTTCTGAGTTTTTAACTCGGTTTACTGCGATTTCACAAATTATGGAAAGTGACAGAGACTTACTAAATGGTTTAAATGAAAAAGAACAAGCGTTAAAAAAAGCAGAGGAGAAATTACAAAATGAGTACAACCAATTAAAAAAGAGCCAAGATAAATTAGCGGCTGAACAAAAAAAGATTGAAGTAGATAAAAAAGAAGTTGAAAAAGAATTAGCAAAAGCGAAAAACACATTAAAAAATCAACAGGATCAACTGGCTCAACAAGAGGCACAACGACGAGCACAACAGGCACAATTAGCCCAACAGCGTGCCCAACAAGTCCAACAAGTCCAACAAGTCCAAAAAGCTGAACAAGAGACTCGACAGCAATCTTTAGTAACCAAAGCTTCAAAATCAACACCATCGGTCGAAGCAGCCACTCTAACTAACTCTGGAGTGGCAAATAAGGTCATTGCGACAGCAAAACAATATTTGGGGGTTCCTTACGTTTGGGGCGGGACAACACCAAGCGGATTCGATTGTTCAGGATTCACTCAAAATGTGTTTCGTTCAGTTGGCATAAATCTTCCAAGAGCGTCACGTGACCAGCAAAATGTTGGTACAAGAATTTCTCTGAATGAGGTACAGCCAGGAGATTTAGTATTCAGAGGTAACCCTGCCTATCATGTCGGCATATATATTGGTGGCGGGCAATATATGCATGCCCCGCAAACGGGTGATGTAGTGAAAATTTCTACTTATAATCCGTCTAAATTTACTACTGCTACTAGAGTATTGCATTAGGGTGTCAACTTTTCGAAGTGTAAACTTTAAATGTGTTATTATAAGTTGAAAATCAAACCATCTTAACATATTGTATTTGTTTTACAACAATGCTTTAATTTACTTGTAATTTTTTTCTTTTTATTACTTATTGCGACTTACGGTCAGCGGTTAAATTATTAAAACTACACGCGGTCTTTGGATCGAATGGTATGATTAAAGGTTTTTTTCCTTTTCATTATCAATCGTTCTAAAGATCGCTTTTTTGTGTTTGTCGCAAAAAGTTACATTATTAAAACCCTTTTTTGAAAAGGATACGTATTTGTTTCCTACATCAGATGGTGCCTCTATCATAGGAGAAAAACAACCAATCGAATATTTCAATCAAACGGATTTTGCCCGGTATTTAAATGAACAAGGGTTGGCCTTTACTCAAAATAAGTTGGCCGTCTATCGCTTAAGAGGAAAGCTGCCAAAAGAGGATATGGTCATTTCGGGAAAGCCGTATTGGACGAAAGAAACAGTTGAACAGTATGTGATGGAAAAGAAAAAGAATCAAGAAGAGGTTCAAGAATAGGTGTTGCCGGTAGCAGGGAGATGATCTTTCTTTTTCCATAAAATGCTCAATTTTCAACATGAAAGGTACATAAAGTCCTTCAGTCATCCTTGATGTTGAAAGTTTTTGTTGTTATAAGGCCTGTTCAGTCTTTCTAAGCTTATTTCTCATAAACAATAGAACTTAAATACATTTCCACCTTTTTAGCCACAATATAGCGTCTGTAGCCGCCCGTAAGAATCTTTGTCTTCCGATTAATCGTAGTGGGCTCATCTAAGTAGCCTGTCTGTTTGACATGATCCATGATTTGCTGTGTTTTTTCAACATTCGGATGCGAGCTTAAAAACTCTTCCGTTACAACAATCTGTTCAAGTAAAATAAACTCTTCTGTTTCTTCTGGTTTCACTTTTATTTTCATCTCTTCTCAAGTTTAATTACATACTCTATTCACCTTTTTAGTTAATATAATGGCTCTATTATTGGAACTCAAAGAGAAAAGCCGACTGTGTCCAACAGCCGGCTTTTACGATGAAAATGATGGTGATGTTAGCATAACAAAATAAAAGACAATCATAAATACTTTAATCTTAAACTTAATCCTAAACTAACAAAATTCAACAAAGAATATACATTAATCCTTCCATAGGAATTTTTCTTTAAGTTGGAAAGTGAACTGGCAAAATTAATCTTATAAACAGTTCAAAAATCCTCAATTCTGATTATTTGGCTATTTTTTTAGATTTATGACTGATGGGGATGACGATATCTACAGTCGTGCCTGTTCCTAACTGGCTGGTGAATGAAATTTCACCTCTGTGTGCTTCAATAATTTTATAGCAAACCGTCAAACCTAAACCTGTGCCCTTTTCTTTATAAGAATAAAAAGGTTCTCCTAGTCGTTTTAGACGGTCTTCAGGAATACCACACCCATTATCTTCTACGCTAATAAGAACGTTCTCCTCATCTTTTTTACTCACTTTAATCGATACTTTTCCACCATGACTAGAAGCTTCTATGGCATTCATAATGACATTGATGAATACCTGCTTTAATTGATTTGGTTCACAATCAATAGCTGGAATATCATCTGATACATATACGGACATTTCAACAGAATGTAAATGAGCTTGTGACTCTAATAACGCCTTCACATTATCTAATAGTTGAATCGCATCACTTTGTTTAAACGTAATTTCTTGAGGTTTAGCTAACACTAACAATTCACTTACTATTCCATTGATTCTATCTAGTTCTGTTAAGATGATTTCATGGTATGTTTTATCATTTTCATTTTTTTGTTGTAAAAGTTGGATAAAACCTTTAACGGAAGTTAACGGATTTCTGATTTCATGAGCTACACTTGCAGCTAGTTCCCCTACTATCGACAGTTTTTCCGTTTTTCTTAAACGTTCTTCCGTTTCCCTTAATACCGTAATATCTCTGCAATACCCAATAATTCCAATTATTTTGTCATTAATTATCATAGGAACAGAAGTACAGCTTAAAATCACCTTTCTTTTATTCTTATGCTGAATCGTGATTTCATATAGCGAAGGCTCCCCTGTGTCTATCAACTTATAATATGATTCCATTACTTTTTCTTTGTCTTCCTCTAAAATAAGTGGTAATATGGGCTTTCCAATATACTCTTCCCTTTGATAACCAGTAACATTTTCAAAACTTGGATTTAGATTTGTAATTGTTCCTTTTAAATCCACCATGTATACCAAGTCTGGATTATATTCAAATAGGGATTTATACTGTTGTTGACTGTCTGCTAATTTCTTTTCAGCGATTTTCCTTTCCGTTATATCTCTACCAATCACCACTAAAGCTTGACGACTTCCGTTTGAATTAAACAAAGGAACTTTGATTGTATCAAATATTTTAATCTCCCCACTTGGAAGGGGAATATGCTCCTCAAACCTGGAAAGTTCACCGTTTTGCCAAGTTCTTTTATCAGTTACTGTGCAATGGTTTAACGCGTCTTTATAAAATTCCGTATACTGAGCTAATTCGCAGTCCTTTTTCCCTTTATAATCAACATGTTCAAGTTGGAGTAACTTTAGAGCAAAATCATTAGCTTCCAACCATCTTCCTTCTCCATCTTTAAAATTAACAAAGTCAACCATTGAATTAATTAAAGTCAAAAGTCTTTTTTCTTCCTGTTTACTAAAAGTATGTTCTTCTTTCTTATTTAACACAAAATAGATAAATCCACCCAGTAAGAGTATATATATAATTCCTTTTATCTTTTCGAATAAGAGGACACTTTGTATGTCCATTTCCAATAATCGTATTAAAAATTCCGTTATAATAATCCAAATGATACTCCCTATAATATACAAAAGCAAAACTTTCCTTTTCTGCATCGGCATCGTTGTTACCTCTTCTCCCAATTGTAATCTTCTACTTCTCTCATTTTAATTCCGTGAGAATATTATGACAATAAAAATTACAGGACAGTATTTTTACACATTGCGACCTTCGGAAACACATATCTTTATAAAGTATTAGTAGTTCTGTCATTGCTTCTTCGGCTAAACTCACTCGTTAGCCAGCCCTCCACGCCGTGCTTTGAAGAACCGCAGAGTATAGAAATTAAGTAATTTACATGGGAGAGGAAAATTATCAAAGGCGAATATGGTCATCTCAGGAAAACCGTATTGGGCGAAGGAAACGGCTGAACAATATGTGAAGGAAAAGAAAAATAGTCAAGAAGAGTAAGAGAATCAGGAATAGGTGTTACAGACAGCAGGGAGAATTCATTCTCCCTGTTTTTTCATGCCTTTAGGCAAAGAAAGATTTACTTTCATGCCATCTATTCCATTTTCTTTGGGGTCACCACAAGGGTCCCGTAACAGGCTGATAGGAA
Organism: Bacillus songklensis; assembly: GCF_042649685.1. Lineage (NCBI taxonomy): Bacteria > Bacillati > Bacillota > Bacilli > Caryophanales > Bacillaceae > Bacillus > Bacillus songklensis. The sequence goes on along the minus strand of NZ_JBHRZT010000013.1, from coordinate 12,021 downwards.
AGCAAAGAACTTAACTGTACTATAATTATTAGAGGATAATTAGTTCAATATAAGAGCTAATATCTTCTTTTTTAATACATATTAAATTCATAAACTAGACTGTGAATTTGTAGTTTAATATGTTTATTTTATGATCTTATGTTTTTAAGGTGGAGGATGTTATGAAAGTACAGGAAGTATTACTTGATGGTAATAAGAAAAGGTATATGCTTCTTGATGATGGTGGAATACCTGTTGTTCCAGTGATGAAGTATTTAAAATATCTAGATGCAACAGGAAAAAGCAGCAATACACAGAAGACATATTGTTATTCCTTAAAGCATTATTTTGAGTATTTGGAGGACGTAGACAAAGATTTTAAAGAAGTGACAATAAGAGAATTAGCAGAGTTTGTTGGGTGGTCAAGAAATCCATATGGAAGTATTAAAGTAACTTCGTTACAACAAACAAGGATGAAGCGAACAGAGAAATCTGTGAACCTCATCATTACTGTAGTCACTAGCTTTTATGATTATCTTTATCAAAATCAAGAAATACAAAATGACTATGTGGATAAAATGATAAAGCAAGTATACAGAGGTAGACGTACAAGATATAAGGACTTTCTTTATCACATCAATAAAGGTAAACCATCAAGAAAAAACATCTTAAAATTAAAAGAACCAAAGAAGAAAATAAAAGTATTGACTAAAGAACAAGTTGAACAGCTTTATCAAGCAGCAACCAATATAAGAAATCAATTTCTTATTCGATTGTTGTTTGAAACAGGATTACGTATAGGCGAAGTTTTATCCTTGTTTATAGAGGATTTTATTTTTGATCATAAGGGTGGACATCATATTCAATTGAAAGATCGTGGTGAATTACCAAATGAGGCAAAGTTAAAAACAGGGGAACGTAAAATATATATTTCTAAAGAGCTAATGGACTTGTTTGACGATTATCTTTACGAAGTCATTGATGACCTGGAGATAGATACTAATTCTGCATTCGTAAAACTGCGTGGTAAAAACACTGGACAAGCTATGACCTATCAGGATGTGAGTGCGCTGTTTAAGAGACTAAGAGATAAAACGGGTATTGACGTACACCCTCATCTACTGCGCCATACACACGCAACAATGTACTATCGGCAAACTAAAGATATTAAACAAGTACAGGAACGGTTAGGTCATTCCCAAATTCAAACCACTATGAATATGTACCTCCACCCTTCGGATGAAGAGATTCGTGAGAATTGGAGCAAAGCTCAACCTGCATTTCAAATTAAGAGATTTGAGAATAAGGAGGATTTAAATGAATGACAACAATGTATAAACCTAATACAGAGAATCTAAATTTTCATGAAAAAATCCAGAAAGAACTCTCTTCCTATATTGAAAAGGCCATTAACGAAAATGGTTCCGTGGCGGAACGTGTAGTGGAAAATTCATATTTTTTAATGAATGATACCTGGAATATAAATTTTATCGGCTCAATTGAGAACTTTAAGGAGCAATATGATAACCATAGATGTAATTATAAAAACTTGCGTTTTTTTACCAATAACCCTTCTGTTAATTTGGAATTTAAATATATGTTTTACAATAAGTTATTTAAAGATGAATGGTCGATAACCACTATCTACACCGACAAAGCTCGGTTTTTAAGTAGGCTGATAGAATTTCTAAACGAAAAATATCCCAACCTCTCTTCTTTACTTGATTTAAATGTAGAAGAAACAGAAAGAAAATGGGTATTGTGGTGAGAAAATAAAAAAATAAAAACCATGACAACTACAAAAAGCCCCTACGGTCAATATACACATAAAACAAAAATTGCTAATTTTCTAAGAGTTATTCTTTCTACTCTTGTTGAATTAGTAGACATTCGTGAAGAATGGGAAAAAGATAGATGGGATGTTCGGTTGTTAAGTAAAAGTTACGGAATACATTTTAACCACTCTGATACTCATTATTACATTGACTTTTCTGGAATTAAGAATATTAAAATTCGTATAGAGGTAAAAGAATATTTAAAACAACGTCTAATTAGTAAGCAAAATTTTTCGTGGGGACAAGCACGTAATTACATAACTGTACTTCCAAATTGTTGTTAACGAGATTCGGACTCAACGCGACAGTGACATGGTAAGGATTAATATACCTGAAACAGAAGACCGTAATGCCCAACTTCCTCCACCTCCGTATAGACAAGTTATTCCTTTTCCGAGAGAAAGAGAATGCTCTTCTTTATTAGATTCAAGAGAAGATCGATCTGCAAGGTAATTCATTTTAAATAACCAATGGTATTTCTTTGTTTATGTAGTATTTTGATTGTACTACCGATAACGGGTGTTATGTAAATAAAAGGTGCTTCCTATACGAAGCACCTTTTGTTTTACAATTATTTTTATAGTTTCATACTTTATTTTTATCTTCCGTTTTTGCACCAGAACCTACAAGTCCAATCTAAGAAAATCCAAGACGCTTAGGCTTAGTTATCCATCAAATCCTTGCAGTACTCCCGGATTAGTTTCGAGGCTTTCGTTTGGCTAATATCGAGGTCTTTCGCGACTTTCCTAGATGATTTGTATGTTTGGTAAGATCTTCTGATTAAGATCCGCTTTGTTTCATCAATCGCTTTATCGAGTGAAGTGGGGAGAGCGAGCTGTGTGACTTGTTCAACGTTGGCGGTGATCATATCCGGCAAGTCGGCCACCTGGATGATTGAGTCGCTAATGACGACTAACCGTTCAATCAAGTTTTCGAGCTGGCGTACATTGCCTGGCCATGAATAATGGATTAAGATGTTCAGGCATTCTTCCGAGATGACTTTGTTGTCATGGTATTTTTTATTGAATTTATTTAAAAAATTGTACGTGAGCGGAATGATATCTTCTTTGCGCTCACGCAGTGGCGGCAGGTGAACGTCGATCACATTCAGCCGGTAAAATAAATCTTCCCGGAATCTTTTGTCATTGACCATTTCAATTAAATCCTGGTTCGTTGCGGCGATGATGCGGATATCGACCTTTTTCATTTCGCTGCCGCCGACGGGAATGAACTGTTTGTCTTGGATTACTTGTAAAAGCTTCGCCTGAAGTGTGAGCGGCATTTCTCCAATTTCATCAAGAAACACAGTGCCGCCATCCGCTGCCTCAATCAATCCAGGTTTTCCAGTTTTGTTTGCCCCAGTAAATGCGCCCTTTGAATAACCGAATAACTCCGATTCGAGCAGCTCTTCCGGAATGGCCGCGCAGTTAATTGTTAGGAACGGGCCACTTTTCCGCTTGCTAATCCGGTGGATGAAATGAGCGAGCACGCCCTTTCCTGTTCCTGATTCTCCCTGGATTAAAATCGTGGAATCAGTTGGCGCCACTTTTTCGCAAAAAGTCAAGATTCGGTTGATTTTGCTACTATTAGTAATGATCTGGCCTGTTTCATCATCTTCTTGAGTAGTTTTTGACTCATCACTTGTTTCATTCGCTTTTATCATTTTATATGTCTGTAATTCGGTCGATGTGGTGACGACGAGTTCGATTTCCCCCTCGTCATTTAAGATTGGAATCGCCGACGTCATCAGTTCAGCTCCGATATAAGTTTGCTGCTTCATGTAGCAAGGCTTTTTTCTTTTATACACTTCCGGCACAATGGATGGTTTCCAATAGCCTTTTTCAAATAAGTCGACATTATATTTGCCGATGACATCAGTCGGCTTCAGCCCGTAATGGCGCTCACATGCCTGGTTAACGTAAAGAATCCGCTTTTCGCCGTCAAGGACAAAAATTTCATCTGAGGAATGATCGAGAATTTTTAAAAGAGTTTGTAGCGTCATCTCAATATTGCCTGTTGCATCAGGACTTTTCATAGAATGATCCTCTCTTTTCAAAAGGTGCTGAGTTAATCTTGATTAATGCCCCATCATATCGAGTTAATTATAACTCAATATGATAGCGTTTTCAAATTAAAATCGAAATTTTCCGTGTATTTTTACTTTTTTAAAAGTTGGCACACTAATTGCATGTATATAAAGTTGACAGGCTGCAAAGCAAGTATGTTGTCAATTATTTCATTATTTGAAACATTAGGAAAATGAAATTCCAGCAATTAAGACAGTTGGGGAGGAGTAAAATGGAAAACCAGCATGAGGTTTTTGACATCACCATTATCGGGGGAGGACCAGTTGGCTTGTTTACCGCTTTTTATGCGGGAATGCGCCAGGCGTCGGTGAAAATTATCGGAAGTCTTCCTCATCTTGGCGGACAGTTGTCTGCTTTATACCCAGAAAAATATATTTATGACATTGCCGGTTTCCCGAAAGTGCGGGCGCAGGAACTCGTTGATCAATTACTGGAGCAAGTGAATCAGTTTGAAACGACAATTTGCCTCGAACAATCGGTAGAAAGCATCGTTCGTACAGTTGACGGGAAGTTCGCGATTACGACGAACGAAGAAACTCATTACGCGAAAGCGGTTATTATCACAGCTGGAAACGGGGCATTCCAGCCGCGAAAGATGAACATTGAAGGAGAAGACAAGTTTGAAAACACTAACCTTTATTATTTCGTACAGGATTTAAATCAATTTGCCGGAAAAAAAGTGGTCGTGTTTGGCGGTGGTGATTCAGCAGTTGACTGGGCGCTCATGCTTGAACCGATAGCTGAAAAAGTGACGATCATTCACCGAAGAGACAAATTCCGCGCCCATGAGCATAGTGTGGAACAGTTGAAACAGTCAAAAGTGGAAATTTTAACGCCGTACGTGCCTGCGCAATTGGTGGTCGGCGATGAAAAGATAGAAAAAGTGGTTGTGACGGAAGTGAAGAGGGGAGAGCTACTCGAAATTGAAGTCGACGATGTCCTTGTCAATTACGGCTTTGTTTCATCGCTCGGCCCGATTAAAGACTGGGGCCTTGAAATCAAAGGCAATTCCATTGTTGTCAACTCTAAAATGGAAACGAACATCGAAGGCATATACGCAGCAGGAGATATTTGTACGTACGAAGGTAAAGTGAAGCTGATTGCAAGCGGTTTTGGCGAAGCACCGACAGCTGTAAGCAATGCAAAAGTATATGTCGATCCGAGTGCGAAAGTTCAGCCTCTTCACAGTACGAGCATTATGGGGGGAAAAGAAAAAAGCGGCTCAGCCGTTTAATGGATATAAATGAGAAGTCAGGGGGAATCCACATGGCTAAATACACAGTGGTTGATCAAGATACATGCATCGCTTGCGGGCATGTGGAGCAACGGCGCCAGAAATTTTTGATTATAATGACGAAGGAATTGCTGTTGCCATCCTTGATGACAACACAGGTATAACTGAAGTGCCTGACGAACTGGAAGAAAATTTGGAAGATGCTTTAAACGGCTGTCCAACAGATTCCATTAAGGTGGCTGCTGAACCTTTTACTTGTAAAACTGTTTAAGCCGGGTGACTCAATGAACAGCCGAATCATTAAATAGATTGTTTAATCAATAAAAAAAAGATTTGAAAAACTTTTAGCCTTGCCAGCAAGTGCTTAATAATCATTTATTTACGGAGGAGAATGAAGGATGACTTATAACAAAGTAGAAAATGTATCAAATCGGACATTTGAAAGAACGTTGACATATGACAAATACACAGATCCGAAAGTACTTGAAAAAGAAATGGATCTTGTATTCTCTAAATCTTGGCAGCTTGTGGGACATGTCAGCCAGTTGGAAAAAGTAGGTTCTTTCTTCACGACGGAAGTAGCCAACGAGCCGATTATCGTGACTCGCGGCCAGGATGAAGTTATCCGTGCTTTTTATAATGTCTGTCCGCACCGTGCAACAAAGCTTGAAAAAAGTGAGTCAGGTAAGAAGAAAATTTTACAATGCGCATACCATGGTTGGACATTCAAATTGGATGGGAAATTAAACAAAGCGCCGAACTTTAGAGGCGAAGATGCCGCTTGTGTACAAGACGCCTGTTTACGCTCAGTCCGCATGGAAATCTTGGAATCTTTAATCTTTGTCAACTTGGACGATAATGCGAAGCCGCTTTGTGAATCTTACGGTGATTTCTTCGATCGCTTAAGCAAATTTCCGTTTTTAAGTGAGTTGAAAAGAACAAACCAAACATCACGGGTGATTAAAGCGAACTGGAAAGCGTTTATTGACAATTATTTAGAGTGTGACCACTGTCATGTCGCTCATCCAGGCTTTGTTGCAGCACTTGACATGGATGATTATCAAATCATTACATGTGAAAATTATTCACTACAAGGCTCCATTGTTAAACCGGATAAAAATTATGGAACAGTAGATTTAAATCAAGCAGAAATGCAAGGCGGATCTTTCTTCTGGCTGTGGCCAAACTTAATGTTGACAATTTATCCGGGTCCTGGAAATATGGCAACGATTCAATTGGTGCCGATTGATCATGAAACAACTTTGATTCTTTACACTTATTATTTCCGTGATGAGAATTTGACTCAAGAAGAAAAAGACTTAGTTGCTTTTGCCGAACAAGTCCGCCTGGAAGATGTGGAACTTGTAGAGTTAGAGCAAATCGGTTTCCGCTCTCGTGCATTTAACACAGGTAGATATTCGTCTTCAGAAAAAGCGATTGTACAATTTCATGAAATGGTATTGGAGGCCCTCAATGAGTAAATTAGTGAATGAAGTAAAATCGACGAAGCAGTTTTTAATGATCAATGGCGAAAAAGTAGAAACAGCGAAATATGCTCCGCTATACTCCCCTTATTCCAGGGAAGAAATAGCCCAAATTGCGATGGCGGATAAAGAGCGGACTGTTCAGGCAATTGCAGCTGCCTACAATGCGCGTGGAGTAATGGCAAAAATGCCAGCGTATCAGCGGGCGGAGATTTTGGAAAACGTTGTGGCGCTATTAAAAGCGAAAGCGGATGAAGCGGCAGAAATTATTTCTCGTGAGTCAGCTAAACCAATTATGTTTGCAAAAGCGGAAGTGGCGAGAACGATTGAAACGTATAAGTTCGCGGCTGAAGAAGCAAAAAGAATTCATGGAGAAACGATTCCTTTTGATGCAGCTGTTGGCGGCGTTGGCCGAATCGGTTACACGTTAAGAGAGCCGATTGGGGTCATTGGAGCAATCACGCCGTTTAACTTCCCGATGAACCTTGTTGCTCATAAAGTCGGGCCGGCTATTGCGGCTGGCAATACCATTGTCTTGAAACCAGCTTCGCAAACTCCGTTGTCTGCTCTTTTTATCGCGGAAATTTTTGAAGAAGCGGGTCTCCCAGCGGGCGTATTAAATGTGGTAACAGGCCCCGGCGGCACGGTTGGGGAAGCAATTGTGGAAGACGACCGCGTAAGCATGATCACATTCACAGGTAGTCCGAGCGTCGGTATCGGCATACGGAACAAGGCTGGCTTGAAAAAGACGACTCTTGAACTCGGTTCGAATTCGGCATTAATTATCGACAAAGACATTGACATCGATCAAATTATTGACCGCTGCATCATGGGCGCTTTCTCCAACCAGGGGCAAGTATGTATTTCTCTGCAGCGTGTGTATGCGCATGAGGATGTGTATGAAGAATTTGTTGCGAAGTTCACTGAAGCGGCGAAGAAGCTGAAAATCGGCGACCCGCTTGATCCGGACACGTATATTTCCGCTTTAATTTCTAAAGGGGAAGCTGAACGTGTACTGGGCTGGATCGAAGAAACGAAAAGCAGCGATGCAACAATCGCAACGGGCGGTAAATTGCAAGATGGCGTTCTTGAGCCTACAATTATTACAGATGCGGATCATTCGTTAAAAGTATCCTGTCAGGAAGCATTTGCTCCGGTTGTCGTTGTGAACAAAGTGAGTTCAGTTGAAGAAGCGATTGAGCAAGTGAATGATTCCCGCTTCGGATTACAGGCCGGCATTTACACAAACAATGTGAAAAATGCTTTGTACGCTTCACAGGAACTGCACGTGGGCGGTGTAATTATTAATGACGTACCGACCTATCGTGTTGACCAAATGCCATACGGCGGTGTGAAAGAAAGTGGGACAGGTCGTGAAGGCATCAAATACGCGGTGGAAGAAATGACTGAAATGAAATTGGTCGTTTGGAACCAAAGCTGAAAACGGGGGAGATCATTGTGAAACAATTTAAAATAGCAGTTATCGCTGGAGATGGCATTGGCCCTGAAGTCATTAATGAAGGGATCAAAGTATTAAATAAAGTAGCTGAACTGGATTCGGGTTTCCGATTTGATTTCACATACTTTCCATGGGGATGCGAGTTTTACGCGAAAAATGGAAAAATGATGGATGAGGATGGAATTGAGCAGCTGAAAGAATTTGATGCAATTTATTTGGGGGCAGTCGGGTTTCCCGGCGTCCCTGACCATATTTCGCTGTGGGATTTGTTGTTAAAAATTCGCAAAAGTTTTGACCAGTATGTTAATATCCGTCCTGTGACGCTGTTAAAAGGGGCTCATTTGCCGCTTGTGGATGTGAAACGCGAAGACATTGATATGCTGTTCATTCGTGAAAATAGTGAAGGCGAATATTCAGGCGCAGGGGACTGGCTGTTTAAAGGTCAGGAACATGAAGTCGTTTTGCAAAACAGTGTATTTTCCCGAAAAGGCACAGAGCGAATCATTCGATACGCATTTGAAACGGCAAAAAAAGAAGGTAGGTCGCTGACGAGTATTTCTAAAGCGAACGCTCTTAATTACTCGATGGTTTTCTGGGACCAGGTATTTGAAGAAGTGAGCGCAGAATACCCTGAAGTCAAAACGGCTTCTTATCTCGTCGATGCGGCAGCGATGCTGATGATTAAAGATCCAAAACGCTTTGAAGTGATTGTGACATCGAACTTATTCGGCGATATTTTAACGGATTTAGGCGCGGCACTCGCTGGCGGAATCGGCCTTGCTGCCGGAGCCAATATTAATCCCGAAAGAGACTTCCCGTCGATGTTTGAGCCGATTCACGGGTCAGCTCCTGATATTGCGGGACAGCAGATTGCCAATCCACTTGCCGCTATTTGGTCAGCAAGCCAAATGCTCGACTTTTTCGGGTATGAAGCTTACGGAAAACTAGTGTTGGATGCGATGGAACAACTTTTGGTGGAAGCAGAAGTTTTGACACCGGATATGAATGGAACTTCTTCTACATCAGACGTAGGAAACCGTGTAGTAGATCTATTGAAATCTTTAGTTCTTTCTCAAAATGTGAAAAGCTGATAGACAGATACGCTCGTATAGATTAATCTGCTTTATTAGGTGTTACATGAAAGGTCTCGATCGGCCTTTTATGTAACACTCGTTTTATTCCTTGTTTATTTGTGATAATTTATGTATGAGGTTTCATTCTTCCTATCTTATATTTAAAGCGCTTTCAATCCGAGTGATCAAATCACATATGTTTTATTGCTCACTCTATTCCAATAGAACTCAAAGTAAGAAGGGAGCGCAAAGCCGGTAAAATCACTGACATTTTTTCAAAAGGGGGAATTTCGTAGTGAAAATTTTAATTTGGATACTAGGGCTGATTCCTGTTATTGGTGCGTTCACGGTCGTAAACCGTATCGAACCTTATATATTTGGTTTACCCTTCATTGTCTTTTGGGCGACTGCCTGGCTCATTTTAACTTCGGTATTTTTATCCATTACTAATATTCTGTTAGACAAGCAGGAGGGAAATAAATGAATAGTGCTATCTTCATTCTTATAGGGACTTTTCTTATTGCTTTCTATTTAGGGATCCGTGCTCGCAAAGGACAAGAAATGGGGATGGAAGAATGGGCTGTAGGCGGCCGTAATTTTGGTTCTATCATCATGTTTGTGTTAATGGCTGGTGAAATTTTTACAACGTATGTATTTCTGGGAGGAAGCGGCGGAGCCTACCGAATGGGAGGTCCTATCATTTATATCTTCAACGCCTTCTGTTATATTGTGCCGTTCTGGATTTTGCCTCCTATTTGGCGTTATGCTAAAAAACATCGTGTGCTTACTCAATCTGATTTTTTTGCAAAGAAGTATGATAGTAAGTCACTCGGGTTAATAGTAGCGATCGTCGGAGTCGTTTCGATGATTCCTTATATCGTTTTACAGTTAAAAGGACTTAAAATCATTGTATCAGAAGCTTCATATGGTACGATTTCACCGAATTTAGCCGTGTGCATTGGGGTGGTTGCCGTCACCATATTTGTGTCAATGTCCGGTATTCACGGTTCAGCCTCAACAGCCATTTTAAAAGACATTCTCCTTCTCGTTGTCATTCTATTTTTAGGAATTTACCTGCCGTATCACTATCACGGCGGAATCAAGCCGATGTTTGAAACATTGGATGCGGCAAAGCCGGAGTTTTTATTGATTCCTAAAGAAGGACTCAGCATATCCTGGTATATTTCGACCTGTTTAACCATCGGATTGGGGCAATATATGTGGCCTCAATGCTTCGGTGCAAGCTTATCGTCTAAAGATGAAAGAACATTGCGACAGAATGCTGCTATTTTGCCGCTTTACCAAATCATTTTGGTATTCATTTTATTCATTGGCTTCACAGCCCTTTTAAAAATTCCAAATTTACAAGGAGCAGATACAGATTTAGCCCTCTTTAAAATCGCAAAAGCAACGTTCGATCCGTGGGTAGTCGGAGTCATAGGAGCCGCCGGTATCTTAACCGCACTTGTTCCGTGTTCGATGTTATTACTGACGGCATCGACGATTTTATCGAAAAATATTTATAAGGCGATCAAACCGGAGACCACCGATGAGCAGATTGGGCGATTAACTCGTATTTTTGTCCCTATCGTGGCGCTAATCGCTTTATTTTTCACTTTTTACGGCGGAAACAGCATTATTGCATTGCTGATCATGGCTTACAGCTTTGTGCTGCAATTATTCCCTCCCCTATTTTGTAGCTTGTGGAAGAAAAACCCTGTTACTAAAACAGGCGCATCTGCAGGAATTATAGCCGGTGTCATCATGGTTGCTTATGTAACCATAACCAGTGCGACTATGGGGACGTTCTTTCCGAAAGCCCCTCAGTTTATAAAAGATCTTGATATCGGTATAGCGGCTATTGTAGTTAACATTGTTGTCATGTTAGCGGTCAGTGTCATTACTAAAACACCAGTAAAAATAGAGACAGAGGTTGAGGAAAGAGCGGTATAACCGTTATCGAAAAACCAGCCTTTATCCACGTTTGTTTGACTTGGAGGAGAATAAATGAAAATCGTATGCATAGGAGACAGTCTGACAGAAGGATTAGGTGTCGATAAAGAAAAGTCCTGGCCAATGATTTTGGGGGAATTAGGAAAGATGGAGGTGATTAACAGAGGAATTTCAGGAGATACAACAACGGGGATGATCGGTCGCTTTTACCAGGATGTTATTGGTTATCAGCCCACTCATGCCGTCATTATGGGCGGTTGTAATGATCTATGGTGGGGCATGCCGGTAAATGCAATCTTGGCCAACATATACAGCATGGCAAAGCAGGCTTTACATCACCGGATTACGCCGATTGTAGGTATCCCCACTCCTATTTATATGAAAGGATTGGATCACGATATCATTTGGGAACCCGTCGCTGGCTATCCAGTACTGCAAAATAAATTATCTCAACTTGTAAATGAGTTGAAGAATATGGCAGAAAAGAATGGGTGGCACTATTTCAACTTTTATAGCTTATATATGAATGAGAACAAAGTGATTAATCAGCAATATTTTCTAGATACGGACGGGCTGCATCCCAATGAGGAGGGACATCTGGATATGGCACAGCTCGCGTTGGGTTCATCAATATGGACCTAAATTAGACGAAAGAGTACGACGTCATCTTAAGACAATAAATGGCTCCGAGAGAGTCGATGAAATGTATGTAAAAGTAAAAGGTCAATGGATGTACCTATATCGTGCCGTTGATTCAGAAGGAAATACGATTGATTTTTATTTAAGCAAAACAAGAGATCATAAGGCTGCAAAGCGCTTTTTCAAGAAAGCTTTGCGGTCTTTTCATGTTTCAAAGCCCCGTGTTATCACAGTAGACAAGTTATCATGAACGAAACTAGCCCCTTGCTCGTAATACC
>NZ_JBHRZT010000012.1:0-797 GCF_042649685.1 Bacillus songklensis | reverse complement strand
CCGCCCCAGTCAAACTGCCCACCTGACACTGTCTCCCACCCCGATCAGGGGTGCGGGTTAGAATTTCAATACAGCCAGGGTAGTATCCCACCGACGCCTCCACCGAAGCTGGCGCTCCGGCTTCCAAGGCTCCTACCTATCCTGTACAAGCTGTACCAAAATTCAATATCAGGCTACAGTAAAGCTCCACGGGGTCTTTCCGTCCTGTCGCGGGTAACCTGCATCTTCACAGGTACTATAATTTCACCGAGTCTCTCGTTGAGACAGTGCCCAGATCGTTACGCCTTTCGTGCGGGTCGGAACTTACCCGACAAGGAATTTCGCTACCTTAGGACCGTTATAGTTACGGCCGCCGTTTACTGGGGCTTCGGTTCAAAGCTTCGCTTGCGCTAACCTCTCCCCTTAACCTTCCAGCACCGGGCAGGCGTCAGCCCCTATACTTCGCCTTGCGGCTTCGCAGAGACCTGTGTTTTTGCTAAACAGTCGCCTGGGCCTATTCACTGCGGCTCTCTCGGGCTTGCACCCTACCAGAGCACCCCTTCTCCCGAAGTTACGGGGTCATTTTGCCGAGTTCCTTAACGAGAGTTCTCTCGAACACCTTAGGATTCTCTCCTCGCCTACCTGTGTCGGTTTGCGGTACGGGTACCTCCCACCTCGCTAGAGGCTTTTCTTGGCAGTGTGAAATCAGGAACTTCGGTACTATATTTCCCTCGCCATCACAGCTCAGCCTTCACGAGAAGCGGATTTGCCTACTTCTCAGCCTTACTGCTTGGACGCGCATATCCAACAGCGCGCTT
>NZ_JBHRZT010000011.1:0-15416 GCF_042649685.1 Bacillus songklensis | reverse complement strand
AACTACACATGGCAGGAACTTGAATGCATCATGTTAAATGTGATGACTGCACGTTTGCAACATACTGAACATGAGAATTAGGAAAATTGTTCGTAAAATTTAGATTATACGCATACTTAAATACTTAAGAGCATTCCTCCCTTAGCTCTGACAATCAACTTAAAAGTTGAAAAAGATGTCCCACTGCACTCTGATAAAACAATTTATTCTATTTTCAACGTGCTACCATCAATGATCTTTATATCCCACTACGTTCAGATAAAACCTACCCCAAAAACGCCTCAATCCCGCAGTACATCAACTGAATCCTAGTACCGCGTTACCCCTGTTTTGCAGTGAACCTCCAGTCTTGTTTCATAATCATTTTCAAAAATGGCATGAATCCCTTGTCAGGCAAGGCTTCCTGTTATTTTTTCCAAAAAACGATCCACTGCAATATGATAATCACCGTGTACGGGAATATCTTCTTATACTTATTAACATATCATGAAATTCCCATTAAAGAAACAACTCCTCAAAACTTATCTCGTCCCCACTATTTTTTTATGTGTCACTCTCATTATTTATTGTAAAATTCAACACTATAATTTTTTTGAAAATAGATGTATATAAATCTGAAAAACTGGCAAAGATGATAGCATATTCCCCCCTTTTATAGAAAAAGCATCTGCTTCCTTTCGGCAGATGCTAATTTTTTGACGAGTTTCTTCCTATTATATAGTTTTATTCTTGTAATACTTCTTCATACTCCCTGACAAGTTTATAAAAGGTTGTCTTTTTTAGGCCTATTTCCTGCATGGCCTTAACAGATGTCATCCCCCCTGCTTTCCATCGAGATGGTACACTTCTTTAATCTTATCTGTTGCCTGAGCTTTCAATCAGCCAAGAGCTGCTCCATTTTGCTGTGACCTTCTTTTTTATTTATCTTAATTTATTTGAAATTATATATCATCTCTATAAGGGTCGTTGATTACATTGTCCTTAAAGGTATACCTTTGTAAACGCAGTAAAGGAAACTATGAAACTCAATAAAATGAAGTTTGAAAAGGTATTAAAAAACATTAATAAACGTTTATATTTTTGACATATCTTTTTAAACAAAAGTAGTATAAGGCCCAGTACCGGCGTTCATGCAACCAGAGGCAAAGCTGTTTTTGGAAATTAAAAAATGTCGTTTATGGCAGTATATTTGTTGCATAAAAAATAAGCCAGTACATACAAGCTATGCATAAAATCTTGTATATATTGGCTTGTTAAAAATTACTTCATATTTCATTAAAGCACCCCTTTAGTTAAAGAAGGATTAAAGCCTCATTTCTCCAGTTAAATCCCCTATAAAGATAGTAGCAATAAAAGTTGCTACTATTGAAAGTAAAACCTTATAAAAAACGGATAGGTTTTATCCGTTTTTTATAAGGTTTAAAACAAGTATTATTATACGGAGTAAGAGTAAAAAGAAAAAAGAAACAGGCTGTCGGGAAACTCTCGACAGCCTGGGGTTAAGAAAATATTTGTTTTCCGCTAATTTTCTTTCCAAATGAAAGATTATCCCTTTAATGCTTCATAATGTCCTACAATCTCTTTGGCAAGCTCGCTTGATTCATCCAGGCCACACACTTCTTGAAGGACATATGGGACTCCATGTTCTTTGATCATGGCTTGCAGCTTTACTGCCTCTTCATCCTCCTTGTAATCAAATAGCAAGGCTGCGGCAATGGCCTTTGCAAGGTTGGTATAGGAAAGGCCTGCTTTTTGCGCTTGTGATGCTGGGCGCACGAGCCGGTCCTCTGGGCCAAGCTTCCTGATTGGTGAACGGCCGACTCTTGTTACACCATCATTTAAATGGGCATTGCGAAAACGGCTGATGATTTTATCAATATATTTCTGATGATCTTCCGGGTCCAGTTTGTATTGATTGATTAGGTAGGCGCCGGTCTCGCCCAGTGTCACCTTAACCTGTTTGTAAATATCCTCATCGGCTAGTGTTTGATCAATGGTTTCCTTGTTTGCAAGATAGCCGAAATAAGCAATGACGGCATGTCCCGTGTTTACGGTAAACAATTTTCTTTCAATAAAAGGAGCGAGTTCCGGGACAACTTTCATCCCGTCAACATGAGGAATTTCTTCAGTTGTTTCCACCACCCATTCATGGTAAGGCTCAACCAGAACATCAAGTGAACCTTGGTTGTTTTGAATTGGCACAATCCGGTCAACAGCTGAATTTAGAAATGCAACATTGGCCAGGACCTTTTTCTTTGTCTCTTCATCCAAGTTCTCCAGGATGTAGCCTTTTAGCAGATCTGTTGCCGAAATTTGGTTTTCGCAGGCAATGACATAAAGCTTTTCATTATTCTCCTCTACTCTTGCTGCCAAACCTTTGGCAATTAACGGCGCAATTCTCGGAAGGATGTTTGGTCCAATGGCCGTTGTCAAAAAAGATGCCTCCTTAATCGCTTCTACTACTTCATTTTCCTGTTTCAGATTATTCAGCCCTGAAACATTCTGAATTGTCATGGTTTCCTGTTCGTCTGTTGCAAGCTTGACTTTGTACTGTTTTTCCTCGTTTAATTGATCAATAATTTGATCGGCAATATCTACAAAAGTAACATGGTATCCAGACTGGGAAAAAAGTGCTCCAATAAATCCTCTGCCAATGTTCCCTGCTCCAAAATGTACTACTTGTTTCATCGAATCATTCCTTTATCCATTAATTTTAAAATTAGATTGAAGATACACTGCAAAAATAGATTCCAGCTTCCTATATATCAATTCCTCATTCGCTGAAGAAAAAACTAGAATAGCTTCATCGGTCTCAATGATGTTAGTGCTAATCAAACTTAATATCTCCTGCTCTCTTCTGCTTAATTCTGCGGGGGCCAGCATGAGCAGCAGGTTCTTCATCATCACATCGTTCCCGTCCATCCCCTTTACAAGGCAAGGGTTAGGCAAATGGGCAATCTGGAAAATAAGTTCACGGACATGCTCATTCCCGGCATGAAAAAGGGCTATATTCGTTTCGGGAATTCCCAGACCCCCCTTTTTTTCCCGCTCTCTTAGGGAAGTCAGTACTTCTGTTGAATTTGTCAGCAGATTCTCTTTCTCTGCCCTCATTAACATTTCTTCCAGAATCTGCTCCTGGCTTTCCCACTTATCCATCCGGTAAAAACGGAAATTATGGATAATAGCCTCAATACTTTGCTGAACATCTTTAAAGTCCCGAAGCAAATCGCTTAAGGCTATGTTTTTTTCAGCGGGGGGCGGTGATAAATCATTTTGCCCCATCTTTTGATATTGCTTGCCTTTTGTAAGGGTTTCTATATTATTCTGTAAAAAGCTCTTAATTGTCGTAATGTTTTCTTCACTCAAGAGCGGATTTACCAAGATATACTCTACATTCATAAAAGGCAGACGAACAGTGGAAATGATAATGTCATATGCTTTTAGGTCCACCCGCTCCGTTATATCCTTAATGGACTTGATCTCAATGGAATCAATCTCGGTTATTTCTTTTTTAATTCTGCTGGCCAGCATCTTGGATGTTCCAATGCCGGTTGGGCAGATCACCAATGCTTTAATCGACAAATTCTCTTCCTGTATCACTAAGGCAGACCCGAAATGCAGGACCATAAAAGCTATTTCGTCATCAGGAAAATGCTCGATGTCTTTAAATTCCTCTTCAACACTATTTTTTACAGCCATGAACAGAACAGGATACTTCCGTTTGATTTCCTCTTTAAGGGGATTAAATGAATCCATTTTCTGTTTGATACGGAACAAGGCTGGTTCCATATGGGCAAGCAGCCCCTGAAATAAAGAGAAGTCCCCTGTTAAATCCACATGGAGCTGGTCAGAAACGGACTGGATTACATTTTTTATCATCTGGGCGAGCACAATACTGTCATAAGGAACAGCCTCAGCTCCCCGAAGCTTTGTACCTTTAAGAATCAGTGCTAAATAAAGAATGTCTCTTTCTGAAAAGGCTACATCAAACTTATGTTCCAGCTCCCTGCCTATTTTCAGCATCAGATCATACTCAAGGGCAACTTCTCCCTTCGGCAGGTTTACGTTCTTTTCGATAAAATATTGAGCTTCTGTCCTCTGTAAAGTGATATAAATATGTAGAATGATTTCCAGATAACCGCTGTCTGCGAGACGGGCGGGTGTACTAGTAAATGCTGCATTAACCAAGGTGTTTACTTCCAGAAAATAGGAAGGAACAAAATAATGCAAAATCCTTTCTTCAGAAAGGCTCCCTTTTTCGAGCAAAAATAACTTTTCAATTAACTCCTCGTGAAAATATTGCAGAAAAAAGTGTGCCAGTGCTCTTCGTTTGTTAACTTCTGTGCCACTAAGCTCTACTCCGACCCCTCTTTTTCTTGTAAGCTGCAGCTGAAAGTTTCCCAGCCATTCGGCCAGCTCATCCAGGTAAATCGCTAATGTAGCTGAACTGACACCAAGATGACTTGCTAAAGCCTGGATTTTAAACAATTCTTCCCCCAATATAGCTAGCAGGAGACGAAGCTTTTTTTCCTGGGGCGGTTGATCAATTGGATCACTGCTTGCCAAATGCTGAATCAGCCGAAATATTTGCTCATTCTTCCCCTCAATGACTAGCCCTTGATCCATGTTGCGCGTCAGTAACAAACCAAACTTCTGGACAATCTTTTCCACTGCTTTTAAATCTCGTTGAATAGTTCTGGCACTTACATTTAGAGAAGACGCAATGGACAAAGCCGTATGTTTTCCCGATGTTTTTATAATTAGTTCAATAATAGTTTTTTCCCTCGAGGTAATATGCATGGTATCAACTCGTTCCTGAGTGAAATGACTAGAAAATAATGAATAGAAAAGTGCAGGAATACACTTTTCTATTCATAAAGTAAAATTTAATTTATTTCTTACCAATAATATCGATAATTTCCTGAGCTGTTTTTGCACCAGCCATTTTTTCGATATTTTCCATATCCGAACATGTTACTGCGATTCCGGACAGGATTTCAAGATGTGTGCCGTCTTTCCCGGCGATGCCGAAAATCAAACGTGCTTTCTGACCATCAAAATCAACGCCATTCGGAACCTGAAGGACTGTAAATCCTGATTTGATGACATCCTTTTTAGCTTCTTCCGTTCCATGCGGGATGGCGACATCATTTCCCATATAAGTAGAAGTCATATTATCCCGCTCAATCATCGCCTCAATATAGCTCTCATTTACATAACCCGCATTAACTAGGGCTCTTCCGGCAAAACGGATGGCCTCTTCCTTATTGGCAAACTCCTGGTTCAAAAAGATATTTTCTGGACGGAGCAAGTCGTCATCATGCGCCATTTCCTGATCCTGGTTATCAGTCCCATTTTCTTCTGCATCGTCAACAATTTCGTGAAGCTCAGAATTTGCCGGGAACTTCAACTCACTAATCAGCTTATCGTACTCCGGACTTGAAAGGAAGTTATCGACAGAAATGTGATAAGCGTTTGGCACTTTGTTCCGTGCTCTCGGAGTCAATTCCTCCTGCGTGATGACAATCTGGGCATCGGCTGGCAGATTGCTTATTGCTGTATTAGTAACAGAAATATCCATGCCAGCTTCCTTTACTTTTTTACGAAGAAGGGACGCACCCATGGCACTTGATCCCATTCCAGCATCGCAGGCAAAGATAATTTTTGTGACATTGTCAGGTATAGCTCCTTGATCTCCTGTAAATACATTTGATACAGAGCTTTTCTTACCTTTCATTTCCTGCATTTTTTTAGCAGCTGCTTCAATATCTTCTTCGCCCTGCTTCCCTGTTTTTAAAATAAGGGCAGAGACAATGAATGATACAGCTGCTGCCATCAACACACCAGCAAAGTTAGCAAGATAAGCACTCGCATGGTGAGGCGTTACCGCAGTGATTGCAATGATACTACCCGGTGATGACGGAGCGAATAATCCGCCCCCTAAAAGAACCAATGTAAATACGCCGCTCATTCCGCCAAGGATAACGGCAAGGAAAAGCATCGGCCGCATAAGGATATATGGGAAATAAATCTCATGAATACCGCCGAAAAAGTGAATGATGCCGGCACCAGGCGCTGACTTCTTTGCCGTGCCTTTACCAAAAAACATATAAGCAAGCAGGACACCGATTCCAGGTCCAGGATTCGCTTCAAGCAGGAACAAGATTGACTGTCCCTTTTCTTTTACCTGCTCGACACCGATTGGTGAAAGAACACCATGGTTGATGGCATTATTTAAGAATAACACTTTTGCTGGTTCGATCAGGATGCTTGTTAATGGCAGCAGACCAGCTCCAACTAACCGGTCAACCCCGGCTACAAGCCAGCCCGTGAACACGTCAACTGCAGGGCCAACCCCTAAGAAAGCAAGAACTGCAAGGATTGCGCCAAGTATCCCAGCAGAGAAATTGTTTACAAGCATTTCAAAACCAGCCCTGATTTTTCCTTCAATCAGCTGGTCAAATTTCTTAATTACAAAGCCGCCTAGCGGACCAATAACCATAGCCCCAAGAAACATTGGGATATCAGCACCTGCAATGACACCCATTGTTGCGATTGCGCCGACAACAGCCCCGCGTTGTTCATGGACCAGCTTACCTCCTGTATACCCTATCAAAATAGGAAGCAAGTAGGTCACCATGGGACCAACCATTTTGGCAAGGCTTTCATTTGGAATAAAGCCTGTCGGAATAAATAAAGCTGTAATTAAACCCCATGCAATAAATGCAGATATGTTTGGCATAACCATTGAACTAAGGAAATTACCAAACTTTTGTACAGCTACTTTTATATTAGATTGAGCCATATACCCTCTCTCCTTCAAAAATTTGTCCTTTAACATCCTATCTTACAAAATTAACGGTATCAATAAAGTTAAAGAACAACTTTGTCGCACACTTAGAGACAAAAGTATTTTTTCCTAAGATATGATTGCTTATACCCTGGCAGCAAGGTTGGTTAACCTATTATTTATGAACTAACCAATTGTCCTTAAAACCCCAACAATTCTATAAGAAAAATATTTTTGTCAAAACGTTGTTGGCATTTCTAAAAAAAATCGAATGCGTCCATAATGAAGCACATTCCATTCTTTAGAATCTATTTATTCAACCGTCACCATTTGGCAAGGTTGCGTAGTTTATCGACATCACAGCCCCGGTGTATAGCTGCGTAGTAAGCAAGTAGCTGTAATGGTACTATAGAGATGAGCGGTGTCAACAAATCATGTACTTCAGGCATAACGAAACTGTCATCGTCCATGTTAAGACCCTTCATTGAAATAATACATGTATCACTTCTTTAATAAGAGTAAATTTATTCATTTCCTTTCCCCTTAAAAGATGATTTTTTATCTAGAAACATTCACTATTCTTATTGAACCATCCTGCTTCGTTAGTACAAAAAGGAATGCTTATCAATTATGGATAAAAATTAGTGTCTATACAAATTTCTTAGGTTTAATAATTCATAATGGTTTTTAAACATACTGCCAAAACATGCATAAATTAATTGCCAGAAACAGGGCAAAGTAGATCTGAGAAATAATCGAGAGAATCCCTTTGTCCGATGGATGCTACTCAATGCCATTGTTCTTTTGCATCTTGCGATGCAAAGTCATGCGAGAAATACCAGCCTTCTCCGCAGCATCCGTGCGACTCATCCCTTGATCTATAAGATATAAAGCATAATTAACTTTTTCCTCGTCGGTTTTCGGTCTTCCAGGATGTTTCCCTCGTTTTCTTGCAGCCTGAATCCCTTCCTTTGTCCGTTCAGAAGTTAAATCTCTTTCAAATTGAGCAATACCCGCAAAGATAGTAAACAACATTTTTCCATGTGCTGTTGTTGTATCTAGCCAAGACTCTTTTAAACTCTTTAGATGTGCCCCCTTTTTGGAAATGAGTTCAGTAATTTCAATAAGATCCTTTGTGGAACGAGATAAGCGAATCAAATCCGTTACTACAACCGTATCCTCTGGACGAAGAAATTCTAGCATCCGGTTCAGTTCTGGCCGTTCCCGTTTTGTCCCTGTCACCTTTTCAAAAAAGATACGTTCACATCCAAATTCTTCTAATCGCTTCCTTTGTCGGTCCAGATTCTGGTCGATTGTAGAAACACGCATGTAACCAAATTTCATATGTATCCTCTCCTCTGTACATTATTGTATCAAAAACATCATGAATTTAATATTGTTACAAATAATATTGTTACATATTTTTGTTACGTAAATTATGCGAGATTGATAGTCTAACATAATTAACGGAATTACCGTAACAGAAACGTTCGTTTTTATTACAATCAGAACGAAAAGCTACCTTACTGAAAGTAATAATGTTTATGACATTTTTTATGTACTATTTGACCAAGAATGTATATCTCTTCTTTAAACAATCTTCCTCCACAATCGGGCCATTTAATTGCATAAGAGGTTACACAAAATACCAATTTTTTATACAGCCATCTGGTGCGTTTGAGCGCATGTAAACATTGATTTGTCAACGATATATAAATACCTGCATAAACAATAAATTGTACCAAGTTGAATCCTCTTGGTGCCCAAGGGTAGCTGTGATGAGGAACTTCTGTTAGGGTGAATTATGTTAACTATTTGTATAGAGTATGCATCTCGTAATCTTAGAAAAGCAGGAATATCGATGGGAACAACCGAATAAAAGATAAGCAAGATTTATCACTTGTAAGTGAAGAAAGGTAATGGGGGATGTTGAAATGATTCGCGAAATTTTAGTTTCAGATGCTGAAAAATTTTTAGCTTTAAATAAGAAACTTGATATTGAAACGAAATACATGCTTTATGAAGAAGATGAGCGTAATATCACAGTTGAAGAGCAAGCTAAAATCATTGAGTCTTTCTTAAATGCATCTAACTCCACTATCTTGGTAGCTGAGCAAGAGGGAAAGTTAGTTGGACATATAGCAGTGGTTGGCGGTAAGTTCAATCGCATTAAACACAGGGCTCACATAGTTGTGGGAATACTTCAAGATTACTGCAATCAAGGAATAGGAACGCAGCTCTTTCAAAAGATGGAGGATTGGGCTAAATGCCATCATTTAAAGCGATTAGAACTGACTGTGATGACTCATAACGATCGAGCCGTTTCCCTTTATAAGAAGGTGGGATTTGAAATTGAGGGAATAAGGAAATGCTCTCTAATCGTTGATGGCCAGCCAATTGATGAGTACAGTATGGGTAAAGTTTTATAGCGTACATTTACTTCCTAAAACGTGCGTTATGGTGACTAACCTTTAAAAGAACATTTATCATGTAAAAATAAGAAAAGTCATGTCAACATCATATCGACAGTATAGCGGACACAAGGGGAACATTCTAGTCTAAAATCAGTGGACACGAGGTCGACATCTAGCCCCTTTTCATGATATCACGGTTTCATTGAGCTTTGCCTAGCATATCACAGTAAGTGATATCAAAAACTCCTTATACTCTCCTATGTCAATAAAAAAGGGTTAGGTACCGTTTTAGGTACCCAACCCACTTTTTTATTCTTCTTTTCTGCCTTATACATTAGTTAGACTTTAGTTTATCCGCTTATCTCCTTTCATTTATCTAAATTCATGGATTCTTTATTCTCCACAATTGTTATATTTCTAAGAGGATAGTAAAAAATAAGAATCCTTACAAGTGCAATTATTAGGATTGTTAAACACGTCCATGTAACACCGAATTTATTAAGCAAACTCCAAGATAGAGGCATAAAAATGAGAGTTCCAATGTCGTACATTCCAATCATTAAACCATTGACAGAACCTTTTTCCTGTCCTTCTGAGGATTTGAAAGCTTGGAAAGATAACATATTGTTTATGATAGGATTGCCCAGAGTCAACAGAGTAAAGCCAATGATATAAATGAATGGGTTAGGGGATATCGTCATAAGGAAAATTCCTCCAACAATTAAGCTAACGCTTAATAATAATAAAACTGTATTGGACAAATCAGTCATTTTATACCTTGAAATAGCAAAATTGGAAGTAACGGCTCCAATGCCTGCTACTAACCAGAACAAGGATAAATTAGTATCCGATATATTATAGATATCTTTCAAAATAAAGATAGATAAACTTGTTATTACTGGAGTTATCATGCCACCTAGAGCAGCGACTATTAGATATTTATTGATTAGGCCGTTAGATAAAATGTTACGATATCTAAATAAAAAGTCATTGACTGTTCCTTGTCTACTACTGCCTTTTAATGAAGTATAACTTATTAATTTAACTAGATAGAAGCTAATCAAAAATGTTAAAGCATCTAATATTAAGGCATGGGTACCTAATAATCCAAATATTAGAGGTCCTAAAGTAAAACCAAGAGTTTTAGTAGTCATAACATAGGTATTTAATTTTCCTATTTTTTGAACTAAATTTTGTTTTTCATTAATTTGCTTGTACCATGTATCTTCTGCAAGATAAGCTAATGCCCCTAAGGATTGTGAAATTATCATAAATGGAAATAATAGAAAAAATAAATGGTTTAATATTACAAGGTAGATAAGTATCATGAGAAAGAAATTACTTAGAAGACACAGCTTAAGAATAAGTTTTTTTGAGAGTTTATCAATTATACTACCACCAAATATTGTGACTAAAATGCGTGAAATTGTCTCTGTATAATATAGAACCCCCGTAAATATGTAGGAACCTGTTAGTTCCAGTGCTAAGATAGGTAGTCCCGTCCATGTAATAGCATTTCCCAAATTGTTTAATGTACTAGTAATTATCATTAAATCTTCTGATTGATTTCTTTTCATGATGATACTCCTTCTTATTGAAATAGCCAGGGATATCCCTGGCTACCTCAATTACATAGATTAATAGTCATTAATTAGTTACTAGAACTTGTTACTTAACAGCTTTTAAAGGAGCACCGTAACAAGTTTTTAGATCTTCTTTAGCAGCTTTTAAGGGAGCACCGTAACAAGTTTTTAGATCTTCTTTAGCAGCTTTTAAAGGAGCACCATAGCAAGTTTTTAGATCTTCTTTAGTAGCTTTTAAAGGAGCACCATAGCAAGTTTTTAGATCTTCCTGGTATGATTTATTCTTGATCTCATAATATGATTTTATTTCTTGTGCAATTTCAACTTCATAAAAGTTTTGGTCAAATTCTTTGTTCCATAAATTTGTAGTCTCATCATACATGTCAATTAAAACTTCGTATTCCCCTTCTTCTTTTCCAAACCCTGCATTGTGGTCTAAGATAGTCCCAAAATAAACCATACAGTCGTTATAGTAGTTACGTGGATGTAACATATGCAAATGCCACATCTCATCTACCTCGTATGTTGGAGTGATAGGCTTATCAGGGTAAGTCTTACATAAGTATAAGAACTTAAGATACTTGTCTTGAATTTCTTCTAAGACTTTAACGTCCAGGTTACTGAGAAATCCATCGCTCCTTTTAGCAGCATCAACTAGGTCTACACTAAGGCTTGGAAATTCCTTTTCTTTTTTCAATTATATACCCCTCCTATTCATTAATACCTTACTAATCGGAATAGTTAGTTAAAACCATTCCATCATATTTAATTCGAAAAAAACTTTTCAATTACCTCCGTTTATTTATAAAATAGTAAAAAATATACATTTTTGTAGTTTTATAACAATCAATCTTTTGTTTGGTGTATATTTAAAATTAGAGAAAAATTTTCTCTATTAATAGTTTACACAACTAGGATGTTGAACAGGTTCTCTGAAAAGCTGCATATTTTCATAAAATAACTTTATTGATGGTTTAATAAGGGGGAGTTATAGTGTCAAATATTATGATCAACAAGGTATGCAACTTAGATTGCCCATATTGTTTCGCTAACGATTATGTTAATGTACATGATAACAACCTTAGGGTTTCCTCCAACATGACTATAGAAAATTACCAAAAATCTTTGGAATTTGCTCTTAAAATAGGGACATCTCGGATAGGGATATTAGGAGGAGAGCCTACTTTACACCCCGAATTTAAGGAAATTCTAAAAATCACTAAACAAAAAGACCTTCCAATAATGCTTTTTACAAACGGCGTTTATATAGATAAATATTACGATATTATAGAGGGACAGAATGTTAACCTTTTAATTAATTGCAATTCAGAAAAAATCATGGGAAAAAAGCAATTTAAAAGGATGTACGATAATATAACTTATATGGTGAAAGAAAATATTAAGCAGCCAGCTTTGCCTCCTTACTTGAGTTCAGTTAATGAGATTGGAACAGTAACTTTAGGTTTAAATATGTACGAGCCTGGATTTGAATACGAACACATCATTGATTTGGTTAAAGAGACAGGCATTAAAAAAATTAGAACTAGTATCGCTGTTCCTAACACGGAAGAAAAAACAGATAGTGCAACTAAAGAATATTTTTATAGTGTCAAGCCAACTATGATAGAATTCTTTTTAAGGTTAAAAGAGTTAGGCGCAGTTCCAATTTTCGACTGTAATAAGATTCCTTTATGTGTACTGACTCCTGAAGAAGTTACACTTTTGGATTCTTTTAACCTTTATGAAGATAGTTGTGGAAACTGTAAACGTATAACAAATACCAACTTACTTGATGGCTCAAATTGTAGTCCTGTTATAGACATACTCCCAGACTTATCAATCTTGCGATGTTTTGGACTTTCTGGTAAGTTTGTCAAGAAAATTGATGATTTTAAAGAACCTTTAGAGGTCATTGACTACTATTATCAAAAGTTCGACAGCATGGCTTATACTATCCCTACCTTTGAAGATTGTATAGATTGTCCGGCAGCTTTAAAGAGAAAATGCATGGGTGGTTGCCTAGCTTTTAAAATGTCCAAGTATGACAAAGTCCATGAAATAATTACAAATTGATGCACAAAACATTCATGATGTTATAAATTGGGGTCTGTGTAGCAGTCGAACCAAAAACCGGAATAAGCATTAGCGGACGTTTTTTGATAACATGGTTACTCGACCTTTTATTTAAGTCTTACTATTGTTTTATGTCCGCTAAGGTATAGGATAGTGGCGAGAGAAATAATGTCCACTAATACCTTGATACGTGATTTGTCCCCGTTGCTACACAGACCCCATAATAGCTGTGGTGACCTTCAATAAAACCAGCCAATTAGTTATTCAATTATAGGGCGCGTTTGCTGAACAATGAGCAGTCACTTTTTAACTAGGCGAATCCGAATAGTTCTATAAATGATTGGATGTAAATAATTAAGAAACCCAGCTAATCTTCTCATGTGAAGATAGCTGGGTTTTTAAAGTTGGATGTGCAAAATAACACTTAAAATATACGCAAATTATCGGTCAAAGTGACACCCATTCTGTCAAAAAACGTTCGTAAACGTGGTTAAAAAATGACGGACGTTTGTAAACGATTTTTAAACTTAAACGAACGAAAAAAACAGCCCTTTTCGGGCTAAAATAACCCGTTCGTAAAAGTATACTTTTACGAACGCTATGAATGTAAATTGGGCATCTAAAAAGCAACATAATGTTTATTACATTGGTAGATTAAATTTTTATTTAGTTATTCTGGAACTAATGCTCCTATTAGCTTAATAAGATTTATTCAATTTCCAATAAGTTTTTGTTCCATTACTCTTTATTATTGCATTACGAGGTATTTGGAATAATATTAGGAGGAAATTAAGTATATCTACCGACGATGCCATAGAGTTTACTAATATTAAAAACTTCATTAAGGGAGTTAATAATCCAAAAGCAGCTAGTGTTATGGGCATTATTATTGAAATTATAACAAAAGGAGCAATAGTGATCATAATATATCTTGATTTTGATAATTCATCTTCGGTATACACGTAGCCCCCAAATAGCGTTAATCCTATAAATGTATTTTTTGATTGAGAAAAGTTCGGAATAAATAATAAATGTAATAGTTCGTGAACAATTAATAGTAAGATAAACCAAATAATAAAGCCTAAATGTATTGTGATGGATATTGATTGTGATGTAACTCCAAAGTCCTTTATAGAAAAATTAGAGAAAATATTAATTATTCCTATTGTAATTAAAGCATTTATTATCATTAAGGGCGTTGACATCATAATAGTAGCTCCAATAGTTTTTGGTTCTTTAATTTGTACCCATCCATTATTGATTAACCCAATGTGTTTTTGTTCATTGACCGTAGGCGTTTTATTAATTATTTTAATACGTAATTCCCTCCTCGAACTCTTTTCAATAACACTTTAACAGAATAATCTCTAGTATAGTTATATAGTTAACAAACCTTCTTTATTACAGGGTTTAATTTCATTTTTCTATTTCAATTAAGCTTCCCCGTTGGCTCAATAAAAAAGGGATTGTCGCAGTAAACCCGTTCTTAAACTCAATCCCCCATTAGCTGAAGAACAACGACCCTAAAAAACCCTCTCTTGAAACAAGAGAGGGTTACATAAGTTATCTAGTTCTGCTGCAAAAAGACTCAGACAGCTAAACCGCTATGAATATTCCCAATTCAATGGGCAATTTTTATTCGGAATAAAAAATTCGGTACTATCCTTATATTTTTATTTATATTTTGACAAAATTTGAGGTTTGCATCTGAACCAATGATTTGGAATGACTTATGGAACAAACTGTTAGTGCATTTTGCTTTTTTAGTTCTAAATTATATCTTATCAAGCGAAAAAGATTTGACAAAGCGCAATAATACAATGACTCTATCAAATGCGAATAATTTCAAAGAGCATTATTATGTTTTTTATCATTAGATATTTTATTTCTTCTGAACCTAAGCCCCACCATATAAATTAAAGGAGCTCCAACAATGGTAGGTAGAAACCAAAACCATAGTTTTGGAAGCAGGTTAAATAGAGGAATCATATCCCCTACATTAACTAAGAGGGCTGTTACAGCACCGATATAAGAACCTAGCATACCTCTAATGTGATGATGCATCCAATTTTTCCAACGTCTTTTACATGCAAGGTAACCATAAATCGCAAATGAGTAAGAAAAAAGGGCCACATAAAACAAATAGGCGATTTCTTCCCATCGCAAAATTGACAGGATGATTGCGGTAATAAATATTACAACGTAAGATGCATGGTAAAGTTCACCCCATTTTGTATGAGTACCCTTTCTCTTTTTGGCGAACATAGATATTGCACCCGAAAATAGGCATATTATTCCGAATATGATATGAATAATTAATAGTATTTGGAAAACATTCAAAGCAATCCCCCCCTTTTGTTTCATTACAATATATACCATCTATATATTCAAAGAAGATGTAAAAAATCCTTGATAGTTGTATTGCTTATGTTTTATAAACCTAGTTCACAGAATGAGGTTCTGGTGCAAAAATTTCAGCTGACTTGAAACTAATCTCTAAATCTTGGACATACTAATACTATCAATCTAGAAAAGGGATGGTATTCAGTATGGAAA
>NZ_JBHRZT010000010.1:0-5351 GCF_042649685.1 Bacillus songklensis | reverse complement strand
CAAAGGAAATCTATCGTTTATGGGGAAAAGTCCGTCTAGCGCACAAAATAAGCCGTCTAGACACACCTGTAGAGGAGTTATTGTCTCTTGTCATCCAAACTTTTAAAGGATCGGTCTTTGCCTATAAACAAAAACGAGTGAAAAAAGCCTTTACCGGTTACTTCTTCGGAAGCTTACGCAATGTGTTTGCTGCTGAAAAGAGACGAGAAGTCTTTAACAGTCAACCTGAGAACCCACTTTTCTATAACTTCTTAGAGGCGTGATCCATCTTAAGATGGATGAACAAAGCTTAAGCTTTGTTTTTTGGTCCCTAAAAAGTAAGGAAAATTATGTTTGGGTAGCATGCAGTTAATAAATGAATTAAAAAATGGGTTAAAAAACGAGTGATAAATAGAGTATCTATCTTATCCCATTTATTAACCGGAAGGAAAATAGATATACAAACAGATAAGTAATAGGCGTGGGATAAATGTGTGATAGATGTAAAAACGGTATAAAACTGGATGTAAAAATGAATGTATTCACCACATTTACTATCCAATTTACTTTTTAATTAAACGTTGTAAAAAATATTCCATTGATTGTTCTATAAATAGTTCAAAAAATTGTTGCTACTATATGGAACATTTTTTTGAACTATGATGCGGCTTGAGCGCCCCCCGCCAACACGGGTTATTTCCCTACAGACCTAGGGTTTTCCTATGCCTGCCGTCCTGCCGAACAGTCACGGCATTCCATACTTCCATTCCGTGACTGTTCGGCAGGACTATAGGTAAATAACCCACTTACCTTTCCAAACAAAAATGAAAGAGTAAGTGAGTGCTGGCGGGTGGATTAGTGGAAGAAGAGAAATGAGTAAGTAATAAAGAGTGTATAGAGAGAAAGAGAGTAGTAAGAGGATCAGGAGAAGAGTGGGAAAGAGAAGGACAGCAAGAAGAAGAGAAGAGAAAGGTCAAGTAAGGGAACGGATATAAGAGGAGAAAGTGTTAAGAAGGTTGTACAGGCGTTTTAAGCGTTTTTTAGTCATTGGAATGGGTTTTGTACTAGATTGATGGATTAGAGGGCTTAAAATGAAATCTAGGAGGTTGGGGGAAATGATAGAAACTAAAATGATTAGAGAACAATATAAAGATGATTATATAGAGTTGCAAAAACAATGGCGAAAGCATAGCAAGGAATTGTTTTTAGTTGGGAAGTTAGTGTATTGGGCTTATTGGGTTAGTAAATATGCTGAGAAATGTAAGGATGTTGAGGAAAGACAGCATTTATTTTCTTTAAAGAATAAAGCAATGCTGCTATTAGCTAAAAGTAAACATACACAAATTAGGAAATACGTTCCTGAGGTAAATAAAAAACTGTGTCGTCAACACTATAAAATTATGAAAAGCAAACATCGTAACATATGTTGGTTTCTAGATGCTTATAAACAGGATTTATTGGAATGTGAGAGTTGCCAAATGGGCGAGGAGCAGTATTATAACCTTTATTCTTTAGCTATTATTGATAACCTCGAGAAAGAGAAAAAGAAGCTATTATATATATTCTATAATCCCTATTTGTTACTGAGTGAACAGTTCCCGGTTCTAGAGGAACTAAAATCAGTTAAGCATTTCAACGGGAAAGAGTACGGAACAATAAGGGCTTCTGGAAAAGGAACTGTAGATTTAGATTTAGAGGATGGTTTTTCTGTAAAACTGATTGTTAAAAAATTCAATCAAAACTATGAGGAATTAAGGGAATATTTTTCAGCGTAAAAATAAACTTGCACCTTAAGGGTGAAAATAAAACTTTAAAGTATAGAACAAAAACCTTACAACCCTACACAACCCTTTCTAGTCAATGGATCCAGAGATCTATACTTTAAGGTTTGTGTAGAGTTACTTTAGGGCTTGGTTTAGGGTTTTACTCCAAACTCTAAAGTATAGTTTTGAAACCATAAAACCCTACACATCCTTTATGTAACAATACTTCCAGCCATCTATACTTCAAGGTTATTTTAGAGTTGGTTTAAAGTTTGAATTTAGGAGGTGTAAAGTTTGGATAGTGAAGAGATTACTTATACTACTGGTGACATTGCAAAAGAATTGCAAGTTAGTAGAACAACAATTATCAATCTAGTTAAAGAGTTTAGTTTAGAGGTTAGAAAAAATCCTAAAAACGGTTATCGATATTTTACAGTTGAAGATTTACATCATATTCGTGAGATCCAAGAACGTATTGCAAAAGTAGGTAAGGAACAAGCCTTACGAGATTGGCATAGTCCTAAAAAGGTAACGTCTGAAGCGAAGAAAGAAGCACAGAGAGACAGAGAACTCTATATACATGAAAGTGAAACCCTAAAACAGAGTTTAGCTTTACAGAAACAGTACAATGACCACTTATCAAACGAAATACAGCAATTGAAAAGTATGATTCAGGGGCTACAGTCTTCTCAAATATCTAAAGAGCAGGTAGAACAAATTGTTTTAGAAGAGTTTCCTTCTGCAATAAAAGACGTTCTTACAGAGAAAGACAATCAGATTGAAGGATTAAAAGCTCAGATGAATCGGCTTGAAGAATTTTTATCAAGTGATAGGGACAAAGCTCTTTTAGATGCTCTTCGCCAAAGTCAAGAAACTCAAAAACAAATGGCTACTGCAATGATGGCAGAAAGCCAAAGAGAAAAAAAGAAATGGTGGCAATTTTGGAAGTGATGCTGAGAATTTGCGGATAAACATATAGAATACCCATAACAAAGACCACCCTTATAAATTTCATAAGGGTGGTCTTTGTTATGGATCTTCGTTATTCAGCTAACGGGGGCGTTAGTGGAAGAAGAGATTGTATAAAACCCTTATTTTTTATGCAGCCGCCAGGCTTTTTTAGAAGCCAAAAACGTTGATTGATCAAGGATGTATAAAATGGTGCATAAACGATAAAAACGGACGACGTGAAACCCTTTGGGCGCCAAGGTTTTTTTCGTTTGCCAGGTTCCGGTAAGAATCGTTATGTAAACTAGATTTGTATAGAGTATGCAATGCCGTTATTTTATTTTTGATAGAAATATTTATATCTTACATAGATAACAAATAGTCCAACGAGCATCTGAGGGATAAAATATAGGAAAATGCTTCTTACCTTTGTAAATCGGCACTTTCCTGACAATATGTCTTAAAGACAAAGACAATCCTTTTGTTTTAATTAATCTAGATATTAAAAAATAAAACCTTAGTTTGATATCACCTATTAGTTTTATTTTTTAAGGTTAGCCTCAAACATATCAATGATATGAAGAAATCTTTCAGCTTCACGGAAAACATGATCTGCCAGAAGAGGGTGAATAATACTTTTAATTCTACATTCCTCAATTAAATCTCGGGCAGTTTTCTTAAAATCCCGAAGAGATGCAACAGACACTCGGTTCTCATCAAGAAATTGATTCAAAAGTGGCATTGTCTGGGACTGTGGTTTCATAGACTCTAAGTCTATAGCTTGAAAAACCAATTGATCAAAATCATTGCTGAAGTTTCGGGCCATATCTACAAGTTTTCTTTCCGATGGATCGAGGAGATGACCTATAAATTTGGCATGATCGGCCATTATTCTTAAAAAGAATACATTTTCTTTGATAATGGAATCAGCAAGTGGTTTCAATTTCCCTTCGTTTAACTCAATTAATCGTTTTCTAAAAAAATTGGCTTCCCGACTTATATGATCAACTAAAAGAGGAAAATTATTTGCGCCAGGCAACTGACAAGTTAATATTAACCCTAACACTTTTCGTTTAAAGAGAAATATACCCGTAGCAGCTTGTTGGACTTCCGAATTAAATCGTCTAATTTGTTCAGGATCGGTTTGATTTGTAAATGAATGAGATCGTTGTTCAATCTGTTCAAACAAACGATAAAATTGATTAGCCTCCTCGATTAGTTGTGTATCTTCACATCTAAATCCCAATCTAAGAAATAATGAGTGTTCTTTCATTATCCGTGACCAAAAACGAATTTCATCTAAGGATCGGTCTACAAATGGATTGGCCATTATTTTTCCTCCTAAAGTTGTAGGTTAATTTCACTTTAATCTTATTCCGGCGTATTATTAGACATGTACAGGTTCACGTTAAAAAAGCTCAGGTCTAATTTTGGACCTGAGCTTTTACTTTCTATATCGGATCTTATATCAACCTCTTTCATTCGTTGCGCAGCAACAAATGAAAAATATCAAATAATGACTTTTCATCGAAAAGGATATCATGCTCCTTTGATAAAAACAAACGCTAATTTTTGGTATTAACTTTATGAGAAAAATAAATTTGCGCAGCAAAACAAACGCTTTTAAAAAGCGTTTCGCAATGATAGTGAGTCCTAAAAAGGGAGCACTATATAATTGCACCCTGCAGAATGTTCTCTGTTAAATTATTGTTTCATTCTTTCAATCCCTCTTGTAGAACTTGGATATGTTTGGTATAAATAGAATCAAGTGAATAGTTCGGAGAAACAAAAAAGGCAAAGGCGTGTTATAGTGTGGCGGCAACCACCTATAACCGTCCACCGTGCTAGCACCACGGTAAACACTTGCCTTCACCTTTTTGTTTACTTTATTTATGCCTGTATTTTACGATAAATAAACGTAAACTTCAAGGGGTGGAGTCTACCTTTTACAGTCTAAAAAGGCGTGTTTACCGTTTTCATACGGTAGATACGTCTTTTTTGTTTTCCTAAAAGAAAGGGAGAACGAAGATGACTGTAAATAGACTGATATCCACTCAAGAATTTAATCAAATGCAAAGTTACAAGGAGTATGCGAAGAATCGTCGTGAACAACAAACTATGAAAGAAAAGTTAGTAGAAGTTGTAAAGGAAGCGTACGGCGACAGCTATGACCGTAAGAAACAAGAAACAAAGAACGCGATTGATATGATGTGCTGGCTGGCAGCAGACCGTGGATACTTCTTTATTGAAGATAAGACATTAGCCAAGCGTTATGGAGTGAGCGACAGGACGATTCGGGGGATCGAGGAGACTTTACGGGAGAAGAATGTCATTGTGACCGTTTATCGACGTTCATCGAAGCAAAACGGTCTTGGGAATCAAGTTCATCTATTTGTTGATCACCCATACTTTGATTATTGGGTCGAGTTCTTACAACTGGACGAGTTTTTGCCCGATTTCCAACCTGATTTCCAACCTGAAAATCCGGAGAAGCCTTGTGAAAGTAAGGAAGAACCAAAGAAAAATGTTTCTACCTATGATTTAACTTTAAAAACATTTATTAAACATAATAAACGTAAGGAAGATCATTTTTTAGATTCTGACTTTGTACCTTCTTATGTACCAGAGCGCTTTATTTTGGCTGTACAGCCGTTTTTTGGA
>NZ_JBHRZT010000009.1:0-6451 GCF_042649685.1 Bacillus songklensis | reverse complement strand
ACTAGAACATTCGTAATAAAGGTAAGGTAGGGATTCCTGTGCCTTCTACCTTGCCTTCCTATTATTTTCTAAAGGAGGGCATATTATAAAACATCTAAATGATAACCAATATTTAGACAATCTAGGGGATTTATCTTTATTGGGTAAAATTTCCTCAATTGATACTCAAACGAGTCAATCAAAAATTGATCGTAGTGGAAATTCAGACGTTGATGTTACTGTAAATGTTCAAGTTGATACAACAGCTATTGCATTTGCAATGCTGTATTCATTATTAATGACGAAACAAATATCGAACAAAGAGTGTGAATTAGCTGTTCGACAATTAAAAGACTTGATAAATAAAAATAAGAAATCCTCTTCTGGAAAAGAAAATGACTATATACCTAAAAACAAGAGACCTGAAATAGTAATAGAATCTCCACTTAAAAAAAAGAGACCCGAAATGAAAATAGAATACCCACCTAAAAGATAGATAGGCTCTTAAATACTAACCAAGTTATATGTTTAAGAGCCTTCTCTCTCTATATATCCTCCTATAGATTAGCTGGCTTTTTCGCAAATAACACAAATGTTGAAATATATAAGTCTGCTGAATTAGTAAATGTATATCTTATTCATTTCTAGTTTACATAACCATTCTTATCAACAAGAAAAGAGGTTGGGTATCTTTTAGATACCCAACCTTTTTTTCTCCTTATTTTGTTGACATAACCTAGGATTATGAGAAGTAAAAACAAAGATACCTTCTAATTAAATCAGGACGTATCTTCAAACACAATCTTTTATCTACCAAAAAAAACCAAATGGTATTACTGCAAATGCGATTAGAGCTGCTAAGGCAATGGCAACTGCTGCAGCTCCGAATCCAAAACCAAATTTTCGTCCAAAAAATGGCCTACCAAAACCACCATAACCAAATCCTCTAAGGTTTCTTGGCCCATAAGGTTGATATGGTCTTACATATACATGTGTTGGTGTAACTCTTTCTATCATACCTCTATGAACATTACCTAATTTGTCCTTTAATTCAACTGGCCTTCCTTTATATTTACAGCATAAATGGTAATAATCTCTAGGCAATTTTTACAACTCCCTTCCATAAAAGATAAATGGAAAAATTACTTACAGCTTCTCTTGATAGGGTATGCGGTTTAAAGTGTAGGTGAAATGGACAATGGTCGAGATGTTTGTAGAATTTTAAGCATTTAGAATAACAGAAGGAAAATAAAAGTTTTCAATATTGTATTGGTTTATATAAAAGATTTTCGAACGTAACAAAATGTTATTCATGTTACATTGGTTATAGCTATAACCAAAATCACCAATTGGGTAAATATGTAAATTTCGTGATTGCTCAATGATTTGATTAAGTTGTCCTATACAAATATTTTTTAAAAACATAATTTAGTACTGAGTATTGAATGCTTATCAATTTCCCAATAAGCAATAGAAGGGAGAAGGGCAAATAATGAGTGATGGAAGTTACGGTTACGGTTCTGGGTTTGCTTTAATCGTTATATTATTCGTCTTACTTATCATCGTGGGATGTTCCTGTATGTCCTATGGTGGATATTAAAAGTTACTTTGAATTTACCACTTAACTATTCATAATAGTCGGTTTCGCTAAGGACAGATTACTCAATCTGTCCTTTTTATCATAATCGACGAGAAGACCCTCGCTTCCAGACTTGCTAAGTGGGGGTAGATCAAATAATAATTCATTGCTAAAAATTCCACGTTCATATCAACACTTGTCCATTACCTTTTATGATATTTTGCATATCTTACAACATGAGAGACAAAAGTCTCCTGAATATCCTCCACCGGACATACACACCTTCTTTGTCTTGGCTAAAAGCGCATGTTATAACATGCGCTTTTAGTCTTTGTTGAATTTAAAAATGATTAGAACTGCACTCTAATAGCATTAGTTGGAAAAATATTGAATTTTCTTGTCTATTAGTGAGTCTGTCCAATCCAATTCTTTCTTGAGAACATAACGTAAAAGTATGAATCGTAATTTAGCAATCCCTTACTACTCAATAGGAGGTGAACAAGTATGGGCTTTGGTTGTGGTGGTTATGGTTATACAGCACCTGCAACTACCGCTCCTAGCTATGGCGGCGGTTTTGCGTTAATTGTTGTTTTATTCATTCTCCTCATTATCGTAGGTTGTGTATGCATGGGTATGGGTTATTAGTGGTTGAATTAACGAAAACAATCAATTTTATAGGCTTTAACAATTGATTTTCATAAAAAATAGACTACTCCCTACAAAAATAAAGATAGTGGATAGTCTATTTTAATTTGACATATTACTTAAAAATGTTGATTTTTTCCCTCAGCTAATGAGTTTGTCCAATCCAACTATTTCTTGAAAACATAATGTAAAAGTAGGGATTGTATGTCTGCAATCCCTTCATACTCCATAGGAGGTGTTAAATATGAGCGATGGAATTCGCACTGCTTTTGCGTTAATTGTTGTCTTATTCGTCTTACTTGTCATTGTAGGATGTTCTTGTACAGGATTTGGCGGTTATTAATTCCTCACATCATCTAATGGGAACAGTTGATTTCGTTTCGCTTATTGAGAAGACAAAGGGCAGATTTAAATGATCTTTCCTTTGTCTTAAAATATCTATTTTCACAAACATTGATGAAGATCATGTACCTCTCATTTCAAAATCATATCTTGTGTCAGAAAGGAGGAATAACGTGGAGCATTTAGTTCGAAGATATCAAGGAGAGCCTGTTGAGGTTATGGATCATTATGGACGAGTTTATAGAGGAATTATAGACGGGGACCCACCTCCTGGAGGAATGATGCTTCGTACCCGCTTTGGAAGAAGATTTATCCCCTTCTTCTTAATTGCAGCTCTTTTCCTTTTAAGATTCAGAAGACGACGCATTTTCTAAAAGCTAAATAAAGAAACCTACTTTTTTGTAGGTTTCTTTCTGTTTTTATAATAGGCTATTTTTTAAGAAATTTTGTAATTAGAGGACTTACTAGAGGACTTACTTGATCAAACATTTTCTTAGCTTGTTGAGCCGTTCCTGCAATCTTTATAAAATCTAAATTTCCTTCTGATGTACGAAAATGAGACATGAAATCTTGCTTATTTTGCTTTATTGGGGGGCGTCGTAATGGGCTAGGAGAAAAAAAGGGGTGCATGGGTCGTTGTGGTCTTCTAGGCAGCAAATTCAAAACCTCCTTTGAGTTACATATCTCTTCTCTAATAGATATATGAAAAGTTGAACCTTTAAGGAAAGGTACATATCCCTAAAAACACATAATTACTATTCCTATACATAAAAAAGCAATCATACATAAATTTATGTATGTGATTGAATACATATTTACCTAATAAAAAGCGAACCTCCTTCATAAACAAGAAGTTCGCTTTTTATTAGGTATTTTTTTCAATACAACATGATAATTATCATGTTGTATTGAAAAAAATATCATATACAATCTTCAATTTAATTCCAGACAACATATTATAACTGCGGCTAGGTAAAAAAAGCACCTCCACCTTCGTTAGAGCCCTTTATGCCGCTAAATAAAGAAATAAAGTGCCATTCCATTCCATTAGTTATAGATCTTTTCAAAAGTCGAATTTGTAAAGAGGACTAGAACTAGTCCTCTTTTTTTAAAAGATAAAAAAGTGTAAAGCTACGGAGAATTTTCAACATTACTTAGTTTGCTCCTTATAAATGCATTTTTATCATGATTTCTTATCACAAAACAAATAAAGGGAATAACATCCAAACACCTTGAACAAAATACAAAAGACGCCG
This sequence comes from Bacillus songklensis, assembly GCF_042649685.1. Classification (NCBI taxonomy): domain Bacteria; kingdom Bacillati; phylum Bacillota; class Bacilli; order Caryophanales; family Bacillaceae; genus Bacillus; species Bacillus songklensis. The sequence goes on along the minus strand of NZ_JBHRZT010000009.1, from coordinate 2,650 downwards.
CGAGACATCACCCGGTAACAAAATCCTTAGTTCTATACCTAATCTATGAAAAAACTACCTCTTGATCCTCGAGGTAGTTTTTTCGTTTTCTCTCATGTATATCCCATACATTTTTAGTTTACATAACCATTCTTACCGGAACCTGCACCAAAACAAACCCCTTGGCGCCCAAGGGGTTTTGGCTTGTCTATTTTTATTATTTATGCATCTTTTTATACATCGTTGATGAATCAACGTTTTCAGCTTCTCAAGAAGCCTGGCAGCTGTATAAAAAGGGGTGGTTTTATGCAATCTCTAATACATATATTAAAAACAAATTTATCAAAATAACATTTTCTAAAACTCTAAACCTTTTATGAAAAAAGAATCTACTCACCAGTATAAATTAGATAATTGTTTTTCCCTTGCTTTTTAGCTTGATACATAGCTTGATCAGCATGTTTCAATAAGGTTTCTACATTATCCCCATGATGGGGATAAAAAACGATTCCGATACTTGACGTAACTTTTACCGAATTTTTTTTCAAGATAACAGGTAATCGCAATTCTTCTAATACTCTTTCGGCAACTTGAACAACGTCTTCTCGTGTAATTTCAGGCAGTATTACTGTAAATTCATCACCTGCCAATCGTGCAGCCATATCCCTGTCACGAACAGAATTATTTAAACGTTTGGCCACCTCTTGTAGCAATTGATCGCCTATTTCATGACCGAAAGTATCATTTACATTTTTGAAACCGTCTAAATCGATAAACATAACAGCTAAAAGTTTCTCACTTTTAAACTGATCTAATTTCTGATTCAAGGTTTCTTGAAAAAATCGCCGATTCGGCAAACCAGTCAATTGATCATGGTAGATTAAATGATTCATGAGTTCTTCATGTTGTTTCCTTTGAGTTATGTCCAGTACAACTAATTCTCTTGCATCTTTTCCCATGTACTCAATAGGAGTCGAAATAACCTCGACATGAATGATTTTTCCATCAAATCTAATTACTTTCAGTTCATACTTTGAAACTTCGTCCTTGTCTTTCTGTTGTCTCAATAATACTTCTTTTACAGTTTCTATAGAATCGGGATGAATAATATCCATCCAGGGCTTCTCAAGGAGTTCTTGAAAATGAGAAGCTCCTAAAAGATTAGCACAAGCACGATTGACAAAGATAAATTCACCTTCAGAACGGACAAATATTGGCTGAGCAGAATGTCCAATTAAACATCGGTATTGCTCGCGGCTCTTCTGAAGATACTTCGATACCTTTTCTTGCAAGAAAAAAACATTAAAGAAGAGTAAGAGCAAAATAAATAAGGTTATATCATCAAAGATCTCTTCCTCCACACCATTAATATGTAACCCAAGCAGTTTAAGAATTGATTCATCCTTATAATAAACAGCAATAGTAAATAACATAAAAATCAGACTCATTCTGATTTTATGATTTAACTTCATTTTATTAACTTCTCCTTTCGGCAGCTCAGCCATCATAGCAATTGCCTTAGACCTGTAGCTTTGCGTCCTTATCTTTCGATAAGTTTGCCATTTTTCGTGGATGTAGTTTCAGCCTAGCAATTTTACACTATTCGACAAAAAACGACAACTAAAGATTATTAATATATCTGTTATTGTGTTATCCTACTCCATCAGGTCGAAAAGATAACTTGTCATCGTCTTTTCACTATCCCTCGCCTCCTTACCAAGGCTCCTTTTAAATGCAGTAACAGAAGACCTCACCCCATCCTTATAAGAGGATGGGGTGAGGTCTTCTGTTGTTTGCGGAATTCTTAAAAGAACCGTATTCGCAAGCATCGGGGGATTTTAAGCGCAAAAACACCGTAAATAAATTAGAAAAAGTGTTCTCTTTTATTTACAGTATAATTTACAGATCTATTTTCAATTATTTATCTTACTTTTGTAACCTAAATAACTGAATTGGTTTTCAAAATCAAGGGTATATGAACTCCCTCCGGTCGCCCTTGATTTTAAAAATTTTTCGTGCTACCTGGCTGACGCCGACCGAGAACTCATACCAAATAGGATTTTCCCCTCTGTCTCGGTCGAACCAACAGCATAGCACGAAAAACAAGCCGCCTTATAGCCTGTTCTCTCCCTCTTTTCCTCCCTCCAAGCTCACCCAAATAGGAGTCACCAAAACCTCCACCATTTCTTTTGGCCCTTCTGTTCCTCAAGTACAGCAACTTGTTTTTTCATTTCCATCATCTCTTTCATCGCGTTCACTAACTCACCATCACGCTTTTCTAATCGATAATCGATATACTCTTTTTGCTTATCTTGCTGGTTCCGCAGTTCCGCAACAGCCTTCCGCAGCTCCATAATTTCTTCTTTTTGTTGAGCCATTATCTGCATAGCAACCTGGGTTTGCTTCATAAGTTCTTGGAACTGTTCACCCACCTCCACCTGAACAGAAATCGCCTGTTGATTAGACTGCTGCTGCGCTACTGCGGTTGTCACTGCGGTTTCTTCCTCAATTTCTATATTCCTTACAGCCATAAGGCTTAGACCTTCCTCAATCTCCACTGCGGTTAGATTACGGTTGAACCCTTCCGCAATGAAGCGCAGTATATCCGCAGTCTCTGGTCGATACCTTCGGTGACGTCCATCTCCCACATAAGGAATGTAATCAATAAAAC
>NZ_JBHRZT010000008.1:0-25979 GCF_042649685.1 Bacillus songklensis | reverse complement strand
ATGCCCTCCTTTAGAAAATAATAGGAAGGCAAGGTAGAAGGCACAGGAATCCCTACCTTACCTTTATTACGAATGTTCTAGTTACGTCGACGTTGATTTTGGTCTTATCCTACTTTTCTTGTTAATCCTCTTGATCTTGATCTTGTTCCTGATCTTGATCAGATTCAGAACGTACACGTACCCTTGCTTTAGAGTCTGAATCAACTTTAACATCAAGGTCGACACGAGAATTTCCACTGTTTTCAATTTCGGCTTTGGCGTTGTTTGTGTTACGATCTACATTTTTTAAATCATTGTCATTATCTAAATCAGCTCTATTTCTATTATCTAAATCCACGTTAGCTTTTGCTTTGCTGTCTAAATCAGATTTTGGAAAATTTTCAGAATGGTTCGATTTTTTGTCATTAGTTTTTCCCCTTTCTTTCTTTATATTTAGTAGTATATTCAGGTTAAGTTAAAGTGAATGGACAGTTCCCTATCAAACTTGCGAATTTTTGATGAAAAGAGGTTGGGTATCTTTAGATACCCAACCTCTTTAAAATGGGGGTTCTGGTGCAAAAACTTCAAGACAATTGCAAGTAATTTTTAAATCTTGGACATACTGATACTATCAATCTAAAAAAGGTGTGTGATTGGTATCAAAAAGGAAAATTTGTTTAAATGGAAACATTATCAACCTGACATTATTTTGTTAACGGTTAGATGGTATCTACGGTACAACCCAACCTAAGTTTTCGTGATTTGGTGGAAAGGATGGAGGAACGAGGCTTATCCATAGCTCATACAACCATTATGCGTTGGGTCCATCAATATGATCCTGAGTTGGATAAGAGAGTTCGGCGTCATCTCAAACAACCCAATGATTCATGGAGAGTGGATGAAACGTACATAAAAGTAAAAGGACAATGGATGTACCTGTATCGTACAGTCGATTCGGATGGGAACACTATTGACTTTTTCCTTGGCAAAACGAGAGATAGCAAATCAGCCAAGCGCTTCTAAAAAAAGTCTTGGCTTTTTTACATGTATCCACTCCTCGTGTCATTACTGTAGATAAGAATCCAGCTTATCCAGTAGCAATTGAAGAGTTAAAAGAAGAAAAAAAGATGCCAGAAGGCATCCAAATAAGGCAAGTGGAATATCTTAACAACATCGTGGAACAGGATCATCGATTCATTAAGAGACGAGTCCTTCCTATGTTAGGGTTCAAGTCTTTTGACACAGCTACATCCATTCTTTCGGGAGTAGAAGCCATGCATATGATCAAAAAAGAACAGATTGATTTACGGGATCAGTCTGTCCAAAATCAGAAAGAATTCATCCATCAACTGTTTGGATTAGCTTCATAAGTTAGCCATTTAAAGAAAACTGACACTCTATGTTTCTAGCGAGAGGTTTTTTGCACCAGAACCTTTATTTTAACTTATTCTATAACTCTTTTTTCTTTTTTTTCTTTTTTTCTTGTGAACTTTAGCTTGTTCACCACAAATGAATTGTAATTGTTCTTGCGTGACTTTATCTAATTGATCACGAATGAATTGTAATTGTTCTTGTGTAATTTCATCTTGTTGATCACGAATGAATTGTAATTGTTCTTGTATAACTTTATCTAGTTGATCACGAATGTTATCTTGTTTATCACAAATGAATTGTTCATTTGTAACTTCATTTACAACAGAAGAAATAGTTCTTGGAAAAAAGTGCTCATGTTTAAATTTGATATGGTTTACGATTTCAATATCAATTGGGTGAATATGAGGTACGATTATATCTTGAAAAATGTGTTTAGTACAATTTGTAGTAGGATGAATTATTGGTGGGAGTATAATGGGTGGTAATGTTTTTGATGAACGACCACATAAGTCTTTTGGTAATTTTTTTATTCGTTTACAAGTCATATATCCTTACCCCCTTCCTACATATGATAAATCTCTTAATATATTATGCAAACAGATAATAAAAGTTTGGACATACTCAATTTTTCTTTTTTTCAAATCCCTTCGAATAGGTTCTGAACCCTTGATATAAACGGCTTGGAGGGGCATTAACGGGGCTGCACGAGCGTGTGGCATTGAGGGCTCCATTGCGACCCATACTTTACGAAAGACATTTGGGTACCACTTTTATCAGCGCACGAAGGACGTGGCAATGTTGCAGCAGATTTTTGGACATTCTGCGCCGTCCATTACACTTTGATATATTGGCATTAATGATGATATGGTGGACCAAGTATTAGAGGAATTTTCTCTGTAAAACTAATAAAGCTCGAGTCTACAATCAGACTTGAGCTTTATTTCTTATAAGAATGGTTATGTAAACTAGATTTGTATGGCATATACGCCGAGGGAGAAAACTCTTTTATACTCAATTTTATAGAAATATAGGATAATAGAAAAAGGTGGAAAAAGTCATTAATACTATATAAAGGGGTTAATGTGATGAGTTTTTTACAACAAGAACAACTCTATAGAGTAGAGATTACAGAACCTTGTAATGTGCTAGGGATAACAGGAACAACGGCTGGTTATTTACCATCTCCCGAGTCATTTAAAAAAGGTCATTTTGGTACTTTACCTATAGGTACAAAAGGATGGATTGTAAAGAAATTTGGTCAAAAATACTTTTCGCCAGATAAAGATCAAGAGGGATTAGATTTATTCACCCTTGCTGAGCAGCCTTTTGTTCTAATTCCTTATGAAAAAGTTGAAGGGCATTATAAAATTATTTCATAATGATAAGAAAACGACGTAGCATAATGTCTATTTGTCGCTCTGAAAATCCCTCGCATTCTATGAAATTCGAGGGACTTTTAATTGCTAATAACGATTTTTATGTAAACCTACATCCTGTATATAGGTTTTTGGTTCTGTTAAAGAATGTTATAGATTTTCTTCTTAAACGAAAGGGCAGGATAGAGCTGAATAACTAATAAGATTTGCTAACGGGGTGCATTGGTGGATTGACTACTGATAACCTGCGTTATGGTAAAACCAAAATAAAAACTGATTTCCGATAGAGAAATCAGCCTTTATAATCTATGATAAAATAAGAAAATACTATTGCGAATAGGTCTCCGATTTCAGTTGCTATTTTGCAATTTTTCCCTGTCAGAAAACCTGTTAGGATACTACTCGCCCTCTTTACTTATTTGTTGCCAATCTGCAGTACTACACCTCATTACCCTTTTCTTCCATACCACCAAGTCTTTTGTCATGATGCTTTTCTGCAAATTAAAATAAAGACTACTGATTTCAATAACGTTCAATGGACGATGGTCACCGAACCAACCAGCTATAAAGCTTTGTTTTTCTGCAAATTCAATTTTTTCTGGAAGCATGATTGTGGGGGTACGTTCCAAAAGCCCTTTAGATTGCATCATTTCTAATGTGATATCATACAACTCAGAAGCTCCTTTAAATGCTTCTGAATAAAATTGGCGTACGTCAAGCCTATGGGAAGTGGTAATCCCAAGAGAATAAGCGGTTAACCCATGTATAGTCATTTCATGAAGGTAAAATAGCCAAAAATCGTCTGAAAATAATCGTGGTGCATTAAGATGGACATCTTCATCCGTAAATCCATATGGAATAGGAAAATTTTCATTATTAAAGATAACTGTGATCTTTTGAACAATATTCTTTGATAGATGCAAAGCTTTGTCATATATATTATGGATTTCAGAATCGGTAATTGTTTGCAAAGCATATTTGTTAACACAGGTTGCCATAGTATTATTTATATAAGCTGTCCAAAGATTCGATACATCAAGTGTAACAATTTTTTTCTCCATTACCTATCCTCCAAAATTATAAAAGTATATTTCGTCATAAAAAATGCACCTCCAATTGTTAGCTCTGTGTCTAACAATTGGGGTGCAGTTCATGTTAGCCCGTTGAAAGGTAAATGATGTCGCCTTGTGAAGATTTAATAAAACACACAAGAACATCCTACAATGATAAGTAGGACGAATAAGACAACAACTAGAGCAAAAACATTGCGAGATCCATATCCATCGCTCATATCTAACACCTCCTATTTATGGTAAATAATTTATTTTTTGTAATAATGTTAGGCTTATTAATAGCTCCAAATAACGGCTCCTACAATAATTAATAAAATGAACAATACAACAATCAACGCAAAATTGAATCCAGCTCCACCGTAGCAAGCGCCTCCATAGCCATAACCGCCATAACTTCCACATCCCCAGGACATAAATGATTCACCTCCTATTGAGATTGAGTATGAAGAGATTGCTAAACACACAATCCCTACTTCTAAATTATGTTCTTAAGAAATAGTTGGATTGGACAGACTCACTAATCGATAAGAAAATTCAATATCTTTCCAATTAATGCTATCAGATTGCATTTCTAATCATTCTCATTTATGTAAAATGGCATATGGCATTAAAAAAGCTCAGATCTGGTTTTAATCTAAGTTTTTTGCTTAATTAATGTATGTATTTCTATATTAAATTCAACAAAGGCTAAAAGCGCATGTTATAACATGCGCTTTTAGCCAAACAAAGAGGTGTATATGTCTGGTGGAGGATATTCAGGAGAGTTTTGTCCCTCATGTTGTAAGATATGCAAAATATCATAAAAGGTAATGGACAAGTGTGGATGTAAACACGGAATTTTTAGTAATGAATTATTATTTGAACTACCTCCATTTAATAAATCTTGAAGTGGGGGGCTTCTCACCGATTATGATAAAAAGGACAGATTACTCAATCTGTCCTTAGCAAAACCGACTATTATGAATGGTTAAATGGTAAATTCAAGGGGGCTTTTAATATCCACCATAGCCCATACAAGAACATCCTACAATGATAAGTAAGACGAATAAGACAACGATTAAAGCAAACCCTGATCCATAACCGTAACCGCCATCACTCATTATTTTTCCTCCTCCCTTCTATTGCTTAATAGGAGATTGATAAGCATTCAATACTCAGTACTAAATTATGTTCTTAAAAAATATTTGTGTAGGACAACTTAATCAAATCATTGAGTAATCACAAAATTAACATATTTACCCAATTTATGATTTTGGTTATAGCTATAACCAATGCAACATGAATGACATTTTGTTGCGTTCGAAAATCTTTTATATAAGCCAATACAATAATGTAATGTTTCCGATTGTTATAAAAACGAAACATCATAAAAAAATCCGCTATTATCTTAAATAAATTGTCCATTCTTTTTTCCACTTGTCTGCATTAACTAGCAGAAGGAAAGGAGAGGAAAAGAATGGACAGAATGGAAAGAGCGGACAGAACAGGCAGAACGGACAGAACAGACAGAACAGGCAGAACAGACAGAACAGACAGAACGGACTTTCATGATATGGCCCACAGGCTCGTAGGTCAAGAAGTAGAAGTTATTACAACTCAGGGAACATTTACGGGTACTCTTTTATCTGTTGGAAGCAACTTTATCATTATGCGCACCAGAATTAGAGGTCGGTTAGTACGCCTATTAATCCGTTTAGCATTAATCGTTGCATTATTCCGTTTAACTGGAATAAGAAGATCATTTGGATTTGCATCATTTAACCCTGTCGAATCTGAAGAAGATACTTATGTAGTAGAAGATGATGAATTCGAATTATAATCATTTCTTTAACGGGTAGTGACAGGGTTGCCACTTTAGTCCATCGAATATTTTCTAATTAAGATAGTAATTTACTATCATTGTATTTTGGGGCAAGGATATGTGATGGGAAATTTGGTAGATATAATGTATAAATTGTTTATCTTTTAATGCAACATAATGACTATTATGTTGTGTTGAAAAAGTCTTGGATTCCATGAAATCTAAGGCTTTTTTGATTACCGATAAGATTAATTATGGTGCGACAAGAAGTCGCATTCTTACAGTGTAGCTTATGCTACCCATCTTGACGCAAAGATGGTCTCCATCCGAAACTGGATGTTTGGTAACGAGCTTGTAGGTTGCATGAGGAAATACAGAAAGAGAGGACAAGTGCTGAGTTTTGTAGATTGTTATATAAGGTAATTAAGTTGTCTCATACCATCCCTTCTTTAAAAGCGTAATGTAATACTAAGTATTTAACAATCTCCTCATACTCAATAGAAGGAAGGTAAAAAAGTATGTGCTTTGGTTCTTGCGGTTATGGTTATATAGCGCCCGCAGCTTCCGTCCCTAAATATGGTAGTCGTTTTGCGTTAAGTGTTACCTTATCCATTCTCCTAATCATCGTAAGTTGTGTATGCTTAGGCATAGGTTATGGTTATATAGCGTCTGCAGCTTCCACCCCTAGATACGACGGTCGTTTTGCGTTAAGTGTTATCTTATTCATTCTCCTAATTATTGTAGGTTGTGTATGCTTAGGTATAGGTTATGGTTATATAGCGTCTGCAGCTTCCACCCCTAGATACGACGGTCGTTTTGCGTTAAGTGTTATCTTATTCATTCTCCTAATCATCGTAAGTTGTGTATGTTTGGGCTTGGGTTATTAGTTTAGGTTAATGAAACCAATCGATTTTATAAGTTGTTAACGATTGCTTCTCACGAAAAAAATCGACTATTCACTACAAAATAAAGATAGTGGATAATCGATTTTTTATGATTCGACATATTACCTCAAAATGGAACCAGCGTTTATCTTAAATCTATAAATAAAAAACAAAAGGTAAATTTCCATCTTTTCATGTATATCCATGGCATGTGTTGGTGACATTTCCTCCGTCCAGACGCCTTCGTTATGTAACATTTAATGCAACCGATATATACATTATATGAAATCTATGAGTACATCTTTTCTTAGTAAAGAGCAATCCCCCTTAATTATCAAGGGGGCCTCATTTAATTGGGGGTGTGTTAAAGCAACATAATCAGCATTTTGTTGTATTTGTACGTTTAAACATTCGGCTAATGGCAATGGGAGTCCTTTAATACATTGATGAGAGGAATCCTTATAGACCATTCATTGCTAAAAATTCCACATTTACACCCACACTTGTCCATTACCTTTTTATTCTATCTTGCATATCTTACAACATGAGAGATAGCGGTAGTCTCTCATATAACCGCCATAGGGACCATCTGCAATATGCACCTCTTTCTATCTTTGCTAAAAGCGTATATGTATAACATACGCTTTTAGTATGAATGACTTAATTGGACAAATGTTGAATTTTCCTAGAAGTTGATACATTTGTCCAATCAAACTATTTCTTAAAAACATAACTTACAAATAGGGATAGTGTATTTAGCAATCCCTTACTACTTAATAGGAGGCGAATAACTTATGGGCTGTGGATTTGGTTGCGGCGGTTATGGCGGTTATGGCTATGGAGGCGCTGGCTACGGTGGAGCTGGATTCAATTTTGCGTTGATTGTTGTGTTGTTCATTTTATTAATTATTGTAGGAGCCGTTATTTGGAGCTAATAATAAGCCTAACATTATTACAAAAAATAAATTATTTACCATAAATAGGAGGTGTTAGATATGAGCGATGGATATGGATCTCGCAATGTTTTTGCTTTAGTTGTTGTCTTATTCGTTTTACTTATCATTGTAGGATGTTCTTGCATGGGCTATGGAGGCTATTAATTCTCCACAAGGTGACAGATAAGTAAACACCCTCTTAAATCCCTCATCTAATGGGAACGGTTGGTTTCGTTTCGTTTGTTTAGAAGGCAAAGGGCAGATTGAAATGATCTGTCCTTTTTACAGACATTTGTTGGAAACAAGCCTAGCATCACTGTATTCTGCAGATCTTATAGGGCTCCTCATTTACAAAAATGGGGAATTTAGTTATGAACTACTACGGTGAGCCTGTTGAGGTTATAGATCGCAATGGAAGAGTTTATAGAGGAGTAATAGACGGAGTGAACCAACAAACTGGAATGTTTCTTCGTACCGGTTTTAGAAGAAGATTTATCCCTTTCTTCTTAATCGCTGCTCTTTTTCTTTTAAGATTTAGAAGACGGCGCATTTTCTAAAAGCTAGGTAAAGAAACCTACAAAAAAAGTAGGTTTCTTTATGTTTTTATAATAGGCTATTTTTTAAGAAATTTTGTAATAAGAGGACTGACTAGAGGGCTTACTTGGTCGAATATTTGCTTAGCTTGTTGAGCAGTTCCTGCAATCTTTGTGAAATCTAAATTTCCTTCTGATGTACGAAAATAAGACATGAAATCTTGCTTATTTTGCTTTATTGGGGGGCGCCGGAATGGGCCAGGAGAAAAAAAGGGGGGCATGGGTCGTTGGGGGCTTCTAGGCATCAAATTAAAACCTCCTTTGAGTTAAATATCTTCTCTTTTATAGATATATGAAAAATTGATTCTTTAAGGAAAGGTACATGTCCCTAAAAACACATAATGATTATTCCTATACAAAAAAAGCAATCATGCATAAATGATTGCTCCAGGCTGTAAACCATTTTTTACAGGCATTTTTTGATGTAGAAGTAGAGGAACGTGATCAAAAGTTGCTGCACGCTGTTCATGAAATCCAGGAATCATGAAAAGAGGTGGTAGCAACCATTCAACAAAAAAATACAATCTAAAAAGCAATGAGGGTATTTTTGAAAATGGGATACTTAACTAAACTAATTTTATGTGGGAGTGCATACATTATATAGGATTGATGATTGGTAACACCATATGTTTATCTATCTATGATTATCCCTAATTACCGATCTCACGCACCAAGTAAATCACCAATTAAAAAGCAATGTTCTGGGCTCAAAGGACATTGCTTATCTTTTTGGAGGACTAAACTTATGATTCACATTAGAATATGTGGTTATCTTAAAAAGCGAATCTTGTTCAATAAAATACATATGAAACGACAAAAAGGGCAACTAATAGCCCTTTTTGTCGTTTCTTCGCTTGAAACTACTAGTCTTGGAGAAAAATAAAGAAGGAGTAAAGCCAAAAGCTTTGTCTCTATATTTTTATGCGAAAAGTTGATTTTGTATGTGAGTTGAGACGATCATTTTTTAGATAAGAACATTTTTATACTGAGAAGTGTATTGGCGACCGTTACTTTGGCTGCTATGTTTTTTATCGTATTTATAGCGGTCATCAAAACTTGGATGGTTACTTTCTGAACTCCACGGTAGCGTGCATAGCGAAACCCGTGGAGTTCTTTGCTTTCTGCAAAACTTCTTTCAACGGTAGAAGGTCGAACAGAGCGGAGAACTTTCCCTCTTGGAGAGAGACGTTGCGAATGCAGACGTTCATATACATCTTGATGTACAGAGATTCGGAGGACACGATCTCCCATTTTGGCGTAGGGACAGCCTCCGCAGCTTCCTTTGGGAGAGCGATACTCATGATAGCCTTGTCGTGTCGAGTTTTTATAAGAAAAGGGAACCCCGCATGGACATGCATACAAATCTTCCTCCACTTTCCGAAACTGAGTGGTTTTACATTTAGGATGTTCATTTCTTGTATACCTTCGGTAAGAAATATAGGCAAACATCTTCCTTTTTTCTAATCCCTCGCCAATGCGAACATTATAGTAACCGGCATCAAGGGCAACCTCCTTCGCATAGGTACGATGGATATGACATAGCCGATCGAATCGATCCAATATAACCCGATGACCTGGTGTCGTCGCCGAGGTGACATAACAGTCCAGAATAAAATTATGAAGACCATCGGCAATCCGGTGATCATAATAAGCAAAACGCCCAAGCTTGTCATGTTTTACAGAAAGACCCGCGTCGGGGTCTGTTAGACTTCGGATGGTGTTCTTGATTATTACCTTGCCGGTCTTGGATGGGAGTGGTTTCTTCTGATGAAGAATCCTTTTTTGATTGACTTTTTCTAGTGTGGACGCATCTTCCGCCAGTGTTCATTCTGATACAACCACGGTTCTCTTACGCTTGTTTGCATTGGCCTTCAGTTCTGTTTCATCGGCAATCCAAATGTCGTGCGAAATATAGCCGTCCTCTTCAATGAGCTTGACGACATGACGAAATAACGTTTCCCATACGAATGCATCAGAGATACGATGATGGAGGAATTTTGAGATAGTCGAATGGCAGGGAACCTTTTGGTGGGGAGAAATGCCAAGAAACCACCGATAGGTGATATTCTGTTGGACTTGTTTACAAGTGAAACGAACAGAACGAAATCCTTCTATGTACTGAATCAGAAGAATTTTTACAAAAATGAGAGGATTGATGGTGGGACGCCCTATCTCAGCTGAATAAAAGGGCTTGATATAGCGATAGACTAAGCTCCCATGATCTTCTCAATCTTCACTAAAATATGAGTAGGGTCATACATGCTTTCATAGTGCTTTCTGTTTTCTGTCATCGTCAGATTCTCTTCTACGTGTGTCAAAATCGACTTAAAGAAAGTTTCTTTCGAATTTCATTTACGGACGAAAGCGGTTTAAGTCCAAACAGAAGTTTCGACTCTTTAACGACTGAAATTGCTACTGTGGCATGCAGTGTTGATTCAAATGGTAACTGTATAATTGCAGCATTTGATATAGCTTCTAGTAGTACTATTGTATTGACTGTCGATGATTTATTAGGAATTTCATTTGTTACTTTTTTCATTAAAGATTTTGCACAGCCAGAAAATCCTACATTTGTTAATACTGATAATATTACTGCGTTTGGATGCCCCCCACGCCCGTGATCTAAACTAATAATAAGCGCGTTGTCCTTTTCCATAAGAAGTAATAGCAAATGGACTAATTTTTATAGTCAATTTTTTGATTAATTCTCTTTAAATGAGACATGTAATGGGTGTTTGTAATAGAACAAAAATGTTAAACCTGAATAAGCTAGCTATATAATCAATGGACGAGGAGTATGATTATGCCATCAATTGGAGTTCCTATTCAAATCAACCATATATCTGCTGGCGGTGTTGTGAATGTTGGAGATTCAGTTTACATTTCCCCGAAACACTCAACTAAATCTATTTCAGGTTCTGGTGGAGGTAATAATGGAAATTTCTTTATAGTAAAGAATGATATTAGCATAACTAACGGTGTTGATCGTGATGTCAATGACCAGAATCAAACAGCAAATAATTAAGCCTTTTTGAAAGTAAACATATCCCCGTCAAATATACAATGTGAAAAAAGAGCCTTATTCAATTAAGCACAAACCTGAGTCCGATATTCAATTGGACTCAGGTTATTTAATTTCTTCTGAAACCGTTCGGCATTGTAAAAATGAATGTACTGTTTAACAGCTTGAATGACAGCTTCCGATTACATTCGACGGACTGGGAGTTTTTTTGCCGATACTTCTTAAGCCGCTTTTACAATCTATAACCGCCACAACTTCAATAATAGCAATCCATTCATATGTTAAAAACGGTAACCATCGTCATAATCATTACAACCATCTGCAATAGCCTTTGAATCCAAAGGGTCATCAAAGTAAGAAAGGACAAACCTCCATTTTGAAGTTCCTGAATAAATTTGATACATTCCTGCTGCGGCCCTTAATACAGTACTACTTAGGCCAATAGCTTTTCCCATATATCCATAATGGTGGTTTCCGATATATTCCCCCGTTTTTTGGGTACCTTTAAATCTGTATATTGTTTCTTCCCCCAAAGTTTGCTTTAAATCCCAAATCCCATTGGTTCTGGCCAATACATAGAAGATGCCTAGCCGATAGGTATTGGCAAAAGGCAATCCATTTGAATCAATATATCTTTCGTAGTTTTCCTTTATTTTATTAGCTGAAATCAAATTAATTTGATATATACCTACAATCGTTGCTGTGGTTTGACTTAGAGAAACATCTCCCTTCATTGTGTGCTTCTTTCCCCATTAAATTTTTTATGGTGAACTTTCATGATGAAAACTATCTAGAACATTCAGTAATTACATTATATTTTTATGCCTATTTTGACAACATTCGAGGTTGGCACCAGAACCAATATCCCCTGAATGCTGAGAAGTCATTAATCTCGGCATTTCTGATGGGAAAATAGTAGATTTGACCAAGCAAAAAAAATTAAATACATATGTTATAAGGGAAGTGATTTTAATTATTGTTTTACTATAAAATGAGGGGGAGTTTGAATGCATTATCCACCAAGAAACTTTCAAAGAAGGCCTTTCTTGTATCCCGGACCCAGATTGGGACAACGGCCTACACAACGTCCGTTAGCCCGACATTCTCTAATAAGACGCCAAAACCCATTTCCACATCAGTCGTCAACTAGTAATCCAACCGGAGGAAGTAATAGGTCCATTATGTCTACCGTAGGAAATGTTATGAACGGTTTCAATATGCTTAGACAAGTTGGTTCTCTTTTTTCACTATTTAAGTAGTGAAAGTTAAAGCGAAAAAAGGAAAGTTATACTATATAGGATTTTTCTGGTTCTGGTGTAAGCCCTCTATTATAAACCTTGGACATCTTGATAGTAACAATCTAAAAAAGAGAGTCAACCTTTAAAGGCTGGCTTTTTTATTGGCTGCAGCCAATAATTTATAAAAGGGAGATACTTCCAGAAAAAGTATATACACCCTTTTACTAAAGAGCGTTAAATCGTTAAGGTGTAAATCTTAATTACATATTGTGTTCGTAAAAGTACACGTTTACGAACGGTCTAGATCCTAACGTAAAATCAACGTTTTGTTAGTTGAAGATTACTCATACACTAAGAGAAACTTTCTACTCCATCAAATGTGATGGACCAAATAGAATCAAAGAACAGCCAACCCTTGCGATCCTAAATATGGAAAGTTGGTCCAAGCAGCAACCTGCAATCTGACAAGACCACCATCATCTTGGATATTAAATACTGAGACTGTGCCCTGATTTCCGTTAAGGGTGTAAAAATGCCGTCCATCTTTACTCACTCCAACATCTATCGGCAGACCTACAGCTGTACCTGCTGGTGTACTGGTAATATGCCCGACAACCGATAGTGCTCCACTTGAATCTATACGATATGTGGTGATTGTGCCACTTAAGGTGTTGGTGGTGTAAGCAAAACGTTCATTCCTCGTTGTTATAACCCAGCAAGTGGTCTGCTGTCCGTTCAGTACAGAGCCACTGATAACATTAAGAATCCCGTTGTCGCTCATTGAATATGATGACAACGCACTAGAAAAGGATTCCGTAACTAAAAGGAGTCCTGAAGATAGGAAATAAGAGCCAAACGGTCCCATACCATAAGAATCATTAATGATTGGTCCTGTAACGGTACCATTTTTATTCACATGGAATACACTGAGATGGTTTGAAGTAAGTTCGGATACAACGATTTTACTGCCATTTGGATTGAAGAGAACCTGAGCCGGCTGAGCATTGAAGGTACTGAGAGAATGGGTGGATCCGGGAATAGGAGTAAGGCGTCCGTTATTATCTATGCGAAAGCCAGTGATATTGGATGCAAAATTGTTAGCCGCATTTCCTACATTGGAAACATAGACAAGATTACCAAACACATCTATGCTATTGGGCTGAGCACCTCCTGATGGCTTCACATCCACGAGAACGGGTGCTCCGCTGTCGGTTATGATGAAACTACTGATACTATTGCTGCCTGCGTTAACTGCAAGTAGGAAGCGACCATCACGGGACAAAGTTAGGGAGCCTTGTGACGCAAGGGGATCGACGCCATCGTTTGCAGTTGCAGTTGAGATTTCCCTTGTACCAGTACCTCTGCCATAAGTTGGGTAGGAACCCACAAAGGTGAGCATGCCATTCGTGTCCCTGTAAAAGGCAATGATTTGATTCATTACTTCATTATTGGTCATAATATAAACCATACTCGCACGAAAATATTTGTTCATTATCTGCATTTTATGAATCTCCTCCTTTCATAATTTTATATGGTTCTTTTGCATTTCAATTCCCCAAATTGATGTAAATTAGTTTAACAGAGAGGGGATTATCATCCACTTATGCCACTAACCCGTTTGTTGAATAAAAAAAGAGATGCCACAGCATCTCCCATTCTTCAACTCAAGCCCCCTTTACTTTAAGTATAATTGTTCACAAAGTTTTAAGAATCGTTATTCACTCTCTTAAATAGTGATGCAGAAATCCCTATTCCTTCATATGTATACGCATTGTTTCCAGAAACCTCCCGAATGTATTATGGAAACAAAAAAAGCCGCATGGCTACGGCGTTTCTTGTTCATTCAATTGTTGTTGAAGCCCAGTTTCTAATCCCCTTTACCGAGTTGAAGGACATAATCTTTATCGGCTCATTTGTCAGTATAAGAAAAATAACGGCATCACAAATGACGCCCTTCAAATGGTACTCTACTCCTTTCCACCGGATATACTTTATTGCCTCTCCTTTGCTTTCCAAATCAATTCTGGAATTAAGGGAAGATTATGAAGCGAAACACCAGCGGCCACAGACAATGCATTCCCGAGGGCCCCAGGCATTCCCATTAACCCTAGTTCTCCTATTCCACGGGCTCCGTATGGTGCATCAATCTGTGGATTTTCAACAAAATCAACCAAGTAATTAGGATTCTCTCCATAGCGGAGCGGGCGATACGTCCGAAGCTGTGGATTCAAAACCCTCCCTAAATCATCAAAATAAAATGTTTCTCTACCAGCGAATGCTAGCCCCATACTCATTGCCCCCATAACCTGACCTAATGCTGTTTTTTCATTCATCACCCTGCCAGCATCCACCACCGTCGCAGCATTAACAAGTCGATAAGTATAATCTTTACGATCGAATTCTACCTCTACTCCATATGCCGCAACAGACCACTCCGGACCAGGCTTCCCAGCTCCAGTTTCAGGATCCAAATACGTTATATGACGTAATATATAATTTCCTCTGCCAATGATTTGACCGCCAATAGCGTTACCATTTGGATACTTATAACCATAACCAATATCTTTAAAATGGAGCCCAATGGATGGATCATCCCTCAAAAATACCCGGCTATTTGCCACTTCAAGATCTTCCTTTGGTGCTCTTAACACACATGAAGCCACTTCTTTTAATTGGTTAATCACATCGTCTGCGGCATTTAAGGTAGCCCTACCTGCCATAAATGTTCCCCTGCTGGCAACGGTTTTCCAATGTTCTGGCATTGTCTGGGTATCGACTTCCATTCGAACATGAATTTTATCGATATCCATTTTAAGTCTCTCGGCGAGAATTTGAGCTAGCACAGTCTTAGTCCCAGTTCCAATTTCGATAATCCCTGACATTAAATTGATACTCCCATCCCGATTAAATGTTAAAATAACGCCTGAGGGAGAGTTGGCATCAATCGTTGACGTTTTCCAGCTGCAGCTTACGCCTTTTACTCTAACAAAGCGTTCATCTATCTCTTTAATCGCCCCTTCGTCCCACTTGATTAAATGTCTTACTTTCTCAATACACTGTGGTAAGTCTCCTAAATTGCTTTTATTTAAAAGAACCCTTGTCGGTGTTGTATTTCCTGGCCTAATGGCATTTATATAACGGAGTTCAAGCGGATCCATTTGCAGTTTTTGTGATAGTAAGTCCAATGTTCTTTCAATCACAAAAGAAAGCTCGGAATGAGAAAATCCTCTATATGGGGATGCATACGGATGATTGGTATACATACAGTATGAATCACACCAGACATGCTCAACATTGTAGGGACCTGTGCAGTCGACTGCCCCTGATCTCGTTACATCAATGGCTTTATCGGAATAGGCACCCCCATCCCACAAATAAAGGATTTCCATAACCTTAATTTTCCCGTTACGGTCGGCCCCAATTTTAACTGTTGCATCCAAACCAATATGACATGGAGATGTAATAATATCCTCTTCACGGGTATTGAAAACCTTTACGGGTCGGCCGCCAACAGCCTTCGATGCTAAGTAGGCAAGTATTTCAAGCTGAACGGGTGCCTTTCCACCGTAGGCTCCTCCAACAAACGGCGTGTGAACAACAATTTTCCCTATATCCTCACCAAAGTAATCAGCTATAAGTGTTTTGACCATAAAAGGCGCCTGAGACGAGGTCGTTATATTGATTGTTCCATCTGGTAAAATCTCACACGTTGAACATCTTGTTTCCATTGCGGCATGGTCTGAAGGTGCAAAGGAATAGCTCGCTTCTACTGTTACCTCACTGTCAGACCATCCTTTTTCCATATTGCCCTTGCGAATTTTAATAAGGGTTGCAATGTTTGTTCCCGGAACCGGGTGTGAATCTTCCTCCTTTTTGTATTCGCCTAACCTTTCATGGACGAGGGGAGCATTCTTTTTGAACGCCTGTGTAGGTGAATTTACTACTGGCAATAATTCATAGTAGACCTTAACCAGGTTAGTTGCTTTCTTAGCCTGTGCTGGAGTATCAGCGACAACTAATGCAACTGGTTCTCCGTGATAACGGACCTTATCAACAGCAATCGGCGGGCGGTCGCGAATGGCCTCACCTGTGAGTGGAAAATGTTCTCCTGCGATAATCGCCCTAACACCTGGTATTTTTAGCGCTTCTGTCGTGTCAATCGCAGTGATTCTAGCGTGCCCATATGGACTGATGACCTTTGTACAAGAAAGCATCCCTACTGATTGGTAATCATCCGTGTATTTCGCCCGGCCTGTCACTTTATCCCACGAGTCTTTACGAATGACACTTTTTCCAATTACATTCAAGTCATTTCCTCCTAACTCTCGGTTTTCGTGAAACCTTTCCATTCCCAGTACATTAATATTCGTGTACATAAAGATAAATACAGCTACGTAGAAATAAACCATATGATTAATTATGTAGATGAATATTGCGTCGGTACAGGGTGTCTAACATCCCAATGTTCTGCAATTTTACCGTTTTCTAAACAGTAAATATCCACTACCTCTGATCCCCATGGTGTTGGGACTTGTTGTAACATGACTATGGACAACCACATAGTCATCTTCAGCAACCATTCGCTTTTGTCCGCATGACTACTAAATTCCTTATATCACTGGGCTAATCCTTGTTCCACTAACATGCCCCGTTCGTTTAAGTGAAAACCTTTACAATCTCCACTCTATATTTTGACATAAATCTCCAATTTTATTGAAAACGTTCCTCAACAATTTGGCCCGATTGTTGAATAAGAAGTAAAAGGGTGATACATATTAGTCATGTATAATATGTATTACCCTTAGTTTTTTATGACTTTTTACGAAATAGGTCTTGATAACGAAATAAGCTACACAAAAAAGTTTAACAGAGCATTGTTGATTAGTTTTAACATATTATACATGCCCGATATGTTAAAACAGCTTAATAACAGCCCTGAATGTACTTTATCTAAAGATAAAGAAGTTTAAATCAAGGTTTGATGCAAAAAAATAATGATGTATAGGAGATATATGAAGATGAAATCATCCAAGGAGCAATATCCTTATTTACCAATTGAACTAGCTGAAAAGGTTAAAAAGTATACTGAAAAATGCGGTTATGCCCCGCGCACAACGATAATGGTATTGGGTAATTTAAAGCTGACGAAGCCTTCCTTGTCCTGTGGGCCTCAGTCCACCACGCTCCGTCGATGTGCACCGAGGAAAAGCTCCTTAGAATAAACTCCTTCGGAACAAGCGGCTTTTTGCTTGTTCCGAAGGATGCCTGCGCTTTTCTTATGTTAACGCAGGAAAATGTGGAAGCACTTCTTCTCCCAGCTCTTCAATTACTTCATCAACCGGTCTTTTTCCATATTTTAAATTGATGATAATATGATTGACGCCTGCATCTCTGAGAGCTTCAAGGAATTCAATAAGGAAATTTCGTCCAATTCGGAAGCCGAGATGGATAGGGATCCGCAAGTGATTTGGATCTTCTGCCAAATCCACATAGAGCGATTGAGTAAATGGCTTAAATTCAGCTGTTAAAGACCGCCAATTCTTTATGAGCTCTGCCTGGGAATTAAGGTTTCTTGGATAGTAAATCCATCCATCACTATGTTCGGCAATCCATTCTGGTGATTGAGAGCTGTGGCCGGTTACCATGACTGGAATGTCAGATAAATTTGGTTTAGGCAATAGGTCTCCATTCAAAAGATCAACATGATCAGAGTAAATTCTAGGGAAATTTTCCTTCCATACTTGTCTCATCACGGATATGGACTCTTGGAATCGTGTACTGCGTTCATTTGGATCAATAGAAAAGGCAGGAAATTCGATTAGCCGATCTCCTGTCGCAACCCCGAGTATGAGCCGTTCACCGGATAGCTTATCGATTGACGCTGCTGCTTTCGCAACATGAAGAGGGTGGCGCAGCGTTAAAATAATGCTGCCAGTTCCTAATGCAATTTTTTCTGTTTTTGCGGCCAAATAACCTAAATAAGCAAAAGGATCATACATTTGACCTGCATCACCGAAATTAGGATCGTGTAAAGGCACATCCCGGACAAATAAAGACGCGAAATTTAGTTCTTCTGCTCTTTTGGCTAATTTCATTTGCTTTTCTATGTTCATTTCAGGGACGCTTCCCATATACGATTCAAGTGGAAAGAACAGACCTAGCGTTAGCTTATTTTCCTGATACACGCGTGAAAAACCATTATGATTTTTAAATTTATTCATTATTTTTCCCTCCATCCTTTAAGCAATATGGACTTTAAAGCAATTAGTTCCTTATTTTGGAGAAAATGCAATTCGAAAAATTAGAATAAGCAGAACCATTGGATCTGCTTTGATTTGTTTTGTTTATGATGGATTTGTTGACCAAAGCCCCGCTGTTTTAACGAATACTCTTGGATTAAGTTTTAAACTGGCTACTAATTCAGCCAGGTCTTCCGGATGCATAAAATTCTCTTCATTTCCGCTTACAAGATTAGTATCGATTGCCAAGTCAGTAACGACTGTGCTTGGTGTTAAAGCAGTTACACGGATATTATGCTTTCTTGCTTCCAGCATGAGTGACTCTTATTAGTCCTAAAACAGCGAATTTAGAAGCACTGTAAGCACTTGTTAAAGGAGCACCTTTTTGGCCGGCAGATGAAGAGATATTGATAATATCCCTTGATTTTCTTTCAATCATGCCAGGTAATACTGCTCTTGTTACATTATAAACACCCATCAAGTTGACTTGGATGATTTTCTCCCATTCTTCAGGAGTTAACTCAAGAAAGCCGCCAAATTTAGCTATGCCGGCATTGTTGATTAAGGTATCAATAGCTCTAAGCTCTGATTTGATATGATCAACAGCATGAGTAACGGATTCAAGATAAGTTACATCTGCCGTTGCAGCTGATACTTTTACGCCATATTGCTCTAGTTCTGCCGCTGTTTTTTCAAGATTGGCCATGCTTAATCCAATCATGCCGATATTCGCGCCTTCTTTTGCTAAGGCGATGGCAGCAGCTCGTCCAATCCCTCTGCCCGCTCCAGTGATTAAAGCAGTTTTTCCATTTAACTAACTCATACTATCACTCCTAATATATTCTAAAAATAGAAAAATAATAACGAATGGAAAGACCGCAATTTGCTTTTGCGGTCTTTCACATTTAATTACTTTCTATTCTAAGTTAGCGTGTTTTCCATACATCTTATTTGTATCCAAACCTTTTTTCTCCATGAACCTCAGGATGACGGCATCGTAGAATAATAAAAGAGTTTGTTCAAATAATGAGCCCATTGGCTGAATGGTTTTATAATCGCCTTCTGACTGATCTTTAGGTGATCCAGGCATTTTAATTTTGATATCGGCTAATTGTCCAATGGTAGACTCAGGGAAAATCGTTACAGCTGCGATCGTCCCGCCAATGCTTTTTGCTTTTTCAGCCATGGAAATTAAGCTTTTCGTTTCCCCTGAACCAGATCCGATGATCAAGATGTCATCTTTTTCATAGTTAGAGGTTACCGTTTCGCCTATCACATAAGCATCAATTCCCATATGCATCATGCGCATGGCAAAGGATTTGGCCATAAATCCAGATCTGCCTGCACCCGCAACAAGAACTTTCTTGGATTCAAGAATTCCATTTACCAATTTTTCAGCTTCATCATCTGAAATTAAGCTTGTGGATTGATTTAACTCTTTTATGATTTCTGCTAAATATTGAGTGGTATTCATGCTGGGCATTACCCCTGATTAATCATTTCCTGCATTTTAGCAGCCGCCGCTTTTTTATCAGCCTGGCTAGTAATACCGCCACCAACAATCACAAGATCTGGCTGTACTTTAATGACTTCTGGAAGTGTTTCTAGTTTAATGCCGCCTGCGATGGCAGTTTTAGCATTTTTTACAACGCCTTTAATCGTTTGAAGATCTTCAAACGAGTTTTGGCCAACTGCTTGAAGGTCGTAGCCAGTGTGTACGCAGATGTAGTCTACACCCATTGCATCGATTTCTTTGGCACGGCCAGCTAGATCTTTCACCGCGATCATATCAACAAGGATTTTTTTGCCTTGTTTTTTCGCTTCTTCTACAGCGCCTTTAATGGACATATCTTCAGCTGCGCCAAGGATTGTGATGATATCAGCACCAGCTTCAGAAGCTTTCATGACTTCGTAGCCAGCAGCATCCATGATTTTCAGGTCAGCTAATACTTTTAGATTAGGGAAAGCTTCTTTTACTGCTTTAACAGCATGAAGACCTTCATTAATAACAACTGGCGTACCGATTTCAACGATATCGATATGCTCCTCTACTTCTTTAACAAGCTCAATGGCTTCTGGAATGTTGACTAAATCTAAAGCTAATTGTAATTCCATCTATATTCACTCCTAATGTTTTTTTGTTTGTTGCGCAGTAGTGATAATACCCATTGTCACTTTTAGTTATCCCGGTAAGTGTAACCAAAGGATACTCTGATAACGGGTACAGATGTAAGTATATTACGTATGTTAAATATATGGAAGTACGCACTTTATTTTTACATAGTGATAAAAAGTATACTATGTGTTAATCATTGTTGAAGTCTGAGGTGAAACGATGGCACGTATGCATGAAAAAAGTTTAACCTAACAAGTAAAAACAATCCTTCTTTAAGGATTCGAAAACGAATTTCGTCTTTTGCAATAAGGCTAGATATCGTCACACATCAAAAAGTAAAGAAAAAACACAACATTTAATAGAGGAATCAGTTACTAAGGAGCCAAGGTCAGCGACTTTTAAATAGTTACTCATCTTGGCTTTTTAGCTCTGAGTAGGATAAAAATTAGCATTTAGTATCAAAATTTATACTATGTGCTGTTTGTGTAATTATATGTAATTAAAGTGCGTACTTACAAAATTAAAATATACGTATATACTATTTTTGCACAGGTAATAGTGAATTTTGGGGAATGCTACTTTAAGCATGAAGAAATCAAACTTATAAGTGTATAAAGTGACTGTCAATGATGATTGCTCATCTATTAGAGGGCATAAAACTCAGCAGCTTCTATTAAGAAGTAAAAATAGATCGGTTAAAACTGACACCTTTGTTCGATAATAATTTCATACAGACTGTTGCTTTAAACATACATAAACGTGAAGAAAGATTCCGATGGAAAAGTTCAAAACAATGAAAGCTGTCAAACAATTACTGCAAATAATGGAATATTTGAAATAGGGGAGGAATGAAGAGTGGATTCTATGACCTTTGTCTTGTTTGGGGCAACAGGAGATTTAGCTAAGAGAAAAATCTATCCTGCCTTGTTTAATTTACATCTGAATCAAAAATTGCCGGATTCTTTTTCGGTTATTGGTATAGGAATAGAAGAATTGTCTGACGGTGAATATCAAACACGTGTAAAAGAATCATTACTAACTTTTTCTAGGCATTTGATCAATGACCTATCGAAAAAAGAAGAGTTTGCTAAAGCCTTTCGTTATATGCAGTTAGATGTAACAAATACTGAAGGATTTAAAGGGTTGCTTGAACTCGTTCAACAAAATGAAAAAGACCAGGATATTGAAGAGAATCGAATGTTCTATCTGTCTGTTGCACCTCAATTCTTTGATGTGATTGCTTTGAACATTAAGGAAAGCGGATTAGGCGAAACAAAAGGCTGGAAACGATTAATTATCGAAAAACCGTTTGGGCATGATTTAAAATCTGCCCAAGAATTAAACGAAAAGCTAAGCAGGGCTTTTGAAGAAGATGAAATTTTCCGGATTGACCATTATCTCGGAAAGCCGATGGTTCAAAACCTTGAAGCGTTGGAATTTGCCAACCCTGTGCTGCAATCCCTATGGAACAATCGATTTATTGCCAATGTGCAAATTACAGCTAGTGAAACGGTTGGGGTAGAAGAGAGAGCTGGTTATTATGACAAAGCTGGGGCCATTCGAGATATGGTTCAAAATCATATGCTGCAGCTGTTAATGATGACGGCCATGCATCTGCCAAAACAGATTAGTGCAAAAGATATCCGTGATGAGAAAAGAAGAGTGATGGAATCTTTGCGGCCATTACAGAAAGAGACGGTAGGTGTTCACGTCGTTCGCGGTCAATATGGATCAGGGGAAATAAACGGTACACCCGTAGTTGGATATCCAGAAGAACCTGGGGTTGCTGCTTCTTCCCAAAATGATACATTTGTGGCTGCTCGCTTATGGATTGATAATTCCTTCTGGGATGGGGTCCCATTCTATATCCGGACAGGAAAAAGAATGACGGAAAAATTAACGAGGATTGTGATTGAATTCAAAAATCCTTTAAAGAATTTTTATGGAAGTGAAATTCAAAACCCTGAACCTAATCTATTATTTATCGATGTAAGCCCAAATGAAGGGGTGTCGCTGCAATTAAACAGCAAAAACCCCGTAAATGGGAAATTAGAACCTATAATGGTTGACTTTTCAGCGAATAAACAAGACGTACCTGAAGCGTATGAACTCTTAATATTCGATGCTCTGCGCGGAGACTCTACCTTCTTCGCTCATTGGAACGAAGTGGAATTATCCTGGAAGTGGGTACAGCCAATTTTAGAGGTATTTAAGGAAGATAGGATTCCACTCCATTCCTATCCATCTGGTTCGATGGGGCCGGAAGCTGCTCATAAATTATTGGAAGATGATGGATATAAATGGTGGTAAGGTTATTTTGAAAACTTGAGTTCAATTTGAATGAGCATTGTTAGCCGGGTTACTAAATATCGAACAGTATTTGGTTAAATAACCATTATTTGTAATGATTATAGAGGAGGTAATTCATATGAAAGTAGGATTAATTGGTTTAGGGAAAATGGGGATGAACTTAGGAAAAAACTTAATAGACCACAAACACGATGTAGTGGCATTTGATTTAAATAAAGATGCTGTTGAAGAAATAAAAAATTACGGAGCTGAAGGAGTATACAATTTAGGAGATCTTGTTGAATCATTAGAAAAACCGCGAGTTCTTTGGATTATGGTCCCACACTCCGTTGTTGATTCAGTTATTCGTGATATTACACCATTTCTAAGTGAGGGTGACATCGTGATTGAAGCTGGTAATTCTCACTATAAGGAATCCATTCGCCGATACAGCGAGCTAAAGGAAATAGGAGTGAGATTTATGGATGCCGGGACGTCTGGCGGGATGGAAGGTGCTCGGAATGGAGCTTGTTATATGATTGGCGGAGATCCTGAAGCATGGAGCATTGTCGAGCCTATTTTTAGAGATACGGCAGTAGAGAATGGATATTTATATGCTGGGAAAGCAGGCAGCGGCCACTTCTTAAAAATGGTCCACAATGGAATTGAATACGGAATGATGGCTGCGATTGGGGAAGGATTCGAAGTATTAGAAAAAAGCGAATTCGATTTTGACTATGAAAAGGTAGCAAGAGTTTGGAATAATGGTTCGGTTATTCGTTCTTGGCTCATGGATTTAACAGAACGCGCCTTTTCTAAAGATGCAAAATTAGATGAAATTAAAGGCATTATGCATTCTTCTGGAGAAGGGAAATGGACTGTTGAAACAGCTTTGGATCTTCAAACCGCTACTCCTGTTATCGCCATGTCTTTATTAATGCGTTATCGTTCATTAGACAACGATACCTTTACAGGTAAAGTGGTGGCTGCACTGCGAAACGAATTTGGCGGACATGCTGTGGAAAAAAACAGTAAGGTCAATATGGTATGAATTCAGTAACAAGGTTCTTGAAAAATAGAAAAAAGTTACGAAACGGGCAGAGGGAAGTTTATTAAAACGACTCCCTTCCATATTGCAGAAAAAGAGAATTTATGGAGAAGATCTCCATTTTAATTAGTTAAGAAAAGGTAAATCGAAAGGGGAAAATGAATAATGACTGT
This sequence comes from Bacillus songklensis, assembly GCF_042649685.1. NCBI lineage: Bacteria > Bacillati > Bacillota > Bacilli > Caryophanales > Bacillaceae > Bacillus > Bacillus songklensis. The sequence continues at coordinate 1,839 of NZ_JBHRZT010000008.1, read as the reverse complement.
TTCGTTTGATTACTCCAATGCATTAGCATTTATGAAAAAGAGTGAAGTGGACAATCTGAGTGAATTTGTAAAAGCGGCCCATAACATGCTTCATGAAAAAACAGGATCAGGCTCTGATTTTCTTGGCTGGGTTGATTTGCCGCTAAACTATGATAAGGATGAATTTGCGCGAATTAAACAAGCAGCTGAAAGAATCAAGAATCATTCAGATGCACTGATTGTTATTGGGATTGGAGGTTCGTATTTAGGTGCCAGATCAGCTATAGAGGCTTTGTCCCATAGCTTTCATAACCAAATGAATGATAAGACAGAAGTTTATTTTGCGGGTCAGAATATCAGTTCTACTTATATCTCTCATTTATTTGAGCTATTAGAGGGGAAAGATATCTCTGTTAACGTTATTTCTAAATCAGGAACAACGACAGAGCCAGCTCTTGCTTTTCGTATTTTCCGTGATTATATGGAGAAAAAATACGGAAAAGAAGAAGCGAGAAAGCGTATTTTTGCTACAACAGACCGGGAAAAAGGCGCACTAAAAAAACTTGCGGATGAAGAAGGGTATGAAACGTTTGTTATTCCGGATGATGTAGGCGGACGATATTCTGTCCTGACAGCGGTTGGTCTCTTGCCAATTGCCGTAGCAGGGCTTGATATTGATCAAATGATGGAAGGGGCCGCAGCGGCTGCCCGCAAATACAACAATCCTGATTTATCGAAAAATGAGAGCTATCAGTATGCTGCTGTGCGAAATGCACTCTATAATAAGGGGAAAGTTATCGAATTGCTTGTGAACTATGAGCCCTCCCTTCACTACGTATCGGAATGGTGGAAGCAGTTGTTTGGGGAAAGTGAAGGAAAAGATCAAAAAGGCCTCTTCCCTACTTCCGTCGATTTTTCAACCGATTTGCATTCCATGGGGCAATATGTACAAGAAGGCCGGCGAAACTTGATAGAAACAGTTATACAGGTAAAAAAACCTCGAATTGATGTGACCATCCAGAATGATCCGGATAATATTGATGGATTAAACTTCCTGGCCGGTAAGACGATGGATGAAGTGAACAAAAGTGCTTTTCAGGGTACCTTAATAGCCCATACAGATGGGAAAGTACCGAATCTCGTGATTGAACTGGATGAAATGAATGAATACACTTATGGTGAGTTGGTTTACTTTTTCGAGAAGGTCTGTGGGATCAGCGGCTATCTATTAGGCGTTAACCCATTTGACCAGCCAGGAGTCGAAGCATACAAGAAGAATATGTTTGCTTTACTTGGCAAACCTGGTTTTGAAGTAGAAAAAGCTGCGCTCCTGAAGCGTTTATCAAAATAACTGGGGCTGACCCAAAAGGCACATTTTGTGCCTTTTTGGGTTGAGTCCTTTTATTTGTAAGGCTGTGTTAAAGCACTATACGATTAAAGATGTTGTCAATCTCATCACTCAAGGTCACAAGTGAAGGAAATGCCTTCCTTTTAATAGAAATGTAATGAATAATTGGTTATATTTACAGTTAGTGGGTATTAAGTTATCCTATTATTAGTGATATATGACCTAATATTTTAGTAGGCATTATATATTACTTTATTATTTTTATATAGGGGGGATTAAACAATGTACGCTGGTTTTAATCTAGTATTGGATGAAGAGTTCCTTCATTTCAAACAATTTGGAAATACGATTTACAATGCTCAAAAGGAAAAGGTTAAAGAAGAATTGAGTAGGTTTGTTCTTGATGATGGAACCATAAATGTTTCAACGTATTCGCGTCTGCCTCAATTCCTTCGAGTAGTTCTATTACGAGGTCAACTTTCGTTTCCATCTGTAATCACTCCTTTCCGATA
>NZ_JBHRZT010000007.1:0-243880 GCF_042649685.1 Bacillus songklensis | reverse complement strand
AGAAAAATTACCGAGTCAGGCGTCGGGCACATTCCGCAGGATCGCCATAAACATGGACTTGTGTTGGACTACACAATCGGGGAGAACATGGCCCTGCAAACATATTACAAAGAGCCGTATTCAAAATCCGGCATCTTGAATTATAAAAAGATATATGAAAAAGCAAAGTCACTGATTCAAGAATTCGATGTCCGCACACCGAGTGAATACACACCTGCCCGTGCATTGTCAGGCGGAAACCAGCAGAAAGCCATTATCGCCCGTGAAGTGGACCGCAGTCCTGATTTGTTGATCGCCGCACAGCCGACGCGCGGTTTGGACGTTGGTGCCATCGAATTCATCCATTCTAAACTTGTGGAAGAACGTGATAAAGGAAAAGCGGTTTTACTCGTGTCGCTTGAATTGGAGGAAGTCATGAATTTAAGCGACCGCATTGCCGTGATTTATGAAGGAAAGATTGTCGATATTGTCGATCCAAAAACGACCAACGAACAAGAGTTGGGGCTGTTGATGGCTGGGGGAAAACGTGAGAAAGTGGGGGACATGTCATGAATAAGTTTTTGAAAAATGAGCGAACGGTCAATATTATCATCCCTGTGCTGGCAGCGATCCTCGGCCTGGCGGCTGGAGCGGTCATCATGTTTCTCGGCGGCTACGATCCGGTTGTTGGTTACAGCTCTCTTTTGGACGGAATGATCGGAAGTCCAAAATCAGTCGGAGAAGTCATCCGCGCAATGACACCGCTTATTTTAGCGGGGATTGCGGTCGCGTTTGCCTTTAAAACAGGCCTGTTCAATATCGGGGTAGAAGGGCAGTTACTGGTGGGATGGCTTGCTTCCGTATGGGTAGGTTACGCCTTTGATTTGCCCAAGGCTATTCACCTTCCCCTGGCTATTCTAGCGGCTGCATTGGCGGGAGCGTTATGGGGATTCATCCCTGGCCTGTTAAAAGCCCGTCTAAAAGTTCATGAAGTCATTGTCACGATCATGATGAACTATATTGCGCTATATACAACAAGTGCCATCATCAAAAACTTTTTATATGCAGGTAACGAGAAATCATACAACATTAAAGAGTCGGCTTCATTGGCTTCTCCATTCCTTGCGTCGATTACGGATAACTCGCGCCTTCACTATGGTATTATTATAGCGCTTCTCGCTGCTTTAGTGATGTGGTTCTTATTAAACAAAACGGCAAAAGGCTATGAATTGCGTGCGGTTGGTTATAACCAGCATGCTTCTCGGTATGCGGGGATGAATGTAGCCCGAGATGTCGTATTATCCATGGCGATTTCCGGCGCATTTGCCGGACTGGCGGGAGCGATGGAAGGGCTTGGCACGTTCCAAAATATGAACAGCCTCTCTGCCTTTACGGGTACAGGATTCGATGGAATCGCGGTGGCGTTGTTGGGCGGAAACAATGCTGTTGGGATTGTTTTGGCGGCTGCATTGTTCGGGGGATTGAAAACGGCCGCTCCTGAAATGAACTTTATGGCGGACGTTCCCTCTGAGCTGATCGATATTGTCATTGCCTTAATCATCTTCTTCGTAGCGTCGAGCTATATGATTCGCTGGTTCTTCAATCGCTTAAGCAAGGAGGGGAAGTAGGATGAGCTTTTTAGACATTTTGGCTACCATTATCCAGGCCACTTTATTAACGGCTGCTCCACTGATTTTTACCGCACTTGGCGGTGTATTTAGTGAACGTTCGGGTGTGGTGAATATCGGATTGGAAGGACTTATGCTTTTTGGTGCGTTTACAAGTATTTTAACCACCTTGATGATGCAAGATTCATTAGGAGCGGTTTCGCCATGGCTGTCCATTCTCATTGCGGCGGTCGCGTGCGCCATCTTCTCGCTTATCCATGCGGTTGCCAGCATTACATTAAAAGCAGATCAAACGGTAAGCGGTGTAGCATTAAATTTTTTAGCTGCGGGATTATCGGTCTTTTTAATTAAAAAGATTTTTGGGAAAGGACAAACGGACTTTATCGATTTCCGTATCAATAAAAGTGATATTCCGGTTTTGTCTGATATTCCTGTATTGGGCAACATCTTTTTCTCGTCGATTCCGGTTACATCCTATATGGCGATTTTGGTTGCGTTCATTGTTTGGTACATCATTTATAAAACGCCGTTCGGCTTGCGCCTTCGATCTGTAGGGGAACATCCGATGGCGGCAGATACAATGGGGATTAACGTAACAGGAATGCGCTACACAGGTGTGATGATTTCGGGATTTCTTGCAGGAATCGGCGGAGCGGTATATGCAACGTCCATTTCGGGGAACTTCGCGGGCGGCACGATTTCCGGACAGGGCTTCCTGGCCCTTGCAGCGATGATTTTCGGAAAATGGCACCCGATCGGGGCAATGGGTGCGGCACTCTTCTTCGGCCTGGCGCAGTCCCTGAGCTTGATTGGGGCACAAATTCCATTGCTAAAGGATATTCCACCACTCATATTAACCCTTGCACCATATGTATTAACGATTTTAGCGCTGGCCGGTTTTGTAGGCCGTGCCGAAGCTCCAAAAGCATTGGGAACACCATATGAGAAAGGAAAACGTTAAAAAATCATCCCGCCTAATAAGGCGGGATGATTTTTTATATAAAAGAAAGTCAATTGGCTTCCATTTACATAAAAAATTCATTCATCTATCATTACTTTTAAGTTGAAAATGTTTCCATATGTTCGTTATAGTGTAAGAAAGATTAAAACAGTTATAAGTGATTAAAACTAGAAACATGGCTTCATGATTGTCATAATGAATGTTCAGTTTGAAAAGGAGGTTTTTATATGAAGTTGTTAACGGAAGAAAAACATGAGTTAAATGGATTGACCGTTCATACGATTCAAACAGCCAAATATAAAACGAACACACTGATTTTAAAACTTAATTCACCGCTGCGTGAAGATACGGTGACATTAAGGGCCCTGTTGCCGTATGTGCTCCAAAGCGCTACCGCTTCCTATCCGTCAACCACAAAGCTCCGCACTTATTTAGATGATTTATATGGGGCTACTTTACAAGTGGACTTATTAAAAAAAGGCGAATGGCATGATATGACTTTTCGCATAGATGTAGCGAATGAAGCATATTTAAAAGATACGACTCCTCTTTTAAAAGAGGCATTGGTGCTATTGGGCGATATTTTATTAAAACCAGCTCTGGAAAACAATGTGTTTTTGCCGAATGTCGTAGAGCAAGAAAAGAGATCGTTACGTCAGCGTATTCAGGCTGTATTTGATGATAAAATGCGCTATTCAAACTTGCGTCTTGTAGAAGAAATGTGTAAAGGAGAACCGTACCATCTTCATGTTAATGGCCGTGTAGAAGATATTGATGCCATCACACCAGCCTCTCTTTATGAGTATTATCAATCGGTGTTAGAAGAGGACTCTCTTCATTTATATATCATTGGCGATATTAACAAAGAAGAGGTACTTGGATCTGTTAAACAGGTGTTTACGTTACCTGCCAAGAGGACACGCCAATATCGAGGGGAACCGACACAGAAAAACATCGAAAAGGTAAACGAAGTCATTGAGAAACAAGATATCAAACAAGGAAAATTAAATATCGGCTACCGCACAAATATAGTATACGGGGACCCGGAGTATTTTGCTTTGCAGGTGTTTAATGGCGTCTTCGGCGGTTTTTCCCACTCGAAATTATTTATTAATGTTCGCGAAAAGGCGAGTCTTGCTTACTATGCGGCATCACGTGTGGAAAGCCATAAAGGATTATTAATGGTCATGTCTGGCATTGATGCTAAAAACTATGAACAAGCTGTCAAGATTATTAATGAACAAATGGAAGCGATGAAAAAAGGCGATTTTACAGAACAGGAGCTTGAGCAAACAAAGGCCGTTATTCATAATCAGATTCTTGAGACAATCGATACCGCAAGAGGTTTAGTGGAAGTCCTATATCATAACGAATTGGCCAGTACAACGATTTCAATCGAGGATTACTTGCAAGGTATTAAAGCAGTGACAAAAGAAGAAGTCATCGCAGCGGCGAAGAAAATCGAGCAAGATACGATTTATTTTTTACGAGGAATGGGCGGTGAAGAATAATGGAGAAAATACCGTTTTCGCAACTAAAAGAAGAGTTATATCATGAAAAATTGCCAAATGGACTAGAAGTCTACATTTTGCCAAAACCAGAATTCAATAAGGCATATGCAACATTTACAACCAAATACGGATCCATCGATAATAAGTTTGTCCCTTTAAAAGAAAATGAAATGATTAAAGTGCCGGATGGAATTGCCCACTTCTTGGAACACAAATTGTTTGAAAAAGAAGATGGTGACGTGTTCCAGCAGTTCAGCAAACAGGGAGCTTCCGCCAACGCTTTCACATCATTTACGAGAACTGCTTATCTATTTTCCAGTACATCTAATTTTGAGCAAAATCTCGAGACGTTAATGGATTTTGTACAAGAACCTTACTTTTCCGACAAAACAGTTGAGAAAGAAAAAGGGATTATCGGTCAAGAAATTACGATGTATGATGATAATGCCGATTGGCGTTTATATTTTGGTGTGATTCAAAACATGTACCATCATCATCCAGTTAAAATCGATATAGCAGGCACGATTGATTCCATTTCTGAAATTACAAAAGAATGGTTGTATACGTGCTACGAAACATTTTATCACCCGAGCAATATGTTGCTGTTCGTTGTTGGTCCAGTCGATCCTGAGAAAGTGATGAATCAAATCCGCGATAACCAAGCGAAAAAGGATTATCAGGATCAAGCGGAAATCAAGCGTCATTTCGAAGAAGAGCCAGAGGGTGTCGCAAAAGAGAAGCAAGTGCTCCCGATGAGCGTTCAATCATCAAAATGTTTGGTTGGAATCAAAGCGAAGCACCCACAGCGCTCAGGCCGGGAAATGCTTGTACATGAACTTTCCGTGAATATTATGCTTGATCATTTATTCGGAAAAAGTTCTGTGCACTATGAAAAACTGTATCAGGAAGGGCTGATTGACGAAACGTTCTCTTATGATTATACGGAAGAGACAGGTTTCGGGTTTGCGATTATTGGCGGGGATACCGAAAAGCCGGATGATCTGGCTGAGAAAATAAAGGACATTATACTCAAAATGAAAGAAAATCCAATGACTAAAGAACAATTGGATCGAGTTCGCAAAAAGAAAATCGGCGCATTTCTGCGTTCTCTCAACTCTCCCGAATTTATCGCCAACCAATTCACAAGATATGCGTTTAATGACATGAATTTGTTTGATGTAGTGGATGTGTTAGAAACGTTAACGACAGAAGATATTGAGCGGGTAACAAACGAACTGGTGGATGAAAACAACATGACGGTTTGTCAAATCGTCCCGAAACAATAAAAAGATGGAGAAAAGCATCCCTTTGCAAGAGGAAGGGAGCTTTTTCTGTTTTGGTAAGGAGCGTCAAGTTTGGAAAAATATGCATTGATTATCGGGGCAAGCGGAGGAATTGGAGCCGCTTCCGCTAAAAGGCTAGCTCGGGATGGCTACTCCCTTGTTCTCCATTATAATAAAGGAATAGAAGCGGTAAAGCAGCTAGAAAGAGAGCTGCAAAATACGAATGTCATTGTTGTTCAAGCCGATCTTACAAAATCAGATGGGGCCAAGAAGCTGTGTAATCAACTATCCGTGCCAATCGAATTAATCGTGTACACAAGCGGCAGCAGCTATGTAGGCCTTGTTACAGACATGAATGATGTTCAAATACAAAAAATGGTACAGTTGCATGTGACAAGTCCATTCCAACTCGTGAAGGAATTATTGCCTTCTATGATTCAGCGCAAACGAGGGAACATTGTCGTCATTTCTTCCATATGGGGATTAACAGGTGCTTCCTGTGAAGTGCTGTACTCAACTGTGAAGGGTGCCCAAAACGCCTTCGTAAAAGCGTTAGCCAAAGAAGTGGCCATGAGCGGCATTCGTGTAAATGCAGTAGCGCCTGGAGCTGTAAACAGTAAAATGATGGATGTGTTTACAGAGGAAGACAAAGCGCTGATTTGCGAAGAAATTCCGATGGGAAGATTAGGGGAATGTGAAGAAGTAGCCGATGCGGTCTCCTACCTGGCCTCTGGCCAATCATCTTATATTACTGGACAAATTCTTTCAGTTAATGGCGGATGGCATACATAAAAAATGTGTAAGGGTACAAACTACGATATGAACAAACCTAAAGGAGGGTTCTTCATGTCAGTATTAGAGAACTGGGATTCTTGGAAAGACTTTTTAGCGAATCGCTTACACCATGCACAAAACGAAGGGATGAGCAATGAGGTTGTATCCAACCTTGCTTATCAAATTGGTGGTTATTTAGCAACTCAGGTAGAAGCAAAAAATCCACAAGAAAAAGTGTTGGCAGATCTTTGGAGTGTAGCTTCTCCAGAAGAGCAGCAAGCAATTGCAAGCACGATGGTAAAACTTGTCCAAAATAATGGCACACCACAATAAGAGAGGAATTTCCCTCTCTTTTTCTTTTACATAAATAATACACTCGTTCACAAAGTCAGGGTTTATTAATCATACGAAATCATTTATATTTAATATATGCAGAAAAGCGGAAGCGGCTCGTTCAGGGACTGGCTTCGCTTCTTCACCAGAAGCGAAGCCAGTCCCTAGCCGCTGGAGCTGGACAATCAGGAAAAGGGAAGCAGGCTCGCTCGTGCTCATAGGAGGCTGGAACCGCCGACGAGAAGTCGCTTTTTGACTTCGTGGAGGTGATGAAGTAACCGTAGAGCATAGCGTGCGGAACTGGACAACGAAGGAACGAAGACTAAGAACGCGACGTCCTGTCGCAACGTCTTCACTTGCACGTCCGTGTGCTTCAAGTGAATCAAGCTCGTTCACATACTTCAAGGGGAATTAGTATTATTGAATGAGATAAAAAGGTAATTTAATCCTTGTTTAGGGAGAGGGTTTCATGTCAAAGATTGAGTGGTATTTAGAATATCAAATCCAAAAAAACCGACCTGGTTTGCTGGGGGATGTTTCTTCTTTATTAGGAATGTTGTCCATTAATATTGTCACAATAAATGGTGTAGATGATCAACGGCGCGGTTTGCTTTTGCGCTGTGATTCCAATGAACAAATTGAAAGACTTGAATCTATATTAAAGACAATGGATAATATAACTGTCACGAAATTAAGACAACCAAAATTGCGTGATCGTCTTGCAGTACGACATGGACGTTACATACAACGAGATGCAGATGATAAAAAAACATTTCGTTTTGTTCGCGATGAATTGGGGCTGCTGGTTGATTTTATGGCAGAACTCTTTAAACAAGAAGGACATAAGTTAATAGGAATTCGAGGAATGCCGCGTGTAGGTAAAACTGAATCCATCGTTGCAGCCAGTGTTTGTGCTAATAAGCGCTGGTTATTTGTGTCTTCGACCTTGCTGAAGCAAACGATTCGCAGTCAACTTATTGAAGAAGAGTACAATGAAAATAACATTTTTATCTTGGATGGAATTGTCTCAACAAGAAGAGCCAATGAAAAACATTGGCAGCTGGTAAGAGAAATTATGCGTGTGCCTGCTACTAAAATCATTGAACATCCAGATATTTTTGTGCAAAACTCGGAATACTCTTTGGATGATTTTGAATATATCATTGAGCTGCGTAACAATCCGGATGAAGAAATTACATATGAAGCAGTTGAAGGCCCATCTATGTTTTCAAACGGCGGTTTCTCGATGTTTGATTTTTAACATAATTGGAAGGTGTTATCATTGACAGAACTAGGTAAAAGACTGAGAGAAGCGCGAGAGCAACAAAACATGTCACTTGAGGATCTACAGAAGTTGACAAAAATCCAGAAGCGTTATTTGATTGGCATTGAAGAAGGAAAGTACGAACTAATGCCGGGGAAATTTTATGTTCGTGCCTTTATTAAGCAATATTGTGAAACGGTCGGATTGAATCCGGAAGAAATTTTCGAGGAGTATAAGTCTGATATTCCTGCCACACAGACAGAAGAACTCCCCGACCAATTATCGCGTGTCCGTACCCACAAGGAGTCAGGAGTACAGGATTCCAAAATCTTCGACGCATTGCCGAAAATTTTATTGACAGTTGGAATTATCGGGATTGCCGTATTGATCTGGGTGTTTGCCCAAAATAGAGAAATGGCTAAAACTAAAGAAGAGGTTTCTCCGGAAACAGTAACAGAGATAGAACAATCGAAAGAATTATCATCGACAGAAGAAAAACCGGCAAAAGAATCGGAAAAGAAAACAAAAGAGCAGGATAATGAAAAAGACAACATAAAACAAGATGAGGCTAAAAAGCCGAAAGAAGGAACGAATGATCAGAAAGTTATCGAAACACAAAAAAGTGGTAAAACAGCAGTTCTTCAGTTACAGAATGCAGATGAATTTCAAGTGGAAGTTACTTCAAAAGGTGAGACGTGGGTAGGAATTAAAAACGGAAAAGGCAACTCTTTCTATCAAGGAATGTTAAAAGCGGGAGAATCAAAAACATTCGATTTTACAAAAGAAACAGAAATTCGCTTTAACATCGGAAATACACTTGATACAGATTTGAAGATCAATGGACAAACTGTACAGTTTCCATTCAATCCGGGCGATCAAGTACAGCAAATCATTACGATTCAATATTCGCCGGCTGATGGAGCCAATTCCTAAGTTTAAATAATCGTCTTTCTATTCATGTGCAATGGGAGTAAACGGAAATATTCGATTCTATCGGATTTAGCTGGAAAGCCCATTGTACGAAGGAGTGGACTCAAAGCCTGCTCCTTCGTTGTACAAGGAGTCTTCGAATCAAATGAGTCGTCAACAAGACTTTTGGCTTTATTGGATTTTTCATGTCGATTCATTTGATGGGGTAATCTAAACCTATGTCTTTTCGTGGTGTAGGTCACCCTATCTTCTCTACGTTTCATACTGCTTAATGTGATATTGGAGGAATAACTGTGAATTTACCTAATAAAATTACGATTTCAAGAATATGTTTAATTCCCTTATTTCTAGTGATTATGCTTGTTCCGATTTCATGGGGAGAATGGCAGGCAGGTTCTGTGTCAATCCCCGTTACCCACCTTGTAGGAGCCGTTATTTTTATCATTGCTTCCACGACGGATTGGATCGACGGGCATTATGCGCGAAAATATAACCTTGTAACAAATCTCGGTAAGTTTCTGGACCCTCTTGCCGACAAATTGCTCGTATCTGCTGCCTTGATTGCGTTAGTTGAGCTTCAGCTCACTCCCGCATGGGCGGCCATTGTTATTATCAGCCGGGAATTTGCGGTTACAGGTTTACGATTAGTGCTTGCGGGGGAAGGAGAAGTTGTAGCGGCAAATATGCTTGGGAAAATTAAAACATGGGCACAAATTGTGGCCATTTCCGCTCTATTGCTACATAATTTACCGTTCGAGCTCGTATCGTTTCCATTTGCGACGATCGCTCTATGGATTGCAGTAATCTTTACGATTGTATCAGGATGGGATTACTTTGCGAAAAACAAGCATGCATTTGTCAATTCTAAATGAAAAGCGAGATGAAGAACATGAATGCGGAGATTATTGCGGTCGGTTCTGAATTGCTGCTCGGGCAAATAGCCAATACGAATGCTCAATTTATCTCAAAACAGCTGGCTGAAATTGGTGTAAATGTCTTCTATCACACCGTGGTAGGGGATAATGGGACAAGATTAAAAAAGGCGATTGAAACTGCGCAGCAAAGGGCGAATCTCATTATTTTCACAGGGGGATTGGGCCCGACCAAAGATGATTTAACGAAAGAGACGATTGCAGAGGTACTCGGCAAACAGTTGGTCATCCATCAAGGGGCACTTGACAGTATTGAAGATTATTTCCGCCAAACAAATCGGGTCATGACACCAAATAACCGAAAGCAGGCGCTCGTTTTGGAAGGATCCACCGTGTTGTTCAACCACTATGGAATGGCTCCAGGCATGGCTCTTAAAATAGATGATATTCATTATATGCTGCTGCCTGGTCCGCCAAAAGAAATGCAGCCGATGTTCCAGAAATTCGGACAGGCCTATATAAAGAAACAGCTCGGTAAGACTGAACGGATTGAATCGCGTGTCCTGCGTTTTTTCGGAATCGGCGAATCTCAGCTTGAAACAGAAATTGAAGATTTGCTTGACCGCCAATCCAATCCTACCATTGCCCCTTTAGCGGGCGACGGGGAGGTCACACTACGGTTAACAGCCAAGCATTCATCACTAGAAGAGGCGATGAAAATGCTGGATGAGGCAGAAAAAGAAATTCAGCGGCGGGTCGGCGAGTATTTCTATGGCTATGATGACACTTCTCTTTATGCCGAATTAGCTGAAACGCTTAAAGAAAAAAAGTTGACTATTGCCAGTGCCGAAAGCTTAACCGGCGGGTTGTTCAGTGAACGGTTAACCTCTATTCCAGGTGCGGGAAGTATTACCCGCGGGGGGATTGTCAGCTATCATACGGATGTGAAAGAGCATTGTCTTGGTGTATCCCATGATACCCTTCACGATTATGGAGCTGTGAGTCATCAGTGTGCCAAAGAAATGGCCGAAAATGTTCGAAAGCTTTGTGGTTCAGATATTGGTATTAGCTTTACAGGGGTAGCGGGACCGAAAATACAAGAAGGAAAAGAAGTAGGCACGGTGTTTATGGGAATTGCAATTGAAGACTGTCCAACAGAGGTATTTCACCTGCAATTATCAGGCGATCGCCAATCCATCCGTACCAAAACGGTCAAATACGGATGTCATTACCTGCTTCGATTATTGCATGTCTAGTCTGGGCACCTGCTCTCGGGTTGCCCGCTGTTAAGAATATGGAAGCTTTTTCTTTTACCAGTTGCGCTTCAGCGCAACTGGTTTTTTCATGGAGGCGGCTGCCCGCCTCCATGAAAAAATCGAACATTTATTCGTTTTTTGCTTGGCAAATGATCAAAAAAACTGTATAGTATTAATAGAAAGTTGCTAGTAAGCTTTACGAAACAAATTTAACTGTTTCGATGATTTTATAAATGGGAAATGAAACTTGCAGAGGCAAGTCGACATAGAGGAGGAAATTACGTGAACGATCGTCAAGCTGCGCTTGAGATGGCGTTAAAACAAATTGAAAAGCAATTTGGTAAAGGTTCTATTATGAAGCTTGGAGAGCAAACAGAACGAAAAATTTCAACGGTTCCGAGTGGTTCATTGGCCCTTGATGTAGCTTTAGGAGTGGGTGGTTATCCACGTGGACGTGTTATCGAAATTTATGGACCTGAAAGTTCAGGTAAAACAACATTCGCTCTTCATGCAATCGCGGAAGTACAACAACAGGGGGGACAAGCAGCATTCATCGATGCTGAGCATGCCCTTGATCCGGTTTATGCTCAAAAGCTGGGTGTAAACATCGATGATTTACTTCTTTCTCAGCCGGATACAGGAGAACAAGCGTTAGAAATCGCAGAAGCTCTTGTTCGAAGCGGAGCTGTAGATATCATCGTTATCGATTCAGTTGCTGCTCTTGTTCCAAAGGCAGAGATTGAAGGGGAAATGGGTGACGCACATGTAGGTTTACAAGCACGTTTAATGTCACAGGCTCTCCGTAAGCTATCAGGTGCTATCAATAAATCTAAAACGATTGCGGTATTCATCAACCAAATTCGTGAAAAGGTTGGAGTTATGTTCGGAAACCCTGAAACAACTCCAGGCGGACGCGCGCTTAAGTTCTATTCATCCGTACGTTTAGAAGTGCGTCGAGCTGAACAATTAAAACAAGGTAATGATATTGTAGGTAACAAAACGAAAGTAAAAGTTGTGAAAAATAAAGTAGCACCTCCATTCCGCACAGCAGAAGTCGACATCATGTATGGTGAAGGAATTTCAAAAGAGGGCGAGATTTTGGATATTGGTACAGAATTGGATATCGTTCAAAAGAGCGGCTCTTGGTATTCATACAACGAAGAGCGCCTGGGGCAAGGACGCGAGAACGCGAAGCAATTCTTAAAAGAGAATCCAGATCTTCGCACAGAAATTGCGATGCAAATTCGTAACCATTACGGCTTAAATGAGAATGGCGAAGCAACTGTTCCAGCAGAAATGGCAGATGAAGACCAAGAAGAATTTGAACTGTAAGCTACTCAAAGAGGCACACGACCGTGTGTCTCTTTTTGTTAGGCGGAACTAAAAGGAATGAAAGTGACCCGATATTCATGAAAGCCGTTTCAGTCTTTATTTTTCAAGGATGACAAAGTATGACAGGCTTGACAATAAAATTGACCGCCTTTACAATTAAATTGTATATTTTCCATTTTTCAAGTATTGAAGACTGTTAAAAGCCTTTGTGTGTATGTTGAAACATGAAACAATATACATGCCGACAATTTTTAATGTTACTAACAAGTTCATAGCAAGAGGAGGTGATATGATGGAACCAATTACGATCATCTTCATTTTGCTTGCCACTATCGTCGGTGCAGTTGTTGGCTTTTTTGTTCGCAAATCGATTGCGGAAGCTAAAATAGCGGGCGCAAAGTCAGTTGCAGATCAAATCATTGACGAAGCGAAACGTGAGGCAGACGCCCTAAAGAAAGAAGCCCTGCTTGAAGCGAAAGATGAAATTCATACTATTCGTACAGAGGCGGAACAAGATATTCGTGATCGCAGAATTGAACTTCAAAAACAAGAAAATCGATTAATGCAAAAAGAAGAGAATCTTGACCGTAAGGATGAATCTTTAGATAAGCGAGAAGCGATGTTAGAGAAGAAAGAGGATTCTCTCGCTATTAGACAACAGCAGATTGAAGAGATGGAAAGCAAAGTGGAAGAGATGGTGCGTAACCAACAAGCGGAGTTGGAGCGTATTTCAAGTTTAACGCGAGAGGATGCACGTCAAATCATAATTGAACGTGTCGAAAACGAGCTTTCCCATGAGCTTGCTCTTATGGTAAAAGAAAGTGAAATCCGTGCAAAAGAGGAATCAGATAAAAAGGCGAAAGAGATTCTTTCCCTTGCGATTCAACGTTGTGCTGCTGACCATGTGGCAGAAACGACGGTATCGGTTGTCAACTTGCCAAATGATGAAATGAAAGGTCGCATTATCGGCCGTGAAGGACGGAACATTCGTACGTTAGAGACCTTAACAGGTATTGATCTAATTATTGACGACACACCAGAAGCCGTTATTCTTTCTGGTTTTGATCCTATTCGTCGTGAGACTGCGAGAATCGCTCTTGATAAACTTGTTCAAGACGGACGTATTCACCCTGCCCGAATTGAAGAAATGGTGGAAAAGTCTCGTCGAGAAGTGGACGAGTATATTCGCGAAGTGGGTGAACAAACTACGTTTGAAGTAGGTGTTCACGGTCTCCATCCGGATTTAATCAAGATTTTAGGACGCTTGAAATTCAGAACAAGCTACGGACAGAACGTCTTAAAGCACTCAATGGAAGTGGCTTTCCTGGCAGGCTTAATGGCTGCCGAATTAGGGGAAGACGAAGTGCTGGCAAGACGAGCAGGTTTACTGCATGATATTGGAAAAGCCATTGACCATGAAGTAGAAGGCAGTCACGTTGAGATTGGGGTAGAATTAGCGACGAAATACAAGGAGCATCCAATCGTTATAAATGCTATTGCTTCACATCATGGTGATACGGAACCAACGTCTATTATTGCCGTTCTTGTTGCTGCGGCAGATGCTTTATCAGCCGCACGTCCTGGTGCACGAAGCGAAACGCTTGAAAACTATATTCGCCGCCTTGAAAAGCTGGAAGAGATTTCAGAGTCATATGAAGGTGTAGAGAAATCGTTTGCGATTCAAGCCGGACGTGAAGTTCGTATCATGGTGAAACCAGATACGATTGATGATTTAGAAGCTCATCGATTAGCACGCGATATCCGCAAACGTATTGAAGAGGAATTGGATTATCCTGGTCATATTAAAGTAACGGTTATTCGCGAGACACGCGCTGTCGAATATGCAAAATAGAGCAAGAAAAGGCCAAGAACGACTGTTTTGTGTTCTCGGCCTTTTTTGTATTTTACTTAATGTGCTTTGAAGGTAGCATTTGTGCTATAATAAGCTATTAACAAAATTGAACTACACTACATAGAAGGGGCTTTATAATGAGAATTCTTTTTGTCGGAGATGTAGTCGGATCTCCAGGTCGCGACATGATTGAAACATATTTACCTAAATTAAAACAAAAGTATTTGCCGTCTATCACGATCGTGAACGGAGAAAATGCGGCCCATGGAAAGGGGATTACGGAAAAAATTTACCGACGTTTTCTAGAACTGGGAGCAAATGTGGTAACGCTCGGTAATCATGCGTGGGATAAAAAAGATATTTTTGATTTTATAGATGATGCCAAACAGATGGTTCGTCCTGCCAATTACCCGGAAGGAGTGCCGGGGAAGGGGATTGTGTACTTTACTTGTGATAACCAAGAAGTAGCTGTCATTAATTTGCAGGGGCGCACGTTCATGCCGCCCATTGACTGCCCGTTCAAAAAGGCTGATGAACTAATCGAAGAGGCGAAAAAGCGTGCTTCAGTGATTTTTGTAGATTTCCATGCGGAGGCTACAAGTGAGAAACAGGCATTAGGATGGTATTTAGATGGAAAGGTAACAGCTGTGGTGGGGACACATACACATGTCCAAACAGCTGATAATCGTATTCTAACGAATGGAACAGCTTATATTTCGGACGTAGGGATGACAGGTCCTTACGATGGTATTTTAGGAATGGAACGTGAAGCCGTCATCAAAAGGTTTTTGACGAATCTTCCTGTCCGTTTTGAAGTAACAGAAGGCCGCCAACAATTAAGTGCGGTCGTTATCGATGTTGATCGAAAAACTGGTAAGGCAAAGAAGATTGATCGAATTTTAATTAACGACGATTATCCTTTTTTTGAATGATGATGAAGCAAGAAACGAGTCGTTCCTATTGCGCATTCAAAGCAAAAGAAACTCATTTGTGAACTTATGAGTCATTCTCTCAAATGAACCGTCATGAGAAACCCGTTTTGGGATTTCTTTGACGGTTCATTTTAGTTTAATAACATGAGGTCTTCTCTATACAAGGTGATGGTATAGCCTTATTTCGGATAAAAGAGAATGAATGCAAGAACTCCAGCGGAAAAAATGATTGAATTTTTTGAAAAAAAGGAAGGGAAAGCAGGAATACGTTCCAAATATCGTGAATATAGTATCAATGAAATCAATAACCCAATGTTCTAATGAACGCTCAGCATACATTGTAAAGAATAAGGAGGAGCTCGGAATGGAGATATTAAAGGTTTCAGCAAAATCTAACCCAAATTCTGTAGCTGGTGCACTTGCGGGAGTATTGCGTGAAAGAGGTGCAGCAGAAATTCAAGCTATTGGGGCAGGAGCATTAAATCAGGCGGTAAAAGCAGTAGCGATTGCAAGAGGATTTGTAGCACCAAGCGGCGTTGACTTAATTTGTATTCCGGCATTCACGGACATTCAGATAGATGGAGAGGAACGAACAGCAATTAAATTAATTGTAGAGCCGCGCTAAATATAGCAGGCATTGAAGGGGATGGATCAAAAGTGTACGTGCACTTTTGATCCATTTTTGTATGTTCCGTCTTTTTACTGCTCTTTTTTATATTAACTTATCAACAAAGTACAGGAGAAAAGGGAGATATTTTATGAAAATATTTGATGCTCACTGTGATGTGCTGATGAAGTTATGGATGAACCCCCATTTATCTTTTTTACATAATCATATCTTACATGTGACATTTAAAACGTTAAAAGAAACGGGTGCAAAAGTGCAGTTGTTTGCTATCTATGTTCCGGAAAGTGTAACGTATGAACAGCGATTTGATGTAGCGCTTGAAATGGTTCAGCTATTCCATACGCACATCTTATCGATTCCTAATATGAAACTTGTATGCACAAAGCAAGATATCGATTATTTGAAAGAGGATGAAATCGGAGCGGTGTTGACACTTGAGGGCTGTGATGCAATTGGCCATAATTTGGCCCGTTTGTATACGTTATTCCGCCTTGGGGTGTCCGCGGTCGGATTGACGTGGAATTATAGCAATGCTGCAGCCGACGGAATTCTAGAAGAAAGAGGAGCTGGCCTTTCTTCCTTCGGAAAACAAATTGTGCAGGCAAATAATGAGGAGAAGGTATGGACAGATGTATCCCATATATCTATTAAAGGATTTTGGGATGTCATTGAGACGGCCGATTATCTCATTGCTTCCCATTCGAACGCCTATTCACTCTGTCCCCATCCTCGGAATCTAAGAGATGATCAAATAAAAGCAATCATCCAAAAAAATGGAGTGATTGGAATTACATTTGTGCCTGAATTTTTGACGGAGCGACAAGATGCGACCATTGATGATGTGTTGAGGCATGTTGATTATGTGTGCGGCCTTGGCGGAGAGCATCATATTGGTTTTGGCTCAGATTTTGACGGTATCAGTGAAACACCGGACGGGCTACATAACTATCGGGGATACGATGAGTTGAAAAATCGGCTGTTGAAATATTATTCTGATTCGCAAGTGAATAACTTCCTTTTTCACAATTTCTATAAAAGAATCCCAAAGTAACAAAAAAATCTAAAAATAGTCATATTTTCGTCAATAAATCTTTGGAAAGGCTTGCAATTTTCTGATGATAGGTCTAGAATTGTAGACGATTAGTACATATCCAAACAATGAGATAGATTTTTATAGACTAAAAGTTTTCATTCTAGTGATTTGCTTGGAGAAGTGCTACACTAATACTTGTAAGGATCATCGTAATTAAAGGGGTGTAAGATATGGTAAAACAACTTTCATGGAAAGTTGGCGGACAGCAAGGGGAAGGCATCGAAAGTACAGGGGAAATTTTCTCCATCGCGTTAAATCGTTTAGGGTATTACTTATACGGGTATCGCCACTTTTCATCTCGTATTAAAGGTGGTCATACTAACAATAAAATTCGTGTAAGCACGACTCAAGTTCGCTCTATTTCTGACGACCTTGATATTTTAGTAGCTTTCGACCAGGAAACAATTGATGTGAACTTCCACGAACTTCGAGACGGCGGGATTGTCATCGCGGATGCAAAATTTAATCCAACCATTCCTGAAAATACTGCCGTTACTTTATACTCAGTTCCATTTACGGAGATTGCAACTGAACTTGGAACTTCCTTAATGAAAAACATGGTAGCAGTTGGAGCATCAAGTGCAGTGCTCGATTTAGATATTGAAGTGTTCCAGGAAATGGTTCAAGAAATCTTCGGTCGAAAAGGCCAACAAGTTGTAGATAAGAATATGGAAGCGATTCGTCAAGGTTCGGAATTTATTAAACAACAACTTGGCGACAACGTCCAAACAATGAAGCTTGAAAAAGCAGACGGCAAAAAACGTTTGTTCATGATCGGTAATGATGCTATTGCGTTAGGCGCAGTTACAGCGGGATCACGTTTTATGCCTGCATACCCTATTACTCCAGCGTCAGAAATTATGGAATATTTGATTAAAAAGCTTCCAGCACTTGGTGGAACGGTTATTCAAACAGAAGATGAGATTGCGGCATGTACAATGGCAATCGGTGCAAACTATGCGGGTGTTCGTGCATTAACAGCATCTGCGGGTCCTGGTCTTTCATTAATGATGGAAGCAATCGGTTTAGCGGGTATCACCGAAACACCTGTCGTTATCATAGATACACAACGCGGTGGTCCAAGTACAGGTCTTCCGACAAAACAAGAGCAATCAGATCTAATGGCGATGATCTATGGTACTCATGGTGAAATTCCAAAAATCGTAATGGCACCAAGTACCGTACAAGAAGCATTTTATGATACAGTAGAAGCGTTTAACCTTGCAGAAGAATACCAATGTCCGGTTATTCTTTTAACGGATTTACAGCTTTCTTTAGGTAAACAAACGGTAGAACCGTTAGAATATGATAAAGTTGAAATTCGCCGCGGTAAGCTTGAGCTAAATCCTCAATTACCTGAGATAGAAAACAAAGGATACTTCAAGCGCTATGAAGTAACAGAAGACGGTGTGTCACCACGTGTTGTTCCTGGCGTACCAAACGGTATTCACCACGTAACAGGGGTAGAGCATGATGAAACCGGTAAGCCGTCTGAAGCACCGCTAAACCGCAGAGCGCAGATGGACAAACGTCTTCGCAAAACCCAGAACATCAACTTTAAAACACCGGTACATAAAGATGCCAAACATGAAGAGGCTGATCTTCTAATCGTTGGTTTTAACTCAACAAGAGGCGCAATTGAAGAGGCTATGGTTCTTTTAGAAAACGAAGGATTAAAAGTAAACCATGCACATGTTCGTTTGATTCATCCATTCCCAACAGACGAAATTTTACCTCTTGTGCAGTCAGCTAAAAAAGTCGCTGTCGTGGAAAATAACGCAACAGGACAGCTTGCAAATATAATGAAAATGAATGTAGGGCACGCTGAGAAGATTTCAAACGTATTGAAGTACGATGGAAATCCATTCCTACCACATGAACTTTATTCAAAATGCAAGGAGTTGTTCTAAAATGGCGACATTCAAAGACTTTCGTAATAGTGTAAAACCAAACTGGTGCCCTGGCTGCGGTGACTTCTCTGTACAGGCGGCTATTCAGCGTGCAGCTGCTAACGTGGGTCTTGAGCCGCATGAGTTGGCAGTGATTTCCGGTATCGGATGTTCTGGACGTATTTCCGGTTACATTAACTCTTATGGTTTCCACGGCATTCATGGCCGCTCGTTGCCAATTGCTCAAGGTGTAAAAATGGCAAACCGCGATTTAACAGTTATCGCTTCAGGCGGTGACGGTGACGGTTTTGCAATCGGTATGGGTCATACAGTACATGCTATTCGCCGTAACATCGATATCACATACATCGTTATGGATAACCAAATTTACGGTTTAACAAAAGGTCAAACTTCACCGCGCAGTGAAGTTGGCTTTAAAACAAAAAGTACGCCGCAAGGGTCAGTTGAATCAGCGCTTTCCATTATGGAGCTTGCTTTAACGGCTGGTGCGACATTCGTTGCACAAAGCTTCTCAAGTGATCTAAAAGAGTTGACTTCTTTAATCGAACAAGGTATTCAACATAAAGGGTTCTCATTAATCAACGTATTCAGCCCTTGTGTAACCTATAACAAAGTGAATACTTACGATTGGTTCAAAGAAAACTTAACAAGCTTAAGCTCTGTTGAAAATTACGATCCTGGCAACCGTAACATGGCAATGCAAACATTGATGGACAAAAAAGGTTTAGTAACTGGTCTGATTTATCAAAATAAAGAGCAAAAATCTTATCAGGAGCTTGCTCATGGATACAGTGAAACACCTCTTGTACATGCAGACTTAAACTTGCCTGAAGAGGAGTTCAACAAACTAGTTGCTGAATTTATGTAAGAATAGGAATCCCTGTTTAGCTTATCCGCTAAGCAGGGTTTTTTTTATTTCCTTCTACCCTCTTTAATGTGCTCGCATATCTTTTTCACATGGACACGTTAGCTTTAAGTACAAGATTTGAGAGAAGAGAATAATATAAAAAATATCAATAAGAAGGCATCTTAAGGGTAGGAGAGTGTTCATGTTGAGAGGACAAATGAAAGCATTAATGAAACATCATCGGGGAGCGGGGGGCAGGCTGGAGGAAGTAGATATTCCAACCTTAAGGGAAAACGAGGTGTTGGTGCGTGTTAAGGCCACATCCATCTGCGGTACGGATGTTCACATTTACAAATGGGATGAGTGGGCGCAAAGCCGTGTTCACCCTCCTTATATATTCGGTCATGAATTTGCAGGAGAAGTCGTCGAGGTGGGACAAAAAGTTACCAATGTTCAAGTGGGTGACAAGGTATCGGCTGAAACCCATTTAGTATGTGGCGCATGCCCGCCGTGTTTAAGGGGACAGTACCATATTTGCTTGAGAACGAAAATTATCGGGGTGGATACAAATGGATGTTTTACGGAGTATGTGGCGTTACCTGAACGTAACATTTGGAAAAATCCAAAAAATATGCTTTATGAAGTGGCAGCGATCCAGGAACCGATGGGGAATGCTGCACATACTGTCCTCTCAGGAGAAATGACAGGAAAGACAGTGGCTGTCATCGGCTGCGGCCCCATCGGATTAATGGCGATCAGCATTGCGCAAGCAGCCGGAGCATCAAAGGTATTGGCCTTCGATGTGAATGAATATCGACTGCAACTGGCCAAAAGAATGGGTGCAACGATTGTCATTCATTCCATAAAAGAAGACCCTGTAAAGCAAGCCATCAAGTCAACAGGAGGCTATGGTGTAGATGTCATCTGTGAAATGTCCGGGAATCCGGCTGCAATCAATCAAGCATTCAAAATGGTTACAAATGGCGGGCGTGTTTCTATTTTAAGTTTGCCGACCCGGCCTGTAGAAATCGATGTGACGAATGATATCGTGTTTAAGGGCGTTATCGTTCAAGGAATCACTGGAAGAAAGATGTTTTCAACGTGGCAGCAAGTTTCACAGCTATTACAATCAGGAAAAGTGGATATGGTTCCATTGCTCACCCACCGGTTCCCGCTTGAAAAGTTTGAAGAAGCTTTTGTCTTAATGATACAAGGGAATTGCGGCAAGGTCATTTTAATACCTTAATTATAAATTGCGGAATGTTCAGATTATCTGCACAATTGAGGTTCACTTCTATCTTTAGTGTTTTGAAACTACTCTTTTCTTCTTTTTCACGGAAGTTGGCCCTAAAGGAAACTGGAGGGCCAACTTCCATGTATCCTCTTATTGTGTATTAGAGGAGGAAGATATATACTAAGATAATGTGACTATCTTTTAAATAGTTGAAAGGAGAATTAGAATGAACGAAAAACAACGTCTAGAAAGCACGCAAGTTAATCCTTCGGACAAAAAATCCGAAAAGGATTACAGCAAATATTTCCAAACAGTCTATATGCCTCCTTCATTAAAGGATGCAAAAAAACGCGGAAAAGAAGAAGTTAAATACCATCATGATTTCAAGATTGATGAGCAGTTCAGAGGTATGGGAGACGGCCGCAAGTTTTACATTCGTACGTATGGCTGCCAAATGAACGAGCATGATACAGAAGTTATGTCGGGTATTTTCATGGCACTCGGTTATGAACCAACTGATCGTTTAGAAGATGCGAATGTCATTCTTTTAAATACATGTGCGATTCGTGAGAACGCGGAAAATAAAGTGTTCGGGGAAATCGGCCATTTAAAACAATTAAAGAGAGAAAAACCGGATCTTCTTTTAGGTGTATGCGGCTGTATGTCACAGGAAGAGTCAGTTGTTAATAAAATTTTAAGTAAACACCAGCATGTAGACATGATTTTTGGTACGCACAACATTCACCGTTTACCGAACATTTTAAATGAAGCTTATTTATCAAAAGAAATGGTAATTGAAGTATGGTCTAAAGAAGGGGATGTTATCGAAAACCTTCCAAAGGTGCGCAAAGGTAACATTAAAGCATGGGTAAACATTATGTACGGCTGTGATAAGTTCTGTACGTACTGTATCGTTCCTTATACTCGCGGTAAAGAACGCAGCCGCCGTCCGGAAGAAATTATCCAAGAAGTCCGTCACTTAGCTGCACAAGGCTATAAAGAGATTACCCTATTAGGACAAAACGTTAACGCATACGGAAAAGACTTCGAAGATATCACGTACGGTTTAGGTGACTTAATGGATGAAATCCGTAAAATTGATGTCGCTCGTGTTCGTTTTACAACAAGTCATCCGCGTGATTTCGATGATCATTTAATTGAAGTGTTGGCAAAAGGCGGAAACCTAGTTGACCATATCCACTTGCCGGTTCAATCAGGAAGCACTGAAATCTTGAAGATCATGGCTCGTAAATATACACGTGAACAATATTTAGAACTTGTTCGTAAAATTAAAGAAGCAATTCCAAACGTTTCGTTAACAACAGATATCATTGTTGGCTATCCGAATGAAACAGAAGAGCAGTTCGAAGAAACCTTATCACTTTATCGTGAAGTTGGATTCGACAGTGCCTACACATTCATTTACTCACCGCGTGAAGGTACACCAGCGGCCAAAATGCAGGATAATGTACCAATGGAAGTGAAGAAAGAACGTTTACAGCGTTTAAATGCCGTTGTCAATGAATTTTCTGCTCAGAAATTGAAGGAATATGAGGGGAAAGTTGTCGAAGTACTAGTAGAGGGTGAAAGTAAAAACAATCCGGATGTATTAGCCGGGTACACTCGAAAAAATAAACTTGTCAACTTTAAAGCGCCAAAATCAGTGATCGGTCAACTTGTCAAAGTGAAAATTACTGAAGCTAAAACTTGGTCTTTAAATGGGGAAATGGTAGAAGAAGTCGCAGAGGTGAAATAAAGATGGCACCATATACAAAAGACGAAATTGTACAACGCGCCAGGGAACTTGCCAACATGATTGCAGAAACAGAAGAAGTAGAATTTTTCAAGCGTGCTGAAGCACAATTAAACGAAAACCAAAAAGTGCGGGAGATGATTGCAAGCATTAAAAGTTTGCAAAAACAAGCCGTCAACTTTCAGCATTACGGTAAAACGGAAGCATTAAAGCAAGTTGAAGCTAAAATTGATGCAATCCAAGCAGAATTAGATGAACTTCCAATCATTCAAGATTTCCAAGAGTCGCAAGTAGTTGTAAACGACTTGTTACAATTAGTGGCAAGCACGATCTCCAAACATGTAACAGACCATATCATCGAATCGACCGGGGGAGACCTGCTCCGTGGTGAGACAGGTTCCAAAGTGCGCGCAACAAACGGAATGGGTTCATGCAACTAAGAAAAACGGAGAAAGCCCGTTTAAGCCGATAGGATGTTGGAGCTTCTGAGAAGGAGTCGCTTTTTGACTCCGCAGGAAGAAGTGAAACAGCCGTACGGCTTGGCTTTCGCAGCTAGACAACTAAGAAAAGCGGAGAAAGCCCGTTTAAGCCGATAGGATGTTGGAGCTTCTGAGAAGGAGTCGCTTTTTGACTCCGCAGGAAGAAGTGAAACAGCCGTACGGCTTGGCTTTCGCAGCTAGACAACAAAGAAAAGCGAAAAGGGCGGGTATTCACCGCCCTTTCTTTTTTATTTGCATAAGGGTTTGACAAGAGATTATAAGATAACTTGTCAAACCCTTATGCTTTTCAAAAAGGGCGAGGGTGTTTTTGGATTCTCGCCCTTTTTGAAAAGTAGGTCATTCTTGGCACATGCGAGCATACAATGAACTATAGCGGTTTTTATGCTTTTTTAGTTTTACAAAATAAAATGCAAATTTGTTATAAAACATGCATAGGATGAAATGAAGATTGTTTGAGGAGGGTATGTTCGCATGTCACATTATAGAGAAATTATTACAAAAGCGGTCGTCGGCAAAGGGAGAAAGTTTACACAGTCATCCCACACAATTGCACCACCCAACAGACCTACAAGTATTCTTGGCTGCTGGGTTATTAATCATCAGTATAGAGCAGAAAAGTGTGGAAATGCAGTGGAAGTAGAGGGAACATACGATATAAATATATGGTATTCACACAGAGATAATACGAAAACGGAAGTATGTACAGAGACGGTAGCTTATAAAGACGTCATAAAGCTCCGTTACAAAGATGAAGATGCCGTCAGTGATGATTGTGAAGTAATTGTACGCGTACTGCAGCAGCCAAACTGCTTGGAATGTACAATTTCTCCTAATGGAAATAAAGTGTTGGTACAAGTAGAAAGGGAATTATTGGCTGAAGTCATTGGCGAAACAAAAGTATGCGTTGCCGTAGATCCGGAAGGTTGCTCCGATGATGACGATTTTGATGTGGATGATGATGAATTCGAATCTCTAAACACAGATTTCATCCTCGGTGACGAAGAATAATGAACGTTTTATGATTAAGGGCTCATCTCTTGAGGAGGTGAGCCATATTGTATGTTGAAGAGTATGTTATAATACATATACAACCATTCCATTCTTTAATGAATGAAATTTAAGATAGATAGCATGGAGGATTCACATGGCAACATATACGCCGATGATACAACAATATTTAACGATAAAGGCAGATTATGAAGATGCCTTTTTATTTTTTCGCCTGGGCGATTTTTATGAAATGTTTTTTGAAGACGCCGTGAAAGCGTCTCAAGAGCTGGAAATCACATTAACAAGCCGTGATGGAGGCGGAAGTGAGCGTATTCCGATGTGCGGTGTCCCGTATCATTCTGCGACAAATTATATTGACCGTTTAATTGAAAGAGGATATAAAGTCGCTATATGCGAGCAAGTAGAAGATCCCAAAAGTGCGAAAGGTGTCGTCAAGCGTGAAGTAGTTCAAGTCATTTCACCTGGAACCCTGATGGAGCAGGCTGGGCTTGAAGAGAAGGAAAATAACTATATTTGTTCTGTCACACAATTTGAAGACAGCACGTACGGTTTAGCGTTTTCTGATTTATCAACGGGTGAAAACAGTGTCACCATCATTTCGGGAAGCTGGGACGAAGTCATTGCTGAAATTTATGTGCAAGAAGCAAAAGAGATTGTCGTAGATTCGGACTTTTCAGCCGAGCATCTGCAAAAACTGCAGGAACGAAAAGCAATAACCATTTCTTTTGAATCACAAACTTCTAGCCTTGAAAACTTTGAATCTTTAATCGGAAATATTCAACAGGAAAAATTAGTCCAAACTTTCTCTCGTCTCATTCACTATTTAGTACGCACTCAAAAGCGCTCATTAGATCATTTGCAGCCGGTGCAATTTTATCAAATTAACGAGTTCATGAAGATTGATTTATTTTCAAAACGAAACTTGGAGTTAACGGAAACAATTCGGACCAAAGGAAAAAAGGGTTCCTTATTATGGCTGTTGGACCAAACGGTTACGGCGATGGGCGGACGTTTGTTAAAGCAGTGGGTTGACCGTCCGTTATTAAATCCACAACATATTGAAAACCGTTTGAATATGGTAGAAACGCTTATGAATCAATTTTTTGAGCGTGAAGAACTGCGTGAGTTATTAAAAGAAGTGTATGATTTGGAGCGTTTGGCAGGACGCGTAGCTTTTGGAAATGTCAATGCACGTGATTTGATCCAATTGAAAAAATCACTTCAAAAAGTGCCGGGCATTCAAGAAGTGGTTTCCCGTTTGGATCATCCTTATGCGCATGAACTGGCGGGCAAAATAGATCGGTGCGAGGAACTTGAAACCTTATTGGAAAATGGATTAAAAGATAACCCTCCTCTTTCCGTTAAAGAGGGAGATATCATTAAAGATGGTTATCATCATCAGCTTGATCAATACCGGGATGCAAGTAAACACGGAAAGTCATGGATTGCCGCTCTTGAACAGCGTGAACGTGAAAAGACGGGAATTAAGTCATTGAAAATTGGATATAATCGTGTGTTTGGTTATTATATCGAGGTAACGAAAGCGAATCTTGCCTTATTGCCGGAAGGGATGTATGAGCGCAAGCAAACGTTAGCTAATGCAGAACGTTTTGTTACTCCGGAATTAAAAGAAAAAGAAGCGCTCATATTGGAAGCGGAAGAAAAAATTGTTCAATTGGAATATGATTTGTTTTTGCATCTTCGCGAAGAAGTTAAAGCATTCATTCCGAGACTGCAGGCATTAGCGAAAATCGTAAGCGAACTTGATGTTCTTCAATGTTTTGCAAAAATTAGTGAAGAACGCCACTACCGGAAACCTTCGTTTTCTGAAGATGGAAAAATCGTCATTCAAAACGGGCGCCACCCGGTTGTGGAAAAAGTGATGAACTCACAAGAATATGTCCCGAATGATTGTTATATGGACAATGACCGTTCCATTTTATTAATTACGGGCCCGAACATGTCGGGGAAAAGTACGTACATGCGCCAAGTGGCCTTAACGGCTGTCTTAGCGCAAATCGGTTGTTTTGTTCCTGCGGATGAAGCAGTCATGCCGATTTTTGATCAAATTTTCACACGTATCGGGGCAGCGGATGATTTAGTTTCAGGACAAAGTACGTTTATGGTTGAGATGTTGGAAACGAAAAATGCGGTGACAAAGGCCACTCAATCGAGTTTAATTTTACTTGATGAAATTGGGCGCGGGACGTCTACCTATGATGGGATGGCATTAGCACAGGCCATTATCGAATATGTACACGAACATATTGGCTGTAAAACCTTATTCTCGACTCACTATCATGAGTTGACTGTACTGGAAGAAGAATTGTCCAGCGTGAAAAATGTCCATGTAAGTGCCGTGGAGAAAAACGGGAAAGTTGTGTTCCTTCATAAAATTAAAGAAGGCGCAGCTGATAAAAGTTACGGTATTCATGTGGCAGAATTAGCAGAACTGCCGGCCCCTCTTATCGAGCGTGCACGTGTTATCTTGGACAAGCTTGAACAGCAAGGGGAAGAACCGGTTCATGATCTTGATATCCCATTGCAGCGAGAAGAATCACAGCCTGAAACAGCCGCTGCTTCTCAGCTAATCCCTCAGCAGGTAACACAAGAAAATCAGCTTTCATTTTTTGATTTTCATGAACAAAAAACCACTCAAACTGTTGAGCCGGCTCTTTCAAAGCGTGAAAAAACGATTTTGCACCAGCTGAAAGACCTTGACATATTAGAGATGACGCCGCTTGAGGCGTTAAATAAGATGTATGAACTTCAAAAGCAATTAAAGAAAAAATAAAAGAAGGTAATCCAAAAGGGGAAAATCTCTCCTTTTATGTCAACCCCGCGGATTGAATCATCAAGTTAAATGGCATAAAACCAACGGATTTCGTTGATGATTCAATCCGAATAAAAACATGCAGTTATCTTTGTAACTGTACCGAAACATTTTGTGGGGAAAGCCTAAAAAAGAAAAGCTATAACCTATCTTTTAGACTGGAACATGATTGAAACAAGAAGATGATGACGCAGACTTATAAGAATTGGGGAAACGGAGGTGGAACCGATGGCGAGAATCATTCAGTTATCGGATGATTTATCGAATAAGATTGCAGCGGGAGAGGTGGTTGAACGACCGGCTTCTGTTGTAAAAGAATTGCTGGAAAACGCTATTGATGCGAATAGTACTGTTGTTGAAATTGAATTGGAAGAAGCGGGGCTCTCAAGGATTCGCATTGTCGATAATGGAGATGGAATCGAAAATGATGATTGTTTGACCGCATTTAAGAGGCACGCAACAAGTAAAATCAAGACGGAAAATGATTTATTCCGAATTCGGACACTTGGATTTCGGGGAGAGGCATTACCGAGTATCGCCTCCGTTTCTGAACTGGAGTTAAAGACCAGTACAGGAGAAGGTCCGGGGACGCACTTAAAGCTAAAAGGCGGAGAAGTAGTACTGCATGAGCTGACATCAAGCCGAAAAGGAACAGATATTACTGTAAGCCACCTTTTTTACAATACGCCTGCTCGCTTAAAGTATATGAAAACAATCAATACGGAACTCGGGAATGTGACCGATGTGGTCAACCGTATTGCGATGGCCCATCCGGAAGTGTCGATAAGGCTGACCCATCAAGGAAGACAATTGCTTTATACAAATGGCAGCGGTGATGTTCGTCAAGTCATCGCGTCCATTTATGGAATGAGCATAGCGAAAAAAATGGTACCGGTTCGAATCGATTCACTCGATTATGAAATGGAAGGATATGCCGCCCTGCCGGAGATTACAAGGGCATCCAGAAACTATATGTCTACGATCATCAACGGCCGATATGTCAAAAACTACCCGTTACTAAAAGCCATTCAGCAAGGCTATCATACGCTGCTTCCGATTGGCCGTTATCCGATTGTCTTTCTATCCATTAAGATGGATCCGCTATTGGTCGATGTCAACGTCCATCCTTCCAAGTTGGAAGTCCGTTTAAGCAAGGAAGCGGAGTTATTTTCTCTCGTTGAGGAAAATATTCGGGGGGCGTTTAAACGCCAGCAGCTCATCCCGGAAGTCACTCCGAAAAAGAAAATGGTTCCCATAAAGGAAGAGCAGCAGCAGTTTATGTTTGAACATGAAGCAAAACGGAAAGACGTAAAGGTGAGCATGCCGGTTTCCGGACCTTCTTTTATATCCCAGCCGATAAAAGAGACGGTCAAAGAACACGTTTACAAAGAGAAGCAATTGCCGCAGACGGCATTTAATGAAAACCCAATTTTTGATAAACCAATACAAGAGACTTCTTCTTCCTTTACTGCAGACGATTTGTCATTCGGGGAAGAGATGGTGGAGGAAATAAGGGCGACAGAAACCAGTGAAACAAAGGTACAAGAAAGCAGAGTCCCTCCTATGTACCCGATTGGACAAATGCATGGGACGTATATATTGGCCCAAAACGAAAAAGGGCTGTATATTATTGATCAGCATGCTGCCCAGGAACGAATCAAGTATGAGTACTTTCGTGATAAATTGGCCAATGTAGAAGCGGAAGTACAGGAACTTCTTATGCCGATTACATTAGAGTATTCAGCCAATGAGGCGATGATTATCGAGGAACATAAACAAGATCTGGCTGCAGTCGGCGTCTTTTTGGAGCCGTTTGGTCACAATAGTTACATTGTTCGTTCCCATCCGCAATGGTTTCCAAAAGGAGAAGAAAAGGAAATCATAGAAGAGATGATCCAGCAGGTGCTAACGGTGAGAAAGGTGAACATCCTGAAATTGCGGGAAGAGGCAGCTATTATGATGAGCTGTAAGGGATCGATTAAAGCAAACCATCATTTGCGTGAGGATGAAATATTCACTTTGCTTGAAACGCTGCGGAATTCAAGCGATCCTTTTACATGTCCTCACGGAAGACCAATCATCATCCATTATTCTACCTATGAAATGGAGAAGATGTTCAAGCGCGTGATGTAAACAAAAACCGACAGAAACCTTATTCTTATAAGGGTTTTGTCGGTTTTGTTTATGTTTTGGCCACATTCGTGTGAACCCTGGAGTTTGAAGGCTTGTGAAAAGCTTTTAATAGATTCACGTTGCCTATTTTCTGTCGCATGACTATATTTATTCAAAGTCAATGATACGTTGCTGTATTAAGCAGCGGGGGAATTTTTGGCCTGATCACGCTCATTGCTCAACAATTCTTTAAATAGGGGGAACTA
Organism: Bacillus songklensis; assembly: GCF_042649685.1. Classification (NCBI taxonomy): domain Bacteria; kingdom Bacillati; phylum Bacillota; class Bacilli; order Caryophanales; family Bacillaceae; genus Bacillus; species Bacillus songklensis. The sequence goes on along the minus strand of NZ_JBHRZT010000007.1, from coordinate 214,786 downwards.
AAAGTTAAAAAAGATATCTTCACACTTCTTGGACGGCTTCTTAACAGCCGTCCTTTTATTTTTAGGTACCATTGGTTGGTTTACATAAGAGAGCGTTGACGCGTTTGTTTTTATGATTGCTGCGTTTGCAGCCTTAGTAAGTAATCTTTATGCCGTATGGAAAAACATTCTTGTTTCTAAGAGAACTAAGGCTCAAAAAGAGATATTAAAAGAAAAAGGGCTGTTTTAACGTGTTAAAGGTCCATAACGATTGTTTAAATATTCATAATATGGTACTAAGGAGGGACAAGATATGAAAAAAGTCATGTTAGATGCAGGTCATGGAGGTAGTGATTCGGGAGCGGTAGGAAATGGATTGGAAGAGAAGGATTTAACCTCAAGGATTGCTCAATATGCTAAAACATATCTCCTCAACTATTATGAAGTACAAATCGGTATGACAAGAGAAGATGATCGATTTATTAAATTACAGGAACGTGCTAATATAGCGAAACGGTTTAATGCTGATTTATTTGTGTCTATCCATATTAATGCCGGTGGAGGCACAGGCTTTGAAACCTTTATCTATAGTCAACCGAGTCAAGCTACTATTGCTTTTCAAAATATATTACATTCGAGAATCCTTCAAGCTATGAGAGCATACGGTCAAACAGCAGACCGGGGGAAAAAGTAATGATTTTACTCTCTTTTGTTTCTGTTATGATAGAAAAGCAATTTCTTAACAACTTCTATTGATGCTCTATTTCTAGGCATTATTGGAGTGTCAATTCTATGTAATTTCAACTTTATAACCAATAGTCATCTTTGATAAGTTTAAGGGAAAATAATAGCCGTACCCCTTAATATCAGGGTCGGCTAGTTGAAGGTTAGGATTTATTGGCGGTTATGTCGTGATATGGCATTATAAGCTTTTCCACCTTTTCGTAGCTCAATGTCCCAATTTCTTTCAATAAACTTGGGATCGCTTCCTCAGGATAGCCGTAATCACGAAGCAATTGCTCCATCTTCCTTGCATTGTCCATTACGCACACCTCCGTTATATACTGTTCCCTATTTTGAAAAAAATTCGGGTTAGCATTTTAACCACATTGTGTTAACGAAAATCAACAACAAACTTTAACATAGCAAAAAAGCATCACCGCTTGTTGGAGTAATGGCCTGTTATCTCAATAACAACTCAATTAGATTAGAGATAAAGGAAACGTAAGGGGATCTCATATGGATGAACCTTATAAAATGAGAAAAAATGGATGCTTACCGTCATCTGGAGGCTTTTGAGTCAGCCCCTTTTAATTTTGCTATGGAGTCAAGAATGGTTGAATGAAACATAATGAATGTTACATTTTCCACGTGATATGTAGGTGACACGCCCGTGTGCACCGAATAACACGTCCGCACATGGAAGACACGTTGACATGCTTTCTATGACACGTCCACAGGTAGGCGCACATGCAAGACACATGTGGGACACACAGAATACACATGGAGAGCGAAAAACTGTCTTTTTCCGGTTAAGGCAAGTTTTCAACGGAATCTTCCAGTTCAATTTGCAAATTCTTTATTAAATGATTCCTTGCATCACCATTGCATCGGCAACTTTAATAAATCCAGCGATATTGGCACCTACCATTAGGTTTCCTGGATAGCCGTACTCTTCTGCGGCTTTCATACTGTTTTGATAAATGTTTATCATGATTTCATGCAATTTTACATCGACTTCTTCGGATGTCCAAGACAGTCTCATGCTGTTTTGTGCCATTTCTAACGCAGAAACGGCTACGCCACCCGCATTGGCAGCTTTTGCAGGACCGAAGAGAATATTATTACTCAGGAATGCATTAATTGCTTCAGGTTTCGATGGCATGTTTGCACCTTCGCCAACTGCTTTTACACCATTTGCAATCAAGATTTGTGCTGATACATCATTGATTTCGTTTTGGGTAGCACATGGCAGAGCAATATCACAAGGGATAGACCAGATTCCGATGCACCCTTCATAGTATTCTGCATGCGGATGTTCTTTCACATATTCGCTTATTCTTTTTCTTTCGACTTCTTTGAGTCTTTTTACCGTTTCAAGATTGATACCATTCGGATCATAAATATAACCATTAGAATCGCTGCATGCCGCAACTTTCGCACCTAATTGGGTCGCTTTTTCGATGGCGTAGATGGCAACGTTGCCAGAACCTGATACAACGACTGTGCTTCCTGCAAAGCTAAGTCCCTTGTCTTTCAACATTTCCTCTACAAAGTAGACTGTACCATATCCTGTAGCCTCTGTTCTGTTCAAACTTCCGCCGTATTCAAGTCCTTTTCCTGTTAATACTCCAGCTTCATAGCCCCCGTGAATTCTTTTGTATTGTCCGAACATGAACCCAATTTCTCTTGCGCCAACTCCAATATCACCAGCGGGTATGTCAATATCAGGTCCAATGTATTTACAGAGTTCCGTCATAAAGCTTTGGGTGAATCTCATGATTTCTCCGTCGGATTTTCCCTTAGGATCAAAATCGGCTCCTCCTTTGCCTCCCCCTATCGGTTGGCCGGTTAGAGAATTCTTAAAGATTTGTTCAAAACCCAAAAATTTGATAATACTGGCGTTCACGGAAGGATGGAATCTTATGCCGCCCTTATAAGGTCCGATACTACTGTTAAACTGTACTCGGAATCCGCGGTTCACTCTTACCTTTCCTTGATCATCTACCCAGGGAACTCTAAATGTAATGATTCTTTCCGGCTCCGAAATTCTTTCAAGTATGCCATTGTCCATGTATTTAGGATGCTTTGTAAATACCGGTACAAGAGAATCAAAAATTTCTTTAACGGCCTGATGAAACTCGCTTTCATTAGGATTACGCTTTTTTACCGCTTCATATACTTCATTTACATAATCTTTTGCAACTTGCATCGGATCCTGTTTCGCTTCCTGTAAAGTAGCTTGGCGACATTTTTTGCCGCCTTTTTTATTTTCTGCCATATAATCATTACCTCCTCATTAAAGGTAATAACACTATATGTTTGAGACAAAAGGCTTGACTGAATAAAAAGACTAATCTCCTACCATTTTCCGCCTTTTTGGTATTTGTTTTTTTTTCCCTTAGCGAAATATGGTTCTGCTGATACTGCTGGGTGCGGTAACGGTGGAGGCATGGGGGGTGTTTCTCTTTGATTCCCTTCCTTGTCCCAATATCTGTTCTTGATAGTCCTCCCATGGAAGAACAATAAGTCTTTGGGCATCTTCGTTTATAATGAATGATCTGTTTAAATTTCTCTAGAGGTTGCATAATTGAAAAGCTGATTAAAGGAGTAATAATATATCTTATAGAATGTGAATCTGAACAAAGGAAGACATGTATTGATTAGTTGTTTTGGTAGCCAAAAGTGATTGACCACCAAAACGGCCATATTTTTTTGAAAACCACTGAAAATATGCGATAATGAAAAATGTTAAATACCATACATGCCCACTAATATATTAAAATGTGTTTTTTTGAATAAATGTGGGTATTGGTAATTGAACGCGTGATGTAAGTTCATCGTTAACCGTGAAAAACACGGTTAACGATGAATAAGTTTTGAAAAGATGGGCATGATAGGATGATGGAAACAAATAATGAAGGTAGTGTTGCATTTTGGGAGAGAAACAGAAACTGGTTGTGTTAATTGGCCCTACGGCTGTCGGGAAAACGAAATTAAGCATTATGCTGGCAAAGGCGTTGAATGCAGAAATCATTTCAGGAGACTCCATGCAAATCTATCGGGGAATGGATATTGGTACAGCTAAAATTACGAAAGAAGAAATGGAGGGTGTGCCTCACCATTTGATTGATATCAAAGATCCTGAAGAATCGTTCTCGGCAGCAGAGTTCCAACAGCTTGTTCGTGAGAAAATCAAAGAGATTTCAGCACGAGGGCGGATGCCGATGATTGTGGGCGGAACCGGCCTTTACATTCAGTCTGTCATTTATGATTATGAATTTAACGAGATAGAAAGTCGTTCACATATTCGCGAACGATTGGAAAAAGAGGCGGAAGAACAAGGGATAGACATCCTGTACAACCGATTAAAGGAAATCGATCCTGTTAGTGCCGAAAAGATACATATCAATAATAAACGCCGCGTCATTCGGGCGCTTGAAGTATATGAAATAACCGGAAAGCCGTTTAGCGAGCATATCGCAGCACAGGAACAGGTTCTTTTATACGATGTCGCATTGGTGGGATTGACGATGGATCGTGACAAGTTGTATGCGCGCATTAATGAGCGGGTCGATATCATGATGGAGAAAGGGCTATTAGAAGAGGTCACCAGATTATATGAAGCCGGGATTAGAGATACACAGTCTATCCAGGCAATTGGGTATAAAGAAATATATGAATTTTTGGAGAATCGTCTTACACTAGAAGAAGCAATCGAGCAATTAAAACAAAATTCGAGACGATATGCGAAGCGTCAGCTAACATGGTTTCGCAATAAAATGCCTGTTCAATGGTTTGACTTAACGGATAGTACGTTAAGTGAAAAGTTCGATGAAATTTTTACATATATTGCAGGAAAGCTTCAACAAGAAGCGAATTAGTACTTTATAGAGAAAAGAGGAGGCCGACCGATGAAACAATCGATCAACATTCAAGACCAATTTTTAAATCAATGTCGTAAGGAAAATGTCTATGCAACAGTATTCTTACTTAACGGTTTTCAGTTAAGAGGATTAATTAAAGGGTTTGACAACTTTACGGTTTTATTAGAATCTGAAGGTAAGCAACAGTTAATTTATAAACATGCTATTTCGACATTTGTTCCAACGAAGAACGTCACAGTTGAATTAGAGTAGCAGGAAAAAGGGTGTCTTGAAACATAAGGACACCCTTTTCCAGCTGGCTCTACGGTTAAACGGAAATATTGATTAGATGATTATGGTAAGGAGTTATCCTGCACATTCGGGATAACTCTTTTTTCTTTTTGGATGATTGGCAAAAAACTATGTTGATTTTTTACAGCTTTCGAATGAACATTCTTATACATATACATGAATCACCTTATCATACAATATAAAGATAACCAATCTATGTACCGGCTATGAGTGAAGGTTTCTTTATTCATAACGGAGAGCTCGACAGATGATCAACTTTCACCTAACACATATAAGGTTAGTAGGAGAATGAGAGGTGAATGCTTTTGGAACGGCCAATCACTCTTAAAAACAACGGGCAAATAAATATTGTCTTAAATAATGAAACAAAAAAAGAGAAGAAGATATCGCCCGCCCCAGTTTCCACTAAATTAAAAAAAGAAGAGCCGATTCAACATGCCGCATTGGAAGAAATTGAAAAAGAAATGGGTACATTGATTGGCTTGGAAGAGATGAAAAAAACAATCCGAGAAATCTATGCGTGGCTGTATGTCAATAAAAAACGGGAAGAAGAAGGATTGAAAGCAGGAAAGCAAGTGCTGCACATGATGTTTAAAGGAAATCCGGGCACGGGAAAAACAACGGTGGCGAGACTGCTTGGAAAACTATTCTATAACATGAACGTGTTGTCGAAGGGGCATTTGATTGAGGCAGAGCGCGCAGATTTAGTAGGGGAATACATCGGGCATACTGCCCAAAAGACAAGAGACCTTGTCAAAAAGGCATTAGGGGGGATCTTGTTTATCGATGAAGCTTACTCGCTCGCAAGGGGGGGAGAAAAGGATTTTGGCAAAGAGGCAATTGATACACTTGTGAAGCATATGGAAGATAAAGGAAATGAATTCGTGCTGATTTTAGCTGGATATTCAAGAGAAATGAACCATTTCTTATCCTTAAATCCAGGATTGCAGTCTCGTTTCCCTCTTGTCATTGAGTTCCCGGATTATACAGTGAATCAACTGATGGAGATTGCCGGACTGATGTTAAAGGAAAGGGAGTATATACTTTCAAAAGAAGCGGAGTGGAAGCTGCGCGATCATCTAACGATGGTAAAAAGCCATACGTCTTCAGCTTTTAGTAATGGCCGCTATATACGCAATATCATCGAAAAAGCCATTCGGGCTCAGGCAATGCGTTTACTGGTTGGTGAGACATACAGGAGAGACGACTTAATGACGATCAAAAGCGTTGATTTACTTTTACATGATCCTTCAGTGAGGACGAGGTGAAAAAAAGTGAGCGAAAGGCATCGGAAAAATGCGCCTTTCACTCACCCTTTTCATTGAGAAAAGATAAAGTGAAACCGTGCCGGTCTATCCGTTCTGTTATCCCATTCAACCGGGGAAGTTTCATTTTATAAAGAATGATTTTGCTTGTGTACATGAAGTGATTTGATCGGCAAGTTCCAATTGTACGTATAAGAGCATACACGCAAGAGGGTGATGATGAAAAATAGAGCGTAAAGTTCAAGCGGAGAATTCGCAATACGAAGTCCTACTGCCATCCCGGCGATAATGGCCCATACCGCATAAATCTCTTCTTTTAACACGGCTGGTTTTCGGCCAGCCAGCAAGTCACGAATTATTCCTCCGCCGCTTCCTGTCAGGACAGCCGCTACAATAGCAGCACTTAAAGGGAGCTCCATTTCAGCGGCAAACAGTGCCCCTTGAATGGCAAAAGCGGATAATCCAATGGCGTCAAAGAAATTTCCCCATCTTTTCCAATGCCTTAATAAGTTATTTGGAAACAAAAAGACGGCCGTCATCGATAAAATGGCAATTTGAAATAACATTTCCTGTTCCCAAAGGGCTGATACGGGTACGCCAATTAATAAATTACGAATGGCTCCCCCGCCGAATGCTGTTACAATTCCCAATATATACACGCCTAAAATATCGTATTCTTCTTCCATTGCGACAATGGCCCCGCTGACAGCGAAAGCAATCGTTCCGATAATGCTCAAAACTTCCCATGTCATGTCTCCATCCCCCTTATGTTGAATGATAGATATAAACCATCTCAAATTTTAAATTCATCATGCCCGAATTTCAATGCTTTTTTGAAAAAAGCCTGTCATATCTACCATTTGTGGAGAATTCAGTTTGTTTTTGGTATGATAGGAATAGTTTATAACTTTTATAGTAAAGGAAGGATATTTGTTTGGTCATTGAACTGAGAAATGAAAAAGAAACAGCCATTTTAGTAGGGTGCCAATTAAATCAATTGGATGATTTTCGTTTTAACTATTCGATGGATGAACTGGCGTCTTTGACGGAAACCGCCCAAGCGGAAGTACTTGTCAGGACATCGCAAAAGCGTGACCGTGTTCATCCTTCTACATATATCGGAAAAGGAAAAGTTGAAGAGCTGGTTCAGTTAGAAGAAGAACTTGAACCTGATTTAATCATTTTTAATGATGAATTATCGCCCAGTCAGATTCGAAACTTATCGGAGAAGCTGCAGGCACGGATTATCGATCGCACACAGCTAATTTTGGACATTTTCGCCCAGCGTGCTCAAACACGGGAAGGGAAACTGCAAGTGGAGTTAGCCCAGCTGGAGTATTTGCTGCCGCGATTAGTAGGACAAGGAACGTCTCTTTCTCGCCTTGGAGGCGGTATCGGAACAAGAGGGCCTGGTGAAACGAAGCTGGAAAGTGACCGTCGTCATATTCGCCGCCGCATTGATGAAATTAAGAATCAATTAGAAACGATCGTGCATCATCGAGAACGCTATCGTGAGCGCCGCAAGCGCAATCATACCTTCCAAATCGCAATCGTAGGATATACGAACGCCGGAAAATCCACGTTGTTCAATCGTTTGACCGCGGCTGGCATTTATGAGGAAAACCAGTTATTTGCCACATTGGATCCGACGACAAGAAAGTATGTGCTGCCATGCGGTTACAATGTCCTGTTAACAGACACGGTCGGTTTTATTCAGGATTTGCCTACGACGCTTGTGGCCGCATTCCGTTCCACGTTGGAGGAAGTAAAAGAAGCTGATTTTATCTTGCATGTGGTCGATTCAGGAAATCCTGATTACTTTAATCATCAAAAAACGGTTCAACGTCTGTTGGAGGAGCTTGAGGTATCCGGAACCCCGATGCTGACGGTTTATAACAAACAGGATATTCAGCATCCTGACTTTGTGCCAACGACAAATCAATCGCTTGCCATGAGTGCATTGAGGCCAGAAGATTTAAGAAAGCTGGGGATGACGCTTGAACATTATATGAAACAGCAAATGGAACATTATGATGTGATGCTGCCAGCCCATGAAGGGAAATTGCTGGCGACATTAAAGGCGGAAACCATCATCGATTTTATCCGGTTCAGTGAAGAACGAAACGTATACGCGTGTCAAGGGCATGTACACCGCGATCATCCTGTCTTTTCACAACTAAGAGAGTATCATAAGTAAAAGGAGTTAAAGCATGTTCGAACAATTAAAAAACGGCGAAGTCATTGCGGCTTTAGCGAAAGAAGTACAAGCACAAATAAAAGAAGTACATGAAAAAATTGATGAAGTAATTGACATTAATCAATTTCGCGTGTTAAAAAGTTTTCAACAAAACAAAGTGAGTGATTCCCATTTCATCCCGTCCACCGGATACGGGTATGACGACATGGGACGTGACACTCTTGAAAGGGTGTACGCGGATGTATTTGGAGCCGAAAGCTGTCTTGTCCGCCCGCAAATTATATCAGGTACCCATGCGATTGGAATTGCGCTCTTTGGTGTGCTGCGTCCGGGAGATGAGCTTCTTTATATGACGGGAAAGCCGTATGACACGTTAGAAGAAATCGTCGGAATTCGCGGTTCAGGCGTAGGGTCACTTCGTGAGTTCAATATCGGTTATCGAGCTGTTGACTTAACAAAAGAAGGGCGAGTGGATTACGAAGCAGTGCGTAATGCCATTCATGAAAACACAAAAATGATTGGGATTCAGCGCTCGAAAGGGTACGGTGTTCGTCCTTCCTATACGGTGGAAGAAATTAAAGAAATGATTGAATTTGTCAAATCGATCAAGCCGGACGTCGTCGTATTTGTAGATAACTGTTACGGAGAGTTTGTCGAAACCATGGAGCCGACACATGTTGGAGCGGATTTGATGGCCGGATCACTTATTAAAAATCCGGGAGGCGGATTGGCTAAAATCGGAGGATATATAGCCGGGAAAAAAGAATGGGTGGAAGCTTGTTCCTATCGTATGACGACGCCGGGTATTGGAGCGGAAGCGGGGGCTACTCTTTATAGCTTACAGGAAATGTACCAAGGATTCTTCTTGGCTCCCCATGTGGTCGGACAAGCGTTAAAGGGAGCTGTCTTTACTTCAGCCATGCTTGAAAAAATCGGTTTAAACTCAGAACCGAAATGGAATGATAAACGTACCGACTTAATTCAATCGGTCCGGTTTGATGATCGTGATAAGATGGTGACGTTTTGCCAGGCGATTCAGTACGCTTCGCCGATCAACTCCCATGTTACAGCATATCCGAACTACATGCCTGGATATGAAGACGATGTGATCATGGCAGCGGGTACGTTCATTCAAGGAGCAAGTCTTGAATTGACAGCAGATGGTCCAATTCGTCCTCCTTATGTTGCCTATATCCAGGGAGGTTTGACATATGCCCATGTTAAAGTAGCCATTTGTTCAGCGATCGATCGTTTAATTGAACACAAGTTAATTCAGTTGTAAGAAAGTCTTCTTGCTGAATCATAAAAAAATGATGTAATAAAATATAACGTTTTATTGACAGAAAATCTAACATGACATAAAATAAAAATAAGTTAGACGAAGGAGGAACTGAGATGGGTGACAATATTAGACGTAATATGCCGCTGTTTCCAATCAGTATTGTCATGCAATTAACAGAGTTATCCGCTCGTCAGATTCGCTATTATGAAGAAAATGGACTGATTGCTCCGGCAAGAACGGAAGGGAATCGACGTTTATTTTCTTTCAATGATATAGATAAACTACTAGAAATTAAACTTCTCATTGAACAAGGTGTAAATCTGGCAGGAATCAGGCAGATTTTCCAGGTGAAAGAAGCGGAAGGGAAGCTTGAGCCGAACGAGCCTATTAAAGAAACGAGCAAAGAACTTTCTGATGAAGAACTTCGGAAACTTCTTCGTGCCGAATTGATGCAGGCAGGCCGCTTTAACCGTGCTGCTTTAAATCAAGGAGACATCTCCAGATTTTTTCATTAAGGTATTTGTATACTTCAATAGGGGGTATACTTATAAATATAGTTTGAGTGAATAAGGGGAGGATAAAACGATGTCAAAGTACACAAAAGACGATATTGTAAGAATAGTTCAAGAGGAGAATGTAAAATACATTCGACTTCAATTCACTGATATTTTAGGTACGATCAAAAACGTAGAAATCCCAGTCAGCCAATTAGAGAAAGCACTTGATAACAAAATGATGTTTGATGGTTCTTCCATTGAAGGTTTTGTACGTATTGAAGAGTCTGATATGTACTTGTTCCCAGATCTTGATACATTCGTTATTTTCCCTTGGACTTCCGAAAAAGGTAAAGTAGCCCGCTTTATTTGTGATATTTATAATGCAGATGGCACACCATTTGAAGGAGATCCGCGCAACAACTTAAAACGTATGTTAAAAGAGATGGAAGCGCTAGGTTTCACTGACTTCAACTTAGGGCCAGAACCAGAGTTCTTCTTGTTCAAGTTGGATGAAAAAGGCGAACCAACATTAGAACTAAACGATAAAGGCGGTTACTTTGATTTAGCTCCAACAGACTTAGGTGAAAACTGCCGCCGCGATATCGTATTAGAACTCGAAGAAATGGGCTTTGAAATCGAAGCTTCCCACCATGAAGTAGCACCAGGCCAACATGAAATCGACTTTAAATATGCGAATGCTTTAAAAGCTTGCGATGATATCCAAACTTTTAAATTAGTCGTTAAAACTATTGCACGTAAGCACGGTTTACATGCTACATTCATGCCAAAACCATTGTTCGGTGTAAACGGTTCTGGTATGCACTGCAACTTGTCTTTATTCACAGACGGCGTGAATGCATTCTACGATACAAAAAGCGATTTAGAATTAAGTGATACAGCTAAGCACTTTATCGCAGGTATTTTAAAACATGCACCAAGTTTTACAGCTGTAACAAATCCGACAGTGAACTCGTACAAACGCTTAGTACCAGGTTACGAAGCTCCTTGTTATGTAGCATGGTCTGCACGTAACCGCAGCCCGTTAATCCGTATCCCGGCTTCTCGCGGCTTAAGTACACGCGTTGAGGTGCGCAGCGTAGATCCGGCAGCTAATCCATACTTAGCATTAGCTGCATTGTTAGCAGCTGGTCTTGACGGAATCAAAAACAAATTAGCAGCTCCAAAACCGGTTGACCGTAACATTTATGTGATGTCTAAGGCAGAGCGCGAAGCAGCTGGTATCGTTGATTTACCTGCAACTTTAGCGGCAGCATTGGATAACTTGAAATCAGATGAGGTTATCATTTCTGCATTGGGTCAACATATCTTTGAACACTTTGTAGAAGCGAAAGAAATCGAGTGGGATATGTTCCGTACACAAGTCCATCCTTGGGAACGCGAACAATATATGTCCATGTATTAATAAAGCAAGAAACCTTGGTACGACTGCATTCGCAGTCATATCAAGGTTTCTTTTTTTATGCTTAATTTTCAGTTGAAAGCTACCGTTGACCACATTTTGGAGTGTTAAAAGCCTATCGACAGCAGTGGGAATTGGGGGTTCCTATTGGAGGAAACTACTGCCGGGACAGGTTAACGCTCCTATTTATAGAATTCGCAAAAGGATTAGATTTTACTACCTCATTACAGAATGGAAGGTAGATTCTATTGGTCATATTTTTTGCACCAAAAGAGACCAGAAAGGGTAATCCTTTCTAGTCTCCGCTCTCTACAAGGGGTGTAAAGATATATAACCGACATTTACATAATACTCCTTTTTATTCATTTTTAAAAATATGTTGCTTAAGAAAATTGATTAAGTTTATAATGGGGTCCACTCTTTGCCGAAAGGAAAATGGACATGCAGCTAATTCTATCTACAAGGGAAATCTTTATGGGACAGGAGTATGGGGGGGCAAAGGTTCCGTTTAATTGAAAGGAGATTCATTTATGAAAGGGCAGGTATTCTTTTACAATTAATTCGTATTTCAGCTGTGTTATAGAAGCATATTCAACAACATATATCCTGGATCAGTACCGGGATTTTCTAAGATTCATGAGCTGTTAGAAAAACTTTTTCATGAACGAGTCCGATAAATAATGAAATATTAGTCGTAAAAGACACGACTGTTCAATGCTTTGTATATCTGGTCAGCTGTAATATCTGGAACTGGCGGCCAAGAATCAGGACTAGGAAACATAAGATTAGTAGGTGTTCTATTGTGATTTCTATCCGTTGTACTAAATGGCTCTGGATCCGCTGTCCTATTAAAACGATTGGTGATAAACATAAAATGGCCCAATTCGTGCGCAAGAAGATAATCACTTGTACTTGCATTTGTCATAATAATAATTGGGAAAGAGTTATAAGTTATGGCAACAGTGGATGAATAATCAGAATTAATTGGTCCAAATCTATTTCCATTCATATAAAATACGTATACATCAGCGTTTGGACAAACTGCTCGTCCAGTTCTAAGCATGGCTTGTACCATTGTCATATGACTATTTTCTCTGGTCGGGAAATTTTCTGCATTGCTAACTATTCCACTGATATTTTCTAGGTAAACAAATGAACGTACTACATTGAATCTGACACCTTGGACAAGTCTCCCATTTTCACGTCTTTGCCATATCCTATTGGCAGCAGCTATTTCTCTCCTTACACGATTGGGAATCGTGGTCTGAGTATCCGTAGGATTTCTGTCAACTTGAGCCCCTGGCAAAACGATTATACAAACATCTAAAGTGCCTGTAGCAACGGTTCGGTGGTTATCGTCTGCTAAGTCAAACTCTTTATAAGGGCATTTCTTATTTTTCTTGTGAGGATAGGATTTGTCCAAATAATACTTACCATCTCTATGATTGTAATAAATACAATAATTTTTTATTTTAATCATCCTTTCTTTATTTTCTATATATGTTATTCGTTAATAGAAAAAGTGATTGTGTGCTTGTCAAAAAATATGATAGATAAAAAAATAGCAATCAAAGGGCGCTAATCATAGCCAGTAAAACAGGAGGATTTTAAATCTTTTTAGAGGAGACCGGGGAAGAGTTAGCGTAATCTTTGGTATGCAAGGACCGAGAGGAGTACATCATAAGTTGCATCTGCATTCATGGGAATTTCTTCTTATTTTTACCTTTCTCTTTTTTCTTGATAATACATAATATGAAAGGTTGTCCGATTCTGTTCTAAATGTCAGTTAATGAACGTCCGATAATCCCTATTATGTTGCATTATCGCAACATATTGGAGGCGTTTGCATGCTGGATATGGTTGCTTTACTCAGTGGAAGAAATACTTTGGAAGCATTTGGCTCTAGGAGTGGCAAAGGTAATTAAGAACTAACATCATGATTCTTCTGAGTTTTATGACTAACGGGGGGAGTTCAAGAGTGGGGGTTGCTGCGGCAGCTCCTTTGCTTGTTCAACGAACGGGTGGCGTTACTTTAATAGTGATGCTGCCTTTTCGATTTGAGAATCTAGGCAGGTTGGTTGAAAAAATGAATAAACAACAATATAAAGTTCATTCTATACATATTAAAAGAATAATAAAAAGGAGAGTACATCGTGAAGCCATATGAAATAAAACACATGATTATTGATGACGGGTTTCAAGGCGAAGAATCGGTCACAGTTGATTTTACTCACAATAATAAAGATTATAGCATTACGTTTAAAAAAGCAGACCTTGAAATAATTAATACCTGGTTTTTTGAGGATGATACATCCATTCCGGCAAATTTATCAGACAATATTATTGAATCAATAAGAGAAGATGTTACAAAGAGGATCTAGCCGCATGTACTAGATCTTTTTTATTCTGGCAACAAAATCAGACCCTTAAATTTAGGAAACTCAAGGGTCTTACCTTTATAAAAACAATTTAATTATGAGCCTTTTCTAGAGCTAGTGCTTTCTGCGTTCATTTCGGCGGTCGCTGCTTCTTCCTTTTTCCTCAATGACCATAGTGTCTTAACGCCTAGATAAATTAAGTAGACAGCACCAACGTATTTGAAGACAGAAAATAATAAAGCTGATTTCACAATAATCGCTGAAAGCCCTAATACAGCGGTGGAAGATATGTCCATGTATTAATATAGATAACCCCCTTGACACTGCCTGGTGTTAAGGGGGGATTTATTTGGAAACAAAGTGACAAGGGAAAGCCCATGATTAAAGCTGTCGCTTTTTAGCAGCGGCTAGAGCCGGTCATCCTCATACAAATCATAGTACTCACCCTGTTTTTCTTTATCACTTCTTGTGAAAGGAACAAGCTCAACATCTAACTCTTCTTCTAATGCTCTAACCTTTTCCCGCTGCTTGTCATTTAAGTCCGCAATCAATCTTCTTGTCATTACATACACCTCCAGCTGTTAGTTTTTGTTATTCTATTTGAATTTATAAAAGTACGATTAGAAAATTTGAATGAGGATATCCGAATACAGGAACAACTGCACAATCAATTGGAAGCAATATACAGTTTAGATGTTTTAATAAGTAGTTGAAATTGCATGGAGGTGCAGCAAAATTTGGATTAGAATGTATGCTAACGTTACAGTAAAAGACGGGTTTTATTTAAACTAAGATCGCTATAAAGTGCCTCTTTGCTTTTTATTCAGAACAATTAAAATAGGCTCATTAATAAGTGTATATAACTGTGTCCATTCCCCATTTATCCCATATAAATGTTAGTGAGTAAACATTTTATGGAACCAAGGGGGACTTTAAAGTGAAGGTGAAAATGGAGGATGTTATCCATTCTTATCAACAAAGGTTAAATGACAGGGAACGAACAGTGCAGCCATATAGAGAAAGATACAACAAGGACTCTTATAGTTTAAATGAAAAAGAATATACGGAGTTTAAAGTGTTAGAAACTGAAATCGATATATACAAAAAGTTTATTGATTATCTTGAATATGTAATTAATAAAAAGCAAAAATAAAAGAGACTCAAGAGGTCTCTTTTATTTTTGTTTTTTATAAGCGGGCTCTGTTAAAGAGCAGTGTCGCTTTTCTGGTTCTTCTTTGTTCCATGATTCTTAGGATTATCTACTTTGAAAGCAGTCTCGGTTTCATGGTCATTTTTCAATTGTTCAACACTTGAATTTTGAATCCCTTTTTTTGTCATGTTTTCACCGCCTTATCTAAGGAAATAGGTGTAGTAATATCATTCCTTAGTTATTCTGTCTAATACTTTGGATGTAATTCATAAAAATAAATGAAAATTGGTGAAGGGTACGAACTGGGCATGAGGAAACACAAAGGTAGGTTAAGTTTCACGACCAAATGATAAATTCACATAAAAGGGATCGGATTATAAGGAACTCGCAGGAGATAGATCGTTTAGGTGCTGAAAAGATTAGGAGGTGGGAGTTTATACAATTTTGCGCGATTTAATTGTATTACAAAACGAATCTATTCATTCATTATGTCAAATTCAAAATGGTAGTTTTAAAGATGCTAGAATTAAAACATAAGGACCAATGGAAGAATTCACCTAATCTTGTCGTACCTTTTAAAGAGTGGTACCCTCCACAGGCTCTGGCCGGCATGGCATTCGGTCCGCTATCGCCAACGGAATACTCGGTAGCCCGCACGTTTAAGGTAGTGAGTTCCTGCGTTGTACCGTCCGGCAGGACAATGGAAGCCGGGTTTATCGTAAGGCCTAATAAACGTGGACGTACTCCCATATTCATCCACTCCTTTAAAATAAAAAAATCGAACAATTTATTTGTATTATCATCGATTGCATTTTAAAACTTGGATGTTTAACGAATTCGTTTAAAACAAAAAAATTCCACTGCTGTGGAATCATCATTCAAAAATTCGTTTACCTAACCGATTCAAAGTTTCCGAGTCACGAACTTATGATGATCAATTGATTTTATATAAAACTACCCGTTAATACAAACAAAGAGAACCTAGATAAATCAAGACTTGAAGTGACTTAATGATTTTAGAAAAGAGACGGCCGATATAACTTCAAATCTGAATGGGTATTTAAATCGGGTATATACTATTCCTTAATGGCGTAGTCATGGAGGTTTTCAAAAAAACTCGAATGTCCTTTATCTATATTATTTTGGCTGATTTTTTCAGACTTGTATTTTTCTCCCTTAAAAGAATATCGGTGCTAGTCCTAATCCAATCATGATAAAGCCTACAAGTGAGAAACTGGACGGCAATGGCAAAAATAAAAGTGCGCATCAGATAAGGCTGTTATTTGCCCTGCTCGAATGAGAGTACGATTGCTGACCCTTAAAGTAATAAAGCCTGTTATAAATGAACAAAAAATGTTTCATAACCAATTGTAGATGATAGAGAGAGGTGCAGAATGTGGATGCTGGAATTATAGTAATGGGTTTTGTTGGTTTGATCGGATTACTTGGCGCTATTGCTTTACTTTGGGGTAGATAAAATAACAATTCACAGGAGGGGGGCGCTTCAAGCGACAGATACATCATTTGCATGTAAAAGGGGAAATGGCTATTTAAAGAAGGGGAAACACTATGCAAAAAACTTTAAATAAAACGTCCCGGGCGAGATTCGAACTCACACCTACAGCTTAGGAGGCTGTTGCTCTATCCTACTGAGCTACCGGGACAGTAGATTTTTTAATTATAAATTATCGGCTAATATAAGTCAAAAAATTAAACCATCAAGTATGACACCAAAAGAGACTAGAAAAACACATCTTCTAGTCTCTGAAAGAAGTGAAAAATATATAGCCGACATTTAAATAATACTCCTTTTTGTTGGTTTTTTGAACTATTTTGCCCGGTACGCTTATTGTATTGCGAAAGTTTCCTTTATGGTTGAATATGGAACCAACCTTTTTCATCTTAACGAAATGGAATCTAATTTATAATTGCTTGGACCTAACGAACATGAGAATGGAGAGTGTTTTTTCAAAGGAATTCCAAATGGAATAAGAATGTTTGTGAAACGTAGAATATTCTTCTAGGTATCTCTGAAGTTGAATAAAATTCAATGAATGATTATATATTTGACAGAGGGGCGATGAGATGCCTATAAACATGAATTCTCCATTGTCAATTAGTCAAATGATTTCAACAATCCGACATGGACTGAAAAAAACACAAGCTCCTAAAAAAATCATTATCGTGGGTACCGGTATGGCAGGATTAGTTGCAGCCTCACTATTAAAAGAAGCGGGACATCATCTGACAATTTTAGAAGCAAACGACAGAGTGGGAGGTCGTGTTTACACGGCAAGATCTCCATTTATTGACGACCTATATTTAGACCTTGGCGCAATGCGTATTCCTGCTACTCATCATTTAGTCTTGGAATATATAAACAAATTTCGTTTGCCGGTTAACATGTTTATCAATAGTACCCCTAACGATTTGATTTATGCCAACGGGTACAACCGGGTCAGGAGTCATTTTAGCCAGTTACACATGGGAAGATGACACGTTACCTTGGGACAGCTTGACGGAAGCCGATCGTATTCGGAATGCACTCGATGATTTAGCAACCGTGCACGGTCAACATATATATAATGAGTTTATAACAGGAATCACCCACAGTTGGGCCCAATATCCGTATTCCGGCGGAGCTTTCTCGATGTTTAAACCTGAACAGCAGATAGAACTGGCACCCTTCATTTCTGCTCCTGAAGGAAGGATTCATTTTGCGGGTGAACATGCTTCTACCTCCCCTGGCTGGATTCAAGGTGCAGTAGAATCCGGTATAAGAGTCGCACATGAGGTTAATGATTTACCAAATACTTTCGCCAATGAGTGAACGATTAAAACCATCAATGATTTCAGGTATTTTCTGTTTCAACTAATGAAGGCCCATCCCCTCTTGTAAACGTATTTAATGGAATCACTTGAAACATAATAATATAAAAAGGAGGGTTATGTAAACGATGTCAACAGATCAACTACGACCCAAATTAACATCTGGTGAATTAGCGCATAGCTGGGAACAATACATGAATAACAGCTTATCGGCAGTTGTTTTGGAATACCTTCAATCAACAACCGAATCGGAAGATATAAAATCAGTATGTACGAGTGCTTTATCAACCGCTAAATCGGACATGAATGTCTTAGAAACTGTCCTTCAAAACGAAAACTATCCCATACCAAAGGGATTTAGTTTTAATGAAGATTTAAACCCTAACGCTCCGAAAATGTTTACAGATGGATTTATCTTATTTTATTTAAATAATATGGCGAAGGTTGGCATGCCTTTAACCGCTATGGTACTTGCCGATTCGGCCCGAAGTGATATCAGACAATTTTATCATGAGCGAATGAGAAATGTGATGAATCTTTATGAAAGTTCCGTGTCACTGCTTTTAGAAAAAGGTCTTTTTGTGCGTCCGCCTTTAATTACATCTATACATGAAATCAAGCCGTTAGCAGAGAAGGGTTTTTTAGGAAACTTTTTCAGTGATAAACGAGAGTTAACCGCTCGTGAAGCGAATGAGCTGCATAAAAATATTTTGATGAATTATACAGGCAAAAATCTATTGACTGGTTTTATTCAATCTGTAACGAATCCTGAATTAAAACGATTATTGGAACGCGGCAAAGAATTATCTTCCACTATCATAAAAGATTTAAGTGAAATATTAATACAAAATGAACTACCAGTTTCGATGACTTCGGATACTCATGTGCTGGATTCAAAAATTTCTCCATTCTCAGATAAGCTAATTACCTTTCACATTGATCAATTAAATCGATTCGGAGTTGCCAATTACGGATACAGTGCAGCAGTCAGCACACGGAAAGATTTAAAAACAACATACGGAAAGATCATTGCACAGGTATACCAATATGAGGCAGATATAAAGTCTTTAATGATTAAGAATGAATGGATGGAAAAGCCGCCCGTTGCGTTAAATAGGGACATGCTTTCTAAGGATTAATCGCAAATGTTAAATTTTCTTAACAACACGACTGATGATGGAGACCAAAAATCTTATGATTTTTTCTTTAATATAATGGCCTTTATATGGATTAATATTGATTTTAGGAAATCATTACCAATCATTATTTAGAAATTTCTTCACAAACTAATAGTTGATTATAGAAAAAGGAGGAAATCAAATATGTCTAAGAAACGTGAGTTTAATCAAATCGGAGAAGATATAAGATCAGTTAATCCTCAAGGTCTTACAAATGATGGAGGCATCCCTGATGGATTTTCTAGAGAAGTATCATTGGGGTACGGCGGGTTCCCTGGAATTGATGAATTACAAAGGAAAGATGAAGAATTTTAATTCTTAAGATTCAATTAGATATTAATCCTTCTTTAATAAGATGTTTTTCTTTTTCTTCTTTTTGAACTAACGAGAGCAATTGCCTAATAAAGTGATTGCTCTTTTTGTTATACTAACAGAGAAGGTTGAAGAAGAAACAACTAAATGGGGAAACTGGTCTTAGATAACATAAATAATATATCTTCAGCAATGGCATATTCAAAAAAATAAAGGAATGCAGATGCATCCCTTGAGGTAAATAATTTAACTTATTTTACTTCCGGCAACCATATTGCTTTCTTTGTTAGATGTATCATTCTTAATGAGGAATGATGTTAGTAAAGCCAAAATACTTCCGAAGAAACCGAATATAAATAGATGATGAATTCCTTCCATAAAATCTGCTTCACTTGTTAATAACGCTCCCATAATCGTTACTCCAATTGCCGTACCCATGTTTCGGCAAAACATGAAGAATGAAGTGGAAATCCCTCTTTCATGTCCTCCCACTAGTTGTTGGGATCCAATCAATCCAACTGTGGATAGTAAACCGAAAGCTAATCCTTGAACAATCATTACAGCGAATACATACCAAAAACTATGATTTTCATTTAACAGAATTAATAAAATTCCTGAGAAGAACAATAAAACATTCCCCATAATCAACAAGATACGATATCCATATTTTAGAATCCATTTACCGGCAGGTACCGATACGCACATCCATCCAACTGCAACACCAAGAAGAGCCACACCGCTCATAAATAGCGAGAGCCCTGCAATATTTTGTAAGAACAATGGAATGTAACTGGATGTTCCGAATAAAGCAACGGTACCAATAAATGTATTAATATTAATCCATGAAATGGTCTTATTTTTAAACATAGAGAGCGGAACGATTGGCGAAGTCTGTTTTTTCTCATAAAAATAAAAAATAACAATAAAAACTGCTCCCAATAGAAAATATAGAATTTTATTCTCCTCAACGACAGTATCTAAGAGAAGAAAAGTTACACCGACAGCGAATAGGATGGCTCCAATATAATCCACGCTCGCTTTTTTCGGCTGATAATGTTCTTTGTAAGGTAAAAGCGTCAGAAATGCGATTAAACAAACTGGTAAATTTACAAAGAATATCCATCTCCATGTCATATACTCGACGAAGAACGCTCCAAGTAAAGGGGCGAGGATGGCGGAAAGCCCCCACATTGCTGTAAATAAGGCTTGGATTTTCCCTCTTTTCTCTACAGGGAAGAGGTCTCCGGCAATAATTGCAGGGAACGGCATCATGAATCCTGCTCCTATCCCTTGAATAGCACGGAAGATGACCAATTGAATCATATTTGCAGATAACCCGCAAAGGAGTGATCCGGTTAGAAATAATGTAATCCCGAATCCGAACACTCTTTTCCTGCCAAATATGTCGGATAATCTACCAGCCACAGGGGAGAGAATGGTACTTGCAATCATATAGGACGCAAACGACCAGGCGTACAAGTCAAATCTCCCTAACTCTTTTGCGATGATTGGCATCGTTGTGTTCATAATGGTTGTATCGATTGATGCTACCAACATAGCAAGAACAATACTTATCATTACTGAAGTTCTACTTTTCATCTATTAACCCCCTTATTACGGTTCAAACAAGTTATTATACCCTATTAAGACAGGTTATGGAAACAAAGAAGTTTTTTATATTCAATAAGAAAAGCTCATAACAATATGGCAATATACTTATAAGATTCAATTGATTACTTATTGTTAAATAAGTTGCATTCTAATATCTGTTGAATGGTTCAGTTATCGGTAGTTTGAAAAGCATTCCTTTCCGCCCGATATAACACATTTGCCGCTGGCATACATACCTGATTTTCATGAAATGTAGCCATTAGTTCAAACCTAACATTGCGTGAAGTTTCAAAATAATATTCTGGTTTCACTAAGCCCACAATACAAAATTCATATCCAACGAATTTAAGATTTGGATTTAAGTCCGTTATGCCAAGATATTGAAAATCTTCTTCAGGTGTCCCATCCTCTAGTCTTAATAGGCTTTGACCATACTTCTCATTGCAGATGCTGCATACTATTTCTAATAATTCCTTGATTCTCCGAGGGTCTTCCTGATAACTTACAGTTATTTGTTCTATGACACGCATTTTACCCTTGTTATAATTTTGGATTGTCCTTATTTCTCCATGCGGAATAGTAAGGAGTTTCCCTGACCATTCACGAATTTGCATAAAACGAATGCCCGTTTCTTCGATTGTGCCTGAATGCGTTTCATTGAATGTCACATAGTTGCCCACTCGGAATTCCTTGTCAGACAATCTGACGATACCTGATAGAATGTCTTTTAACATTTGTTGTGCGGCAAAACCTAAAATGATACCTGCAATCCCTGCGCCCGCAAGAAGACCTTTAATATCTATAAATTGCCCTATTAGGTATATGACAACGATTGCAGCGCTTCCATATCTTAAGGTTGAGCGAATAACACCTTGTATAGTCTTTTCAATTTCTTCATTAAAAAAATCTGATTTTTTAAAAAACCAGTCAATCGTGCGATTTATAAGAAAGGAAATGGTCATTAAGAATAAGACCATTAATGCGATTCGTAAGATTAGAAATTTCTCTATATAGTCTAAAAATCCTTGAGTATAAGTTAAAAAATTGTCCATACCTACACCTCATTAATATAAAAAATGCAGCTTAACTCCCTCGAAGCTAACTCGAGGAAATTTAATATAATCCCATAGCACAAGTATTTATGTATTTTCCGCAAGATTTTTGAGATATATACTTTAGGCACAATAAATAAGATATGTAATAAGTAATGCACAATGTAATAAAGCCCCGGTACCAAGTCTTTCCCAACAAAGAATACTGGGTTTTGTTTCAAGGTTTATAAATTAAGATTGGCTACCTATGCAAGTTTGGAATTCGTTGAGTAGCTCATCTAGATCTTGACTTATTTTATGCAAGCCATGAATAGAAGAAAGCAACTCGGCTTATGTCGAAAGATTAAGCAGGAAATGTAGCTTGAGTGGGAGACAAAGAAGCTATTGAAACAGAGAAGGGATATAATAATTATTGATTGTATAGAATCGTTTATATTTACAAATGGTTATTGCGAAATCAAAAACGAAAATAACAGATTTGAAGTTTTGTTAATGCAACTATCAGACTTAACACCCCTAGAATAAGCAACTAAAGAGAATAAATGGTCTGTGTGAGAATCCCTTCAACTACAATAAAGAATATTTGTTGAAGGGAAACATGCAAAATGTTATGATTCTGTTTTATACACTCACATTATTTGTGGGTGTATTTTTTATATCCAAATTTGAATATTTAGTTAAAGATGAATCCTAAAAAAGACATTTCGTAATAAGGTCTTAAGAACGGAAGTTTAAAGCTTTTAATAAAACATCGATATCACCTTTAAAGGTGAAAAAGCGAGGATTATTTTCATCATCGAAAACCATTAAATAAGGTTCTTCCTGTTCTCCAACAATAATAATTACTTCATTTACTAAGTCATTCATCCATTGATTTTGTATCGCTACAGAAGGTTCCAATGGAATTTTAATCATATAACCTTCGTTTGGGATAACCCTGAACTTCCGATATATATCGGTTATTCGATTTAGGTATTTTTCGCCTTCCTTTTGTATTGCAGGATTTGATGCAACAGTCTTTATTACACGATTATGTTCGATGTTTAAAACTTCAACGTTTTTATTATTTTGAGCCATAACATGGGGTGTGAACAAAAGCATTATAAATAAAAATACCGCTAATTTATTTACCATTAACAACACCTCATTGCTAATATTGCCAAAAGGTATGCAAATTATTAACATACGCTTTTTTCACTGACGGATCCGATTATGTAATAAGGTAATGACTGTATTACTTCCAACCACTGTATCGCATGAAGGTGTAAAAGCCTCTTATAAGATTGGGGTTCTTGAAGCGAAAATGCCTAAATTAATGAAAGATGATCGAAAGAAGGTTGATATGGAGTTTCATTAATAATAAGTAAGTTACTATCTACATAGAACGTATAAATCTACCATTGTTTGATTCATTCCAACGCATTTCATTCGTTTTATATTCCAAGAAAAAGAGAATAACCCAAAACTTGATACCAAGTATCTGGATCATTCTCTAGAATCATCCCGCCATCTTATCAGAGTCACAAACGATATGATGGAAAGGAAGTGAATGATATAGGCGGAAAGAGTTTCTGGAATGCCATGGATCAGTCTCTTAATGGATAGAGCGATAGACACCGATTACTTTTCCTAAAATAGAAACATTATTTAAAATGATAGGTTCCATTGTGGAGTTTTCAGGCTGCAGACGAATGTAGTTTTGCTCTTTGAAGAAGCGCTTCACAGTTGCTTCGTCCTCTTCTGTCATCGCTACAACAATATCTCCATTATTAGCCGTTTGCTGCTGGCGGACAATTACATAATCGCCATCCAAAATTCCGGCTTCAATCATACTGTCACCCATAATTTCCAGCATGAATATTTGCTCATCAGGCGCTGCGTATTTATCAGGAAGAGGAAAGTACTCTTCTACATTTTCGACAGCGGTAATAGGTTGGCCAGCCGTAACTTTCCCGATGATCGGTACGTTAATGACATTCGCTTTTACAATATGGTTTGTTTCCTCTGTATCCAATATTTCAATTGCACGCGGTTTTGTCGGGTCTCTGCGGATAAGCCCCTTGCTTTCAAGACGGGCGAGGTGGCCGTGTACAGTCGAACTTGATGCTAAGCCGACAGCTTCACCGATTTCGCGAACAGAAGGGGGGTAACCTTTTAACCTTACTTCCTCTTTGATGAAGCTTAATATATCTTGTTGTCGTTTTGATAACTTTGTCATTCTCTCACCTCAAATCAACGACTTAATTGGTTTCATTATAACATGTATATAAATTGGATACAAACATAAGTTCGAAAATATATTGACTCAAAACAAATGTTCGTATTAAAATGAGAACAGATATTCTGATTATGGGGTGATGGAATTGAATAAGGCGTTACAGACCTTTACATACTATGCAATCTTTTTTATGATTTTAGCAGTGTTTACCTATTTCGTAACATCGTTCGCCAAAGGTCCTAACCTTGAAAACTATGCAACTATTACCATCAGTGCAGGAGATACTCTGTGGGAATTGGGTCAAAAGTATAGAGAACAGCATCATTTATCCTCACATGAGTTTGTGGAATGGGTAGAGACGGAGAACCATCTTGAATATAAAACGATTATGCCAGGTGAAAAAATTTATATCCCAATTTTAAAGAAAGATTTTCAAGAAGGACAAATGTTGGCAAGTAATTAGGAAAGCAGTGATAGAGATTGAAAGCAATCATTTACTGTCGAGTCAGTACGGAAAAAGATACACAAGAGACATCCCTTGAGCGTCAGAGAGAAGAGCTGTTGCAACTTGCAGATCAGTATTCATTCCAGGTTGCCCAAATAGTGGAGGAAAAGGCAAGCGGCTTTGATATTGATCGTGACGGTATGATGGAAGTAATCGAAGCAGTGCAGCGAGAACAGATAGATGTCTTGCTCGTACAGGATGAAACAAGGCTTGGAAGAGGTCATGCAAGAATCGCCTTATTGCATTTTTTCATCAAAGAGAACATTCAAGTATATACCATTAGT
The DNA here is from genome assembly GCF_042649685.1 of Bacillus songklensis. Classification (NCBI taxonomy): domain Bacteria; kingdom Bacillati; phylum Bacillota; class Bacilli; order Caryophanales; family Bacillaceae; genus Bacillus; species Bacillus songklensis. The sequence goes on along the minus strand of NZ_JBHRZT010000007.1, from coordinate 189,731 downwards.
CATTACGGGAAGCTTCAGCTGTCAGAGTCAGATTCCATGATGCTTGAAATTATTAGCATTGTGGAAGAATATCAGCGCAAGCTTCATAATGCTAAAATTCGCAGAGGAATGAGACGTGCCGTTGAAAAAGGCTACCGTCCGGAGAAAAACTTAAAAAACGTCGGGGAAAATGCAGGAAGAGATCGAAAAGAAGTACCGATTGAAGAAATCGTTCGTTTACGACGAAACGAAATGACCTTTGAGGAAATTACAGCTACATTAAGGGGATTCGGTTATCATGTGTCAAAAGCGACTGTACATCGACGCTATCAAGAGTACATAAAGAATCAAGATGAATCACTTGCTTAATAGAAATTGGTTTAGTAAGATGACTACATATACTTGGTAGAAGAAAATAATAAGGAGTTATATGGATGTTATCACCGGAAAAAATGGCACGAATTAATTTTTTATCAAAAAAGTCAAAGAGTGAAGGACTTACACCGGAAGAAGCTGGAGAACAACAAGTGCTTCGCCAAGAATATTTGAAAGAGTTTCGTAAGTCTATGACCAACCATCTTCACTCTATTAAAGTTGTTGATGAAAAAGGGAATGATGTCACACCTAATAAGCTCAAAGAAAGCAAAAAGAGGAAACGCATGCATTAATTCATTAACCTATGCCGCAAAATGGTTTATATATACGTACGTGAAAGAAACTGTCCCCGTAAGTTATAGGGAGGCAGTCAGAAATGCTTTTACAGAAAGGATTCGCCAGAAAAATTCTTGATTTCGTTGGATTTTCTGCACCGAGTCTTTTCCGGGGGATGACTCAGAAGGTATGGTTTTTCGGCCTTTTGAGCCATTCCCCTTTTTATTCCGTTTGGTTCTGTATAATTGTTTCTTTTTCCACAGAAAATGTAAAAGTGATAGCAATTTTGTGTGAATTGTTGTACAAAATAAGTAATCATTAGTATGATAGTGATTGAAGCATAGTTCTTAAATGAAAGGATGGAACAAGATGGAACATCGTATTGAAGATCTATCCATTGCAACGATTCGTACTTTGTCAATCGATGCAATTGAAAAAGCAAACTCAGGACATCCGGGAATGCCAATGGGAGCTGCCCCAATGGCATATACCTTATGGACGCAATTCATGAATCAGAATCCAAAAAATCCACATTGGTTTAATCGTGACCGTTTTGTGTTGTCAGCAGGACATGGTTCTATGTTGTTATACAGCTTATTACATCTTGCTGGTTATGATGTATCAATGGATGACATTAAAAACTTCCGCCAGTGGGGCAGCAAAACACCTGGACACCCAGAATACGGCCATACGCCGGGCGTTGAAGCGACAACTGGTCCTCTGGGTCAAGGGGTTGCCATGGCTGTCGGAATGGCGATGGCAGAACGTCATTTAGCTGCTACATACAACAAAGAAGACTTAGAAATTGTGAACCATTTTACATACAGCATTTGTGGTGATGGGGATTTAATGGAAGGTGTTTCAGCAGAAGCTGCTTCATTAGCCGCTCACTTAAAACTTGGTCGTCTAGTTGTGTTATACGATTCAAATGACATTTCATTGGACGGCGAGCTAAATCTTGCGTTCTCCGAAAATGTAGAGCAGCGCTTTAAAGCATATGGCTGGCAAGTTATTCGTGTAGAAGACGGCAATGATATCCAGGAAATTGCTAAAGCGCTGGAGGAAGCGAAATCTGATTTGGATCGTCCTACATTGATTGAGGTAAAAACAGTAATCGGTTACGGTTCTCCCAACCTGGCAGGAAAATCGGATGTACATGGTGCACCGCTTGGAGCAGCAGAACTTAAGATGACAAAAGAGGCGTACAAGTGGACCTTTGAAGAAGACTTCCATGTTCCACAGGAAGTGTATGATCATTTTCGTTCTGTCATTGCAGAAGCGGGTCAGAAGAAGGAAGAAGAATGGAATCAATTGTTCGCTCAATATAAAGAAAAATATCCTGAATTAGCGGAGCAATTCGAATTGGCGGCAGCAGGAAAACTTCCGGAAGGATGGGAGAAAGAGCTGCCGGTTTATGAAGAAGGTACAAGTCTTGCTTCTCGTGCTTCTTCAGGTGAAGCGTTAAATGCTGTTGCAAAAGCAGTTCCGTTTTTCTTTGGGGGATCAGCTGACTTGGCAGGTTCCAACAAAACGACGATCAAGGGTGGAGATGACTTCCAGGCATCCAACTATGGCGGTCGTAACATCTGGTTTGGCGTTCGTGAATTTGCGATGGGTGCAGCCTTAAATGGTATGGCCTTACATGGCGGATTAAAAGTATTTGGCGGTACATTCTTTGTATTCTCTGATTACTTGCGCCCGGCTATCCGTCTTGCTGCGTTAATGAAACTTCCTGTTACGTACGTATTTACTCATGACAGTATTGCGGTTGGAGAAGACGGTCCTACACACGAGCCGATTGAACAGCTTCCTGCCTTGCGCGCAATGCCGGATTTATCAATCATCCGCCCGGCAGATGGAAACGAAACAGCTGCGGCTTGGCGCTTAGCGGTAGAATCAACGGATAAACCAACAGTACTTGTTTTAACACGCCAAAACCTTCCGACTATAGAAGGAACAAAAGAAAAAGCGTATGAAGGTGTATCAAAGGGTGCCTATGTTGTATCACCGGCAGGCAAAGAACAGCCGGACGCGCTGCTTTTAGCGACAGGGTCTGAAGTAGGCCTAGCAGTAGAAGCGCAAAAAGCATTGGCATCTGAAGGAATCGATGTATCGGTTGTCAGCATGCCTTCGTGGGATCGTTTTGAAGCCCAATCAGCAGAGTACAAAGAAAGTGTTATTCCTAAGTCTGTGAAAAAACGTGTGGGCATTGAAATGGCATCAACAATTGGCTGGGAACGTTATACAGGTGATGAGGGTATTGTGATCGGCATCAATCGTTTTGGTGCTTCTGCTCCTGGCAATGTAATCATGAAAGAGTATGGTTTCACGGCAGAAAACGTCGTAGCACAAGTAAAACGACTATTAAATCAATAGCCTTGAGAGAAAAACAAGCCGGCATTTCCGGCTTGTTTTTTCTTTATTATAGGATCGATTACCGTGTAGGAGAGAGTGCAGAACATGACGGAATCAGAACAGGTTCGACAAAAAGAGTGCATCATTTTTCCGCCAATAGACAAGCCTTGCAAAGCATGCATTATACAATAGGGATAAGAGAATGTATAATGGGGGGATGGTCTATGAGGAAATATGATATTTACCTAATAGAAGATGAATTTGCAATTCATTACTTTCAAAAAGAGGATATCATGTATCAGCTGTTTTTAGAGTATAAAACGTCCGGTAAAGACCATGATATATATGTAAAGAAGCAAATTGAGTATATTACAAAAAAAATTCCCATTTTGCAGTTGCAATTAATGATAGAAAACAAATTAGGGCATAGTCATGGCTTGATCTCTTTTTCCAGTGGAGAATATGGATTTAAAACAGAAAACGGTTTGGCGCGTCTATTGTTAAAGCATGAGTATATTTACATGGAAGCAGAAGGAACCGTTGAAGCGGAGGCTGGATTTTTTGAAGTATTGAGAAAAATAAGTCCATGTTTTTTGGCGATGAACTTTGAAAATCATGTCTATGGGTGGCTAAACCCTGTTAAACAGCGAAAAATTTGCATAAAATAGAGGGAAAATCACATTCACATATTGTATAATGACACTGGGTTTAGTACACTGTAATTTAGACAACACGAAGGAGGAAATAGTACTATGTGGCAACTTATTCTAGTTGGTGTTCTAGCTCTTTTAGCTGGGATAGCACTAGGATTTTTCATTGCTCGTAAATATATGATGAGCTATTTAAAGAAAAATCCGCCAATTAATGAGCAAATGTTGAAAATGATGATGATGCAAATGGGCATGAAGCCATCCCAAAAGAAAATTAACCAAATGATGCAAGCGATGAACAAACAAATTAAATGAGTAGTAACTTGAAACCCTTATAGAACAAGGGTTTTTCATTTGGTTGGTAGAAATTTTGAGAATGAATTTTTCCTCCGCATATCCCTGTAGAGTGAATCTTTCGTCAAAATTTTTCTCATTTTTGGTTAATCTTTCATTTTAAATACCAAAACCACTTTTTCTGTTGGAAACTAAACCAAAGAAAGGTGGTTTTTTGTTTGTTGTTAGAAGATGTTTTAGAGGAATATCTGTATCATTGTCAAGCCAAAGAATATTCAGAAAAGACGATGAAAAACAAACGTCAGGAGTACAAGCAATTAAAATTTTTCTTAAAAGAGAAAAGAGCAATCACAGAATTAGAAAGCATTACATCACATGACTTAAAAGCCTATTTGAGATTTAAACAAAAGGATGGACTGCAACCGCAAAGCATTGTCTCCATGTTCAAGATGATAAAAGCATTTAAGATAAACAAAGGAGAGAATTACCTATTGTATCAATCAATAGTAGTAAATGAGTATCATTAGGAAAGGATTTTGTTGAGGATAATGGTTTTAAAAGACTTTTTTATAAATTTTTCTATATTATGTACAGGGATTTTTCTGATACATCAATATCTTTATAGAACCAAAGTTTCATCCATGTCCCCCACTAAAAGGAGAAACCTTGTTGGAGTTTTACAAGGGGGATTCGGTGTACTTCTCATGCAATTTGGCATTCCCTTAGAAGGCGGTGTGCTTATTGATCTTAGAAGTATTCCTATGATGATAGCGGCTTATCTTGGTGGATGGGTTTCCACTCTTGTGGCGACAAGCATCATTATTATTTGTGGATTAGCATTGTATCCAATCTCCCACTCTGCCCTAGTTAACATCGTTGTTCTTACTGTATCTGCAATAGCCTTTTCCTTCATTTCTCATTCAAGCATGAAAATAGAGAAAAAGTGGATTTTTATGGCTGTCTCATTCGTCGCCATTCTCGGTATTACAATTGACTTCGTTATACCCGATTTTAGAAAAGCATTGATCGTATTCGCCCAATATGCCCTTGCTGTTGTTTGTGCTACTTATGGAACTTATCTGTTTAAATCCTACCTTTGGCGTAGCGATGACGACTATGCAAGATTGAAAGAGGGTGCTGAAAAAGACTCCCTCACTGGTTTGAATAATGTTCGATTATTTAATCATGCTATAGATTCTGCCTTCTTAAAGGTAAAAGAACATCAAGAAGAATTATCTCTACTATATATAGACATTGATCATTTCAAGCAGGTAAATGACATGTACGGTCATCCTGCTGGGGATAAAGTACTGCAACAGATTGGTCATATTCTTATGCAGTCATGCCGTTCTGTGGATGTAGTCTCCCGTAATGGAGGAGAAGAATTTAGTGTAATCATGCCGGCTTGTGATTCCGCTTCTGCTAGAACGATTGCAGAAAGAATACGTAAAAATGTAGAACAGAGCGTATTTTTAATAAATGAGGATGTGGAATTAAAAGTAACGGTTTCCATCGGTTCCGCTACTGTCAACCAAAAGAACATGATTTCTGTTCGACAGCTGATTCATCAAGCGGACGAAGGACTGTACATGGCAAAACGAACTGGAAGAAACTGGATTTTCCATTACCCACATTTAGAAAGCTACACGGTATGATACACCATGAGCAATCAATGTAATGCTTATATTTTGTTCAACATTTACCATTCCAATATAAATTACCAACATGGTATTTTTAAGTACGAAGATTTTTAACAGAGGCGGGATCGATTTGCTTAAAGAGATACACCACATTAGCTATTCACAACTTGAATTGTATAAATCACTCTTCGATTCGAATCCTGATGCAAGTTATGTATTAAATTTAGAAGGCAATTTCCTATACGTTAATGATTCAGCCGTGAATTTATCTGGATATTCAAGAGAAGAGTTAGTTCAAATGTCTTTTGTTACTTTATTGAAAGTGGATGACATAGAGAGAATCAGCAAATACTTTGAAAATGTAAAAAAGGGGAACATTGAGAGGTTTGAAACTTCATTTAAAACGAAAAGTGGAAAATTTATAGACCTTTATATAACAGCAACACCTATTGTAATAGATGAAAAGATTCAGGGGCTTATCGGTATTGGAAAAATATGACAGAGAATAATCAGATTCAAAAACTGAAAGATGACTTTAATCATACCGTTAAAAACCTGCAAAATGGTGTATTTAAAGTGAGAAAGGATGAGAATGGAAACTTTATTTATACCATGTCAGAAGGGAAGCTTCTTAATCAATTAGGCATAAATACAGAAATTCTATTTAATAAAGCACCTAATGATGTTTTTTCACCTGAAATTGCAGCTATTAAACATACCCAATATGAAAAGGCATTTAACGGAAATAGAGTAAATTATGAAATAGAACTTAGCGGCAGGCTTTTATTCATCGATTTGTCACCTATTGAACAAGGCAATGAGGTGGTGGAAATCGTTGGATCCGTACATGATGTAACGGAACTAAAATCCATTCAAAGAAGACTCTTAGAAAACCAGCTGCTTTATCAATCTCTGTTTGAACATAGTCAAAGTGCGGTTATATCCTTTGATCATAAAGGAAATATCATCAATATGAATCCAAAGGCAAAGGAGCTACTGGGATATTCTTTTGAAAGTCTGCAAAAAACATCGACTACAGATATCATGTTGGAAGAGTATCGTGATATTCGTCGTCACTGTTTTGAAAAAGCCCTAAAAGGTGAACCTCAGAGCTTTGATACAGTCTTGATCAACGGGAATGGTCAAAAGATTCACCTAAACTTGACCTATTTTCCAATTATTGTCGACAATGAGATAAACGCGGTTTATTCCATTGGCAAAGATATTACCGAGCAAAAAAAATTGCAGGAATTAAATGCTTATTTGGCTTATCATGACGAATTAACCAAGCTTCCTAATCGAAGGTGGTTTGAAGAAAAGCTTCATGAATCATTAACTTTCGCAGAACAAAATAAACAAAAGCTGGCGGTTATGTTTATAGATTTGGATCGCTTTAAACATATTAATGACACGCTAGGACATTTCATAGGAGATCGACTACTGGAACAAGTTTCATTTCGTTTGAAGGAGATTATTAAGGGAAATCGTTCTGTTGCTCGAATGGGCGGAGATGAATTTATGGTTCTTTGTCCTGTAATCGAACATCCCGAAGAACCTGTTCAAATGGCTAAGATTCTTCTTAACCGTCTAAGAGATCCTTTTTATATTGAGGATTTCGAACTTATTGTCACAGCCAGCATTGGGATCAGTGTTTTTCCAACAGGTGGAGAAAATGTAATAGAATTAATGAAAAACGCAGATATTGCTCTGTACAGGGCAAAAGATCAAGGGCGTAATACCTATCAAATTTATTCCACTTCTATCGATGTAAGGAGTTACCAATCCTTTTTCTTAGAAAGAGATTTACGAAAAGCATTAAATGGCAATGAATTTATGGTTTATTTACAACCACGAGTGGATGCGAAAACTGGAAAAATAATAAGTGCCGAGGCACTGATCCGGTGGAACCACCCTAAGCTTGGATTGGTTCCTCCTTCAGAATTTATTCCCCTGGCAGAAGAAACAGGGCTGATCATTCCTATCGGCCAATGGATGAAAAAAAGAGTTTGCGAGCAATTGGTGGCGTGGCGGGAAGCAGGAATTCCGCTTATTCCAGTAAGTATAAACATTAGTGCTCAGAGATTTTTGCAAAAAGACTTCACGAAAAATGTCCGCCAACTATTAGACGAATATCGAGTAGATGGAAATTTTCTTGAATTTGAGATTACGGAAAACTCTTTAATGAAAATTGAAGATGATGTCATACAAACAATCAAAGAATTAAAAGATTTAGGTATCAAAATTTATATGGATGATTTTGGTACAGGTTATTCTTCGTTTGCTTACTTAAAATCAATTAAACTGGATGGCATTAAAATTGATCGTTCTTTTATTCGAAATATCTCAAGCGAATCTGAAAATGCGGGTATTACAACTGCCATGATTACGATGGCAAAACATCTCAAAATGGATGTCATTGCAGAAGGTGTTGAGACAGAAGAGGAATTGCGATTCTTACGTAAACAAAACTGTCATCACATACAGGGCTTCCTATTTTCAAAGCCTTGTCCAATTGAAGAATTTGAGCAAATGTTAATCAAAGGGGAAATAAGCCGCAACTCCATTTTTTATGATTCTATTTCACGAACAAGTGTGTTAGTTTAATAAGAGCAATATTAAAATAGAATAGAAGCTAATAATAACCTAGATGCTCATTTAGAGCATTTTTTTGTGGATGCTGTTCCAGTAGTCAATTTGTTTTCTAACTTCAAAAATATAAATAAGATAGGGAGAAACTCGGCTTAAATAAGAGTTCTTAACCGCCATCAAAAAAACGCAGGAAGCACTCAGTTGCATGGGTGCTTTTTACTTTGTGCTTTAATCTCTATACAGATATTTTAAGACACTAAGATTTTACTATTCAGAGTCGATTTAAACGTCAGAAACGGAGGATATTCATTGAAAAAAGCGGGAATGTAACTTACATACATGCCACGAAGCCAGGTGGCTGGGCAGAAATCCGTTACAATAATAAGGTGGGATATGTTGTAGTTAAGTACCTCAAGCTTGTTTCTTCAACAGCTGTGGTAAAAAATAGTGAATAGGAAAAAAAGAGAGATTTTAAAGAGAGAAAATTTAGTTGTGTAAATGAAATTCCTTTGTCTTATTTAACTAATGGGTATAGCAATTCCTTAAAAGTGGAGTTTCACTGAAAAATAGGGTTCAAAAACTCAATCGGAGAAAATCCTTTTTCAAAAAGAATCGAATCCGATTCGATAATCGTCACATAGCGCCCGTTCACTTTGGCGATATGGATGGCTTCTCCGAAATTCGAAAGCAATCCGTTAACGGAAACATTGGATTCATACCATGCTTATCAGGGGATACCCCATGCTTTGGTGGAGCAGCCCTTATAAATGTAGCAGGATTCTTACCAATCGGGTGTCAAGGTTGACGAACAAAAGGAATTGATTTTTTCTAATTCCTTCTTTAAAAAATAACTATAATAAGTACCATATCACTTGTTAGACAATATCTCCCATAAAATATTCGCTATCTTCTCTGTCTTCTTTTGAAGGATTAATTCCATCCATCCGATATTTTATTAGAAACGAGAAAGCCCGAACCAATAGCGATTCAGGCTAATGACATTAACTTCAACATGAACAAATACAAGCTTTTTGTTTACGACTCTTTAGAAAGAGATTCATGAAAAGTCCAGCAATCAGATTACTTATGAAACCAATACAAAAATTTTGAAATAACTTCAATTTATTCACCTCCTTCTAGGAATAGTTTTCCACAAAGGAAGTTATTCATGAACGAATTTAACGAGAACAATCCGACTGAAGGGAATTTTCATATATTAATTCCACCATTCCACTCTTTTTGTTAATTTTAACGGCATTTCTTTTTAAACTAACCCCGTTTAAGAAGGAAATCAACAAACCCCTTTAACAGCCTAAATATAAAAGAATCATGAGTTTCTTTATAAGGGTGAAGTATCAGACAGGCAGGTTCTGAAATTGGGCTTCAAAGGTATCCTACTTGAATGAGAGGGCGGAGAAAATACTGAAAAGGCTCGAAGACTGTCAATAGACGGCTTTTAACGTGTGTTGTCCGCACGTATAGAGTAAATGTGGAGGGGCATGAGTGTATGGCTAGATATGCAGGATAGGGGTAGCTGTTCTGTCCCCACATTTTAGAAATAATTCCTCAGATTGCGGACATTTTGAACGATTGATGGTATATTTTTCATAAGCTGAAAAAGTGGTTAAAAAGTGGATAGAAACGTTGATATATCAAGGTTTTGATGCAAATGGGCATGAAGCCATCCCAAAAGAAAATTAACCAAATGATACAAGCGATGAACAAACAAATTAAATGACAATAGTCGCGGCACTCTAAGTGAAGATAGAGTGTCTTTTATTTTGGTTGTCGTTACGATCCATTCTATGAAAGTCATTCCCGGAATGGATTAGGAGCTTTAGAGCCAACTTTTCTATCTCTTTAACAGACAGTAACTGCCCGCTTAAGAGATGCTAAGAGGAGAGAGGTAGACATATATTATATGGAATGGTATTTCGTTTTATAGGAATACTAATCAAGTTTAAAAATCAGAAAATTCGTTAAAGTTTAGTGACCGGCTTTATTTGCTTGATAAATCTTATTCTTTCCGATTGGAGGTGAACAGATGATATGAGCATCTTTAAAGATTTATGGTGGTTTTTCAAATTGGAAAAGAAAGCTTATATAACTGGTGTTTTTTTTCTGCTAGTTGTCGCATTATTAGAGCTCATTCCTCCAAAAGTGGTTGGCTATGTGGTAGACGAAATAAGGAATGGAACCATTTCGGGTTCAAAACTTTGGAAGGCCGTGATTATTTTGGGCTTGTCGGGCCTTATCACATACATAGCCCGCTATATATGGCGCATCATGATGTTCGGCGCTTCCGTTCGTCTTGCAAGAAAACTGCGAAATGAATTATTTGAACACTTTACTAATATGTCTTCTTCCTTTTATCAGCGAAAGCGAGTAGGAGACTTAATGGCCCATGCAACCAATGATGTACAGGCAGTTCAGCAAACAGCGGGATCCGGTGTATTAACATTTGTCGACTCCCTTGTTACAGGCGGTTTCGTATTGTTGACAATGGCTGCAGCTATTAGTTGGAAACTAACCCTTATCAGCCTGATTCCTATGCCGCTGATGGCTCTGTCAACCTGCTATTATGGAACACTGTTGCATAAACGATTTCATAAAGCTCAAGAAGCTTTTTCTTCGTTAAACGATAAAGTGCAAGAGAGTATAAGTGGAATAAAGGTTGTGAAAACGTTTGGAGAAGAAAAGGATGAAATAAAGGATTTTAAAGCCCAATCAAAAGATATCGTCATGAAAAATATAGCAGTAGCAAAAGTGGATTCCTTATTTAATCCTACTATTTCATTGATTGTAGGTTTTTCTTTTTTTCTTGCTCTTACGTTCGGCTCAAAGATGGTCCTTCAAAACGAAATAACACTCGGGGATTTAATCTCTTTTACCACCTACCTGGGACTATTGATTTGGCCGATGCTTGCTTTCGGCTGGTTATTTAATATTGTGGAGCGCGGAAGAGCCTCTTATGATCGTGTTTCTTCTTTATTAGCAGAAAATCCGGAGATCAAGGAAGTGGAACAAGCTATTACAACTCCTCCAAAAGGAGACTTGGAGGTGGCCATTCAATCATTTTCCTATCATACCCATCAGACAGCCCTCAAGAATATTCACTTTTATTTGGAGAAGGGGCAAACATTAGGAATCATCGGAAAAACAGGGGCTGGCAAAACAACGCTGTTAAAACTACTACTTCGAGAGTTTGAAGGGTATAAAGGGGCCATTCGTTTCGATGAACATCTCATTCAAGAGTACTCACTAAAGGCCCTTCGCTCTTCAATCGGCTATGTACCACAGGATCATTTTCTATTTTCGGCAACCATAGCCGACAATATCTCCTTTGCCCGCCCTGATGCTTCGTACGCTGAAATCCAGAAAGCGGCTGAGATGGCCTATGTTCACCAAGAGATTATGGAGTTCCCGCATCAATATGAAACGATGGTCGGAGAGAAAGGGGTATCGCTTTCAGGAGGGCAAAGACAGAGAATTTCTATTGCCCGGGCTATTTTACTGAACCCTGAGTTTCTTATCTTGGATGATGCTTTATCGGCAGTAGATGCCCGGACAGAAGAGGCCATTGTGCAATCATTGAAAAATAACCGAAGGGGAAAAACAACAATTATCACTTCCCATCGTTTAAGTGCGATTCAACATGCCGATTTACTTCTTGTGCTGGATGAAGGAGAGATCATTCAATCTGGCACACATGAACAGCTATTGGAACTTGAAGGCTGGTATCAGGACATGTATATTCGTCAACAACTTGAAAACCAAGTAGAACTTGGAGGGTAGAAGATGAAGGATACCATATCAAAAAAAGAGCAGCGGGACGTCCTAAGGCGGTTGCTCGTATATGCAAAAACTTACCGGCGATCATTCACCCTTGCATTTTTGCTGCTGCTGTCGGCAACAGCAGCGGATATTATTAGTCCTATTTTGGTTAAAGTTTTTATTGATGATTATTTAGTGCCGCGCCAACTGGAAACCAGATCGCTTGTTCTCTTAGGCGCGGCTTATATACTCCTGCACCTTGCAAAGGTGATGGTCCAATATTTTCAATTAGTAAAATTCAATGAAATCGCGTTTCGTATTATCCAGAATATTCGTGTCGATGTTTTTTCAAAAGTACAGAGGCTTCCTATGAGGTACTTTGATCAAACCCCTGTTGGCAGTATCGTTTCAACGGTTACAAATGATACGGAAGCTATTAAAGAGATGTTTGTGGATGTTGCCGCGGCGTTTGTTCAAAATGGATTCTTTTTAATCGGAATTTTTATTGCCATGTTTTTCTTGAATGTGAAACTTGCTCTGTTTTGTTTCATTTTATTCCCTGTCATTTACGGATTAATGAAAACATATCGCCGTTTTAGTTCGACTTTTTATTATCAAATGCGCGAGAAGCTTAGCCAGCTGAATACAAAGTTAAATGAATCACTGCAGGGAATGAATATCATCCAGATTTTTCGCCAGGAGAGACGCCTGCTCCGTGAATTTGCCGCTGTCAATGAAGAACATTATCAAGCCGGATTAAAAAGTATAAAGCTTGATGGATTGTTGCTTCGCCCTGCGGTTGATTTGATTTATGTGTTAACCTTACTGCTTGTGCTCAGCTTTTTTGGTATTGCCTCTCAAACAAGCCCGATTGAAGTCGGTGTCCTTTATGCATTCGTTAATTATCTGGAACGATTCTTTGAGCCTGTCAATCAAATGATGATGCGCCTATCTATTTATCAGCAGGCCATTGTATCTGCTTCTCGTGTTTTTACCTTGCTTAATGAGGAAGAACAGTCAATGGAATCATCCTCTGCTTCGACACCAACTATCAGGAAAGGAATCATTGAATTCAAAAATGTTACTTTTTCTTATGATGGCAAGCGGGATATTTTGAAGAACATTTCGTTTAAGGTGAAAGAAGGGGAAACGGTTGCTTTAGTCGGACATACAGGAAGCGGGAAAAGTTCCATCATTAATTTATTGCTTCGCTTTTATCCGATTAAAGCGGGAGAAATTACGATAGACGGCTACTCCCTTTATGACCTGACAAATGAAGAAATAAGAAGAAAAATTGGGCTCGTGCTGCAGGATCCTTTTCTATTTGCCGGGACGGTGAAAGATAACATTGTATTGCACGATCATACGATAGGTGAAGAAGCGATCGAAGAAGCTGTTCAATTTGTGCAGGCACATCGTTTTATTGAAGCGCTTCCAGATAAATATGAGCATCAGGCAGCGGAGAGAGGAACGAATTTCTCGAGCGGTCAACGTCAGCTGATTGCCTTTGCCCGCACCATCGTCCGAAATCCTAAGATTTTAGTGCTCGATGAGGCGACCGCCCATATCGATACGGAAACAGAAGAAGCCATTCAAACGGCCCTGAGTCGAATGAAAGAAGGTAGAACGACCATCGCTATCGCCCATCGATTATCTACCATCCAAAATGCTCATTTGATATTAGTGCTACATAAAGGGGAAGTGGTAGAAAGGGGAACCCATCAACAGCTGCTGGAAAAGAAAGGACTGTACTACAAAATGTATTTGCTTCAAAACGGATTAGCGGAAAGCCATTCCTGCCAACCAAAAAAAACACAGTCTCCCAATTTATGAGGAGACTGTGTTTTGGCCTAAAAATCGTTCATTGTATAAGTTCAAAAGAGCATCTAGTTCTTGGCTGTGACGAATGGTTTGATGTGAACTAAACCCATTTAGTTGAACAACTCGAATGAGTTCTTCTCTTTTTTTTTCGATTTCCTGCAAGATATCATGTTTGAACACAAACTCGATTCCCTTCTGTAGAAGCTATCTTTTCCTAATTATACAAGATAATGGTACATTTTTAAAGTTTTTTCACTGGGTAAAGTGTAAAATTTACCATTTTTTGCTATGAAGTCACTTTTAATGGAGTGTTAACATTTTTTTGCAAGATGGGCAACGTTCTTTCGAGATATTTGATAGAATAGAGCATGGAATGTATAAAAGGGGTGCGACTATGACAGATATTAATATCTTTTTAGCATTTGGTGCAGGGTTTCTTTCTTTTATTTCGCCTTGCTGTTTACCGTTATACCCGGCTTTTTTGTCTTATATAACAGGTGTGTCGGTCAGTGAAATTAAAGAAGATAACGCGATGCTCCAGCGAAAAAGCTTATTACATACACTTTTCTTTTTAATAGGATTTTCCCTTATTTTTATTGCGATCGGTTTTGGGACGTCACTTGTTGGAAGATGGTTTATGGATTATCAGGACCTTCTTCGACAAATAGGGGCCATTTTCATCATCTTTTTTGGATTTGTTGTAATTGGTATATTCAAACCGTCCTTTTTAATGAAAGATAAGAAATTGACTTTTACCAATAAACCTTCCGGTTATGTCGGATCAGCTTTAATTGGCATGGCTTTCGCTGCCGGATGGACTCCATGTACAGGTCCGATTCTCGTCTCGGTTATTGCATTGGCTGCCACAAATCCTGGATCGGGAATTTTGTATATGACGGCTTACTCACTAGGATTCGCCATTCCGTTTTTTATTTTGTCGTTTTTCATCGGAAAGTTAAACTGGATTAAAAAACATAATACTTCGATAGTAAAAGTGGGTGGTTATGTGATGATTGGCATGGGAATTGTATTGTATTTCGATTGGATGACAAAGCTTATTGTCTATACAAGCAGCCTTTTCGGTGGATTTACAGGATTTTAAACACTCGATGTTTGTCACATCATTTTTATTGAAAAACTACCATTATATTGATAAAGTGGAAATAGTTATATGTGAAAAAAGTCCTGTTTACGAAAATATGGTTAGTACAAATGAACGATTTGTGGTGAGTGTTGTTGTGAAATGGGGGAAAAAAGATGGTAACAGTGTTAATCGTCGATGATGCCAGGTTTATGAGAAAAACATTAGCAAGCATTTTACAAAACGCGGGTTACGAAGTGATTGGGGAAGCAGAGAATGGGCAGGAAGCCATTGACCATTATCGTACATTACAGCCAGATTTGATGACAATGGACATTACGATGCCTCAAATGAGCGGAATTGAGGCCGTCAAAAAAATAAAAGATGAATACCCGGATGCAAAAATCATTATGTGTTCCGCAATGGGGCAGCAAAAAATGGTGGTCGAGGCCATTGAAGCCGGAGCAAAGGATTTCATCGTAAAGCCGTTTGATGAAATCCGGGTGCTGGATGCAATGAAAAGAGTATTAGGGTAAAAATAAAAATGAGGGGTACTCCTCATTTTTATTTTTGGACTAAAACAAAAATTTAACATGAAAAGGGTAGCATCCAAAGAGGGGACAATGTTAAAATGGGAGGCAATGACAAATATAGCGAAACGCAGAGGTGTCTTCTTTGAAAGAAATTTTATTGATATTACTGCTTCAATTAATATATGTACCTATTTTAACGCTGCGGACCATTTTCCTTGTAAAAGGAATGAGCATGTATGCTTCTGTCTTCGGATTTCTAGAAGCGCTTATTTACGTGTTTGGACTATCGTTGGTTTTTTCAGGAGAACAGAGTACCCTGGCCATGGTTGTATACGCAGTCGGGTTTGGGCTGGGCATTATCATCGGCAGCTACGTAGAGAACCGGTTAGCTATTGGGTATACAACATTATCAGTGAATCTAATGAACAAAAACGAGAGTTTAATCAACCGCCTTCGTCAAGAGGGATTTGGAGTTACGGTGTTTCAAGGAGAAGGAAGGGACAGTGCACGCTATAAGCTGGACATTTTGGCAAAACGCAACCGTGAACCGGAACTTTTGGATCTTATCGAGAAATATGAACCCCGTGCCTTTATTATCTCGTATGAGCCAAGGAAATTTAAAGGCGGATTTTTGCTGAACTCTTTAAAGAAAAATAAACCGAAGAGAAATTCCAGTGCATCATAAACTTTTCGTTTATCCCGTTTCCTTTTTGACCCATTTTCAACTATAATAGAAACGAGTGTATCTTTACGCAAAGGAAGGATTACCGTGGTAGTTGTATCATCCTTAATTGCCGTTTTTATGGCGGTATTTGTGCTGTTTATAAGAATGAAAGCTTCTTCCAAACCGACGAATGCCAAAAAGATTATTTTGCCGCCAATTTTTATGAGCACCGGTGCTCTAATGTTTGTATTCCCTGTGTTTCGTGTAACAATGGCGGAGTTATTGGAAGCGTTGTTACTTGGTATGTTTTTCTCCATTTTCCTGATTAAAACATCCAAGTTTGAAGTGAAAGACGATGCGATCTATTTAAAACGATCCAAGGCGTTTGTCTTTATCTTAATTGGATTATTGTGTTTAAGGATTGCTTTAAAAACGTATTTAAGCTCAACCATTGACGTAGGCGAGTTAAGCGGTATGTTTTGGATTCTGGCGTTCGGCATGATAGTGCCATGGCGAATTGCTATGTATATCAACTATAAAAAGCTTCATCGTCAGATTCAGGATGAGGACCCTATTCATACAACGATCTAAAACCATCAGTAATCGTCATACTTGCGGGTGACTAGTTGATTTGCTCCCGGTTAACGCGATGAAAAAATGCTTCCCCTTTTAGGAGAAGCATTTTTTAATGAAATAGGCCTTGATATGGTGATACATCAATTTTTTGTTCTTTCAAGGTTTTCAATAAAAACTTATGATCGCGCTTTGGTGTAGCGATGATATATCCCCTCACAATCAAATCTTCTGTGATGGACTCGGCTTGTTCTTTAAGTGCCAGTTCACCAATTTTCCCTGCAATTTTTTGGCGAGCAATATCACGAAATAACTCAGGCACGGGTTTGACCAATTCTTCTAAAAGCAACTTTTCCTTTTCTGCCCATAGATGCTTTGTTTTCTTTATGTAATGGTCTTGCCAATCCAATTCGGACATCCCGTCTTCCTTTGGTAAACGCTTTAAAAATTTTCGGAACATAAAGAAGCCGCCGATGGCAAACATCGAGATTAAAAATACCACCCAAAATAAAATAAACCATAAAAACCAGCCGTTTAGCATCTTTCCACCTCTATGTGTCGTCTTCCCTGCTATCTATTAATCTATTTTTATTCTACACAAATGAGCACATAAATAAAAGAGCAAAAGACGAGGGGCCAAAAAGCTGAAAAAGACTTTTTCTCGGCACTTCTTCATGGGATGAACATTTGCGGAAATCACGAAAGTCCACAGCTTACAGGCTTTTACAAATGAACACAAATTCCGGGATAATGGATTGGGAATCCTCATACATATAACTGAAACGATTTAAAGATAAATGAGGTGCTATAAGATGCAAATTGTAAAAGGACCGACAACCATATCTCCGCTGGGATTTTTGCCTTCATTCCGCAAAAATCCCTTAGTGTTTTTAGAAAACCTGCAAAACGAGTATGAGCACGAGGATGTTATTGTATATAGATTATTAAATCGAACATATTATCTAGTTTTGAATCCTTCAATGATTCGAGAAGCCCTGATAACAAAATCGCATTATTTTCATAAATCAAAACCGTTTCAAGAGCTCAAGTCGCTAGTCGGGGAAGGGCTATTAACGAGTGAAGAGGAATTTCATTTGCAACAGCGCAGGTTGATGCAGCCGGCTTTTACAAAACAGCATATTCAAACATACGCCGATGATATGGTTTCCATCACAAAAGACCACATTTCTTCATGGGATATCGGGGAAAAACGGCAAATTAACATGGATATGATGAATATTACCTTATCCATTATCACCAAAACGATGTTTGATATGGATATAAGAGAAGGGCATGAAAAAGTCGGAAAACACATAGATACAGCCCTTAAGACTGTAACGAAGCGAATCCGTTCTATTTTTAAAGTGCCCCATTCATGGCCGACAAAACAAAATGTAACATATTCTGAAGCGCTCGATGCCATTAATCAAGTAATCTATGAAATCATCGCTCATCGACGGGAGCAGAAAGACATTGACCGGGAAGATCTTTTGTCGATTCTCATGAAAGCACGGGATGAAAAGTCCGGAGAGGGAATGACAGATGAGCAGCTAAGAGATGAAGTTATGACGATTTTCCTCGCGGGTCATGAAACAACCGCCAACGCTTTGACGTGGAGCTTTTATTTACTCTCCCAACATCCTGAGAAAACCGAAAAAGTGCATGAAGAAATTGAAACGGTGTTAGAAGGACGTTTACCATCGTACGAAGATATGGGCAAATTAACTTATACGCAAAGTGTCGTATGGGAAAGCCTCCGTCTTTATCCTCCGGCCTGGGCATTTGGGCGTGAAGTGATAAGGGACGTAAGCATCGGTGAATATGAGTTTTCAAAGGGAGATACATTGATCATGAGTCCTTATATCATCCAGCGGTCATCGAAATATTTCCCGAATCCGACTGTTTTTGAGCCAGAACGGTTTGAAGATGGGAGCATAAAGCCGGCTTCAGATTTTATATACTTTCCGTTCGGCGGAGGTCCGCGCGTATGCATCGGAAACCATTTTGCAATGCTTGAGGCCGTATTAGTCATGGGGACGATTTTGCAGCGATACCGCTTGGAATTATGTGAAGACTGTCCTGAAGTGGCTCCGGATCCTTTAATTACACTGCGGCCGAAGAACGGGATCAGGATGGTTGTTTCAGAACATTAAATCCTGTCTTCGTCCATTACGGCTTATGCAGGACATAAAACATTGCTTGACTATTCTGCTACAAAAGGGGCGATTACAACCTTTACACGTTCGCTTTCCATGCAGCTAGCCGAAAAGGGAATCAGGGTAAACGGTGTGGCCCCGGGTCCGATTTGGACACCGCTTATTCCTTCTACTTTTACGGCGGAACAAGTGAGCAAATTTGGAAAGGATACTCCAATGAAACGGCCTGGACAACCGGAAGAGCTTGCACCGGCATACGTTTACCTTGCATCAAATGCCGATTCTTCTTATGTATCC
This sequence comes from Bacillus songklensis, assembly GCF_042649685.1. Lineage (NCBI taxonomy): Bacteria > Bacillati > Bacillota > Bacilli > Caryophanales > Bacillaceae > Bacillus > Bacillus songklensis. Next base: position 170,674 of record NZ_JBHRZT010000007.1, on the reverse strand, counting down.
GGACAAGTTATCCATATAAACGGAGGAAAGGTAGTAAACGGATAAGAGAAAATTTACGAGAGCATAGACAATCCATTCATATTAACGTGGAGGAACGCTGATAAAATTGCTTCATGTACTTCTTTCCCCTAACAATAGAGCAGGAAATAGTATTTAAAGAAAGGCCCTAGTCCGATGCTTTATCCGACTAGGGCCATCTCATTTTTTAGCATGATTCGGTTCATGGTACAATCAAGAGACCAGGATGAAACAACGGAGGTTTATTATGTTTTCTTATGTCGTTATCTTTGGGTTTTTAGGCTTTATCCTCTATGCAAGTACATTCGCTTATTCAGTTCTGCAGAAAACAGGTGATCGGAAGAAAAACAGAGTACGTATGATTATTAGTCTGATCATTATGGTAATCGGTTTTATTGGTATTCAATTTTTTTGAAAAAGCTCGGCACTGACCGGGTTTTTCATTTTGTGGCATATGTGAGAGTATGCGGCTCTGCAGGGTACAGCCCTTTTTGTTTTATAGGAGCGAGTAATTCTTGCCTGTTCCATCGAAAGACTTTTGACAAATGGAATGATTTTGCATATAGTAGAAATTCGAGGGGAACGTATGTATGGATTTGGGGATCGAATCTTCAAGTATAAAGTTTGTGATAGGCATTCAACATAAAGAGAGAGGGTGATACAGTTGAGGTATCATACACATGTCGCCACATCGATAGCTGCTGGAGCAGGAATAGCGGCCGCGACAGATGTGCCGTTTACCGTTACATATGTACTTGGAATTGCGTTAGGGAGTTTAATTCCTGATATTGATGAGCCGAATTCTTATATAGGAAGAAGAACATTCGGATTGTCTAAGTTGATCAAACAGGCACTCGGTCATCGGGGGTTTACCCACTCGTTGCTTGCTTGGATCACTTTTTCCTTTTTGTACAAGGTATATCCGAATTCATTTGTGCTTGGAATGTGCATTGGATATATTTTTCATATCGTAGGAGACTTTTTCTCACGAAAAGGAGTGCCGTTGTTTTCTCCTCTTTCTAAAAAGAGATTTAAATCACCGCTCACGTACGAAACAGGAAGTTTCTCAGAAACCCTTATTTTTTATGCGGCTGTTTTTGCTAGTATTTATATCGTTTATACCAATCAATTATTCTAATAAAGAGGAGGAATGAAAAATATATAAATCCACATAAATAATTGGACATAAATAAAAAGCATTTATGTCCAATTATTTACGCGTAAGCGGCTGACAATCTCCCTTACGGGTTCTTGTCAGCCGCTTATATGAGAACCTTTGTAAGCTCGTTCAATTTTTGAATGATTTGTTGGTTGTAAGAATCTTTCATATGAAACAATCTAACGCATTGTCCGGTCTTATAAGTAAAAACTGACTGGAGAGATAGCTGTGGAGATTAGCTTCATTCGGCATGGTCCGTCTTGTTGTAAAAGTCATCAAAAATGTAATGTGACGCAATTCAAGAAATGGATTCAAAATTATGATCAGATGGGTATGTTTAAAGATACAGTAGTTTCACTCGATACGATCAGAAAATGCCGGGAAGCTGCTCTTATGATTACAAGTCCGCCTGTCCGCACCGTTCAATCTGCCCGGACCATTTTGCCGGGTATGGAAAAAAAGATGATGGAATCGAATATGTTTCGAGAAGCGGAACTGCCTATTTTTGAACATATCCCATCCTTCATTCGCCTAAAACCGCATACATGGGCTTTTTTCTTTCGCCTCCTTTGGATGGTTCTTTATAAAGGGAAGGTAGAAACGTATAGGCAGGCAGTAAGGAGAGCACAAAAAGCGAGTGAAATATTGAGTGAATATGCCCGGATCCATGGAAAAGTTGTTTTCGTGGGGCATGGGATTTTTAATAGAATGGTGGCAAAAGAACTGAAAAAGCAAGGATGGAAAGGAGAATATCCGCCATGCCGCCATCATTTTTACTGCACGACATATGTTCAGGGAGAAAGGGGAAGCGATGAGTACGTGCCGCCCTCGTTAAATCGACAAAGATAAATTGGCTGACTTCAATACGTGTTGGGAGGGCGGAGCTGATAAATATGAACGTGCTTCTGATTTTTGCTAGATGGGAGATTCATAAAGAAAAAGTTTTTTAGAAAAATCTTAATTTTCAACACTTCCGTGGTAGAAAATAGTCGATAGTTAGTATATGATAAGAAGGAGCTTATTTTTTTAATAGTAAATGATAGCGGTTACAAAATTGTCCAACCGCTTGTTTTAAATAGGGGAGGAGAATTGCGATGAGCGACATCAATCGAACAGACGTCCTAGTTGTTGGAGGTGGATTGGCAGGCCTTTCTGCAGCGGCTTACCTGGCGAAGAAAGGAAAGAAAGTTACCCTGTTAGAAAGGGGAAAACTCGGGGGAAGAGCTGTTACTCTAATGATTAAAGGGTTTTCGTTCAACTTTGGTGCTCATGCGATCTATGGTCGTGATACATCTTTTTTGCGCAAATTAGAAAAAGAGTTAAATATTCATATTAACTGGCGTGATTTTGAACCGACGAAAGCAAAATATGATATCGGAACGGATTTAACGGACGTGCCGGCTAACATTCAAGGATTGTTCCGCACAAAACTGTTAAAAGGTGTCGATAAAATTAAATTTACCTTTGAGATTTTTAAAACATTAATTCACTTAGAAAAAGGTCATCCACATCAATCCATCAAACATTGGCTGGATGAGCGCAAGATCAGTGATGAAGTAAAAGAAATGATGTTGACGCTGGCATCATCCAACTTTTTCACAAACGAGCCGGAAAAAATTCCGTCAGATGTATATTTCCAGTATTATCAGCGTTTATTCACAACAAATAAGCCGGTTGCCTATATAGGCGGGGGCTGGGAAGCACTCATTGATGAGTTTGTCCGTGTAATTGAAGAAAACGGCGGAACGATTTTGACCAAGAAAAAAGCGGAGTCTGTTGAAACATACAACAATCGTGTAACAGCGGTAATTTCGAGCGAGGAACGCTTTGAGGCAGACGAATTTATTTTCTGTATCCCGCCAAAAGAATTGGAAAAATTATTTGTAGATTCAAACATTCAGCATTTTATCGAACAATATGCAAGCTATGAACCTACATATGTATTCGTATATGATGTCGGACTTAAGAAGAGGATTGAAGTGCCATATACGTATATTTATGACAAAAAGAATCGCATGTTCATTACCGACATATCGTTCTATGATGAAACATGTGTGCCGGAAGGCGGTCAGTTGCTTCAGGCCATTGCCTATATATCAAAAAGTGAAGCGGAAGACAAAGAGCATACGGCAAAGGTACAGCAAAAAATTGAAGAATTGTATGATAAGCATTTTGCAGGCTGGCGCGATGAGCTTGTTGTTCCACGTGTTTCAAAGCGAGCATCCGCTCAGGAGCTAAAATGGACCATTTACCAGGAGCCGATGCCAACCTTCTTCCCGGCTTACCGAAACCTGTTCTTTGCCGGAGACTGGTGTGAAGGGGAAGGCCAATTGTCTGAATTATCGTTCTCTAGTGCGTATCAAGTGAGTCAATTAATTTTAGAAAAACCGCAAGCCCAAAACCGTTATATTTCGTAATCTTTTCATGGTGAAAGCGATTAGCTGAAGGAGCACACCGTTCCCAGCTAATCGCTTTTTTATGCATCAACATTTAAATTACGGATAAACGCCTAATTTAATCGGGACGAATTCCTATTTTTGTACAGATTGAATAGTGTAAACTGTACTGATGATATACGGAAGGAGTCAAACGAATGAGAAAAGGTTATTACGACCGTATGAGTCCTTTTTACGGACAGATGTACGGATATCCTTATGGCGATGAGCAAGGAATGGGAACGCCTTATACGATGGGTTATGGGATGCAGTTTCCATCGATGATGCCGGGTCAACAGATGATGCCGGGTCAACAGATGATGCCGGGCCAACAGATGATGCCGGGTCAACAGATGATGCCGGGTCAACAGATGATGCCGGGTCAACAGATGATGCCGGGTCAACCAATGATGCCGGGGCAACCAATGATGCCGGGGCAACCAATGATGCCGGGGCAACCAATGATGCCGGGCCAACAGACGATGCCGGGTCAACCAATGATGCCGGGTCAACAGATGATGCCGGGGCAACCAATGATGCCGGGTCAACCAATGATGCCGGGTCAACCGATGATGCCGGGTCAATCGCTGATGTCCCCTGATCAAAGTATGATGGGGATGTTTCCGCAAATGCCGGGGACCCGAGATATACTTTAACCTAAAAAAAGGGCGAAGGTTGCCCTTTTTTTGTTAGGGTACTTCCGCAAAAATTGCTATTTTTTTAGAGGGGGAACTGGACCAGCCCATTGCATTCCTATTGGCCATCCCGTTCCTTATACTATAATGATAAGTAGGGAAAACTGTGACTACATAGGGTTGATGGGCTGGATGACATATATGGTTGGTGTGGATATTGCGACAGCAACTAAAAAAAAGCGTACCTTTGACAGGTACGCTTTTTTAGTTCGAAATGGGACAAAAAGTGAATACAATAGGGAGTGACTTGCATTAGCTATTTTCGTTTTGTACAATGGGACAATGAACAATCGGTATGTTGAAGGGAGGAGCGAATAGTGAAAAAGTGGTTACTATGGTTGACGATGTTTGGGATTTTCTATTTTTCGAATACTCCTCATTTAATCGTATCAGATCCTTCAACTTGGATGAACAAACCCCAATTTGAAAAAGGTGTTACTCTCTCTTTTTTGTTTGATGGGAAAAGTATCTTTTATTTCCCATGGATAAACGTGGTTCAAACAGAATTTATCCTCCATAAACTGGGGCATATTTTGTTCTTTTCTTTGCTGACGATTTTCATGTTTTTAAATATGAAGCAAACTAAAATGAGGTATTTTCATACTTGGTTATGGACGACACTCTTTGCATTTACCGACGAAGTTCATCAGTTTTTTGTAGTGGGAAGAAGCGGGAGATTTATTGACTTTTTATTTGATTCCGCCGTTTGTATCGTTTGTCTAATCAGTATTTTTGTTTTCGCTTCATGTCAAAGGCGCAAGGAAATATCAGAAACATTGTCTCTTCAAGCTTTCTTTAAAAAAGGTTGACCCATTTTGTTTACTCCATAAACGGATGAAATGAAAAGGAAGGCAGTAGTAGGCGAAAAACAAATTTTTTGAGTACTAAGAACTAAATGCGTATAATAAAAAAGAACAAAAAGCGTGGGGGGAAAATAATGAAACAAATCAATACAAAACAAGAATACAGCGAGCAAATCTCTCAAGATCAACTAACCGTAGGAATTTTCACTACAACATGGTGTCCTGATTGTAAACGTCTTGATATGTTCATTGATGAAATCATTGCAGAAAACAAAGATAAAAATTGGTTTAAGATTGATCGTGACGAGTTCCCCGAACTTTCAGAAGAGCAAAACGTAATGGGAATCCCGTCATTGTTAGTATTTAAAAATGGTGAAAAATTAGCTCATTTGCATAGTGCCAATGCAAAAACTCCGGATGCCGTGAGAGAATTTTTAGAACAGCTATAAGTTGAATCTTGACGATAAAAAGAAATAGTCACTAAACAACGGCTCTCTGAGGAAAATAAGAGGGTCTTTTTTTTGTCAAGGTACTGTTCTTTGAATCTATGACTTTTCCAGTTCTAATAAGGGCATTTGGAAAAAATTCATGTGCAAAATTAGATTGAATGCATTAGAAAAATGCGCTTTTCCTTCATCAGGAACGAATTACCCTTTGGCAATTAGTTGGAAGAATCGGGCTCTTATGGATTGTTGTTTTTCTTCGAACGCATGAGGACGATGACAGGATAAATGGTGTTTAAAGAAAAATCGAAGTCAAAAGAAAATCTTTGCAATCTGTATGTCGTGCGCTATACTAATATGGTGAAAATCAAATAGCTGTTCAATAAGGTCCTGATAATTGGAAGAATTATTGGGTTAAAAGGGAAGTTTGGTGAAAATCCAGCACGGTCCCGCCACTGTAATCACTAAAATCGCACCATTTACCACTGTCGCCTGCAATTGATGGGAAGGAGGTGTGATTGTTAAGGTGTAAGTCAGGAGACCTGCCTTGTTGTAATCTGTCCAGCCTTCGAGGAAAGGGAAGCAGGTTCGTGAAGAGTCGTGTTTGAATCTCTTTAGGAGATCAAGAAAAAATCGCCTTTGTACATAGTCGACTATGATCACAGCCGCTTTGCTTTCTTCGGAAGCAAGGTTTTTTTATTTTTCAGCATTTTGAAGGAGGGTTTCATCATGTTAAAACATGGAAGGCTGCTGACACTGCTTATAGCACTCATGATGTTCTTAGCGGCATGCGGTGGAGCGGCAGAAAGCAATACAAAACAATCGGAAACAAAACAAATTGGGGAAAAAGTTGTACAAGACTTTCCGGTAACGATGAAAGATGCACGTGGTAAAGAGGTAACGTTAGATTCGAAACCGAAGAAGATTGTTTCTTTAATACCAAGCAATACGGAAATTTTGTTTGAACTGGGATTAAATAAGCAAATAATCGGCGTCTCCAATTACGATAACTATCCAGAAGAAGCATTAAAAAAAGAGAAGGTTGGAGATACGAACGTTAACGTGGAGAAAATCGTATCTCTTCAGCCAGATATTGTATTTGCCCATGCCTCAGCAATGGGAAGTTCACCAGATGCATTTCAACAGCTGGAAGATGCGGGAGTAAAAGTGTTTGTGGTGAAAGATGCCACTTCGTTTGAACAAGTATATAATTCTATTATTACGATGGGAACATTAACGGGAAAGCAAACAGAAGCAGAGAAAATCGTAAAAGATATGAAAGCTGATGTGGCGGCAATCAAGGAAAAAGCAAATAAGATTGATGAAAAAGACCGTAAAATGGTCTGGGTCGAGGTATCGGGAGAGCCTGAGATTTATACGACAGGAAAAGGCACATTCATGGATGAAATGTTGAACATCATTGGAGCGAAAAATGCAGCGGAAAATGAAAAAGGATGGGTTATGATGTCAGAGGAAAAGGCGGTCCAGCTAAATCCGGATGTCATCATTACCACTTACGGCTACTATGACAAAGAAGCGGCCCAAAAAGTATTGAAACGTCCGGCATGGCAAAATGTAACGGCTGTAAAGGAGAAAAAGGTGTTGGATGTAAATTCTGATAAGGTTACACGTCCGGGCCCGCGTTTAGCGGAAGGGCTGCAAGAACTGGCAAAAGCCGTTTATCCTGAGGTGTACAATTAAAGAGCTATGGGGGCATTTTCCTTCAAGGAAGTTTGAAGGTTTGCCCCCATTTTCAAATCTATCATTAATAGAAAAAACAGATATTCTTCTCATGCAAACAAAACATCTTTATTATACATATAGCTGCGGTGTGTTGGGAGATGGGGTGAAATGGGCAAATACCTTTTATAATCGGTATGTAGATAAAAATTATTGTTGTGACGAACCAAAACGAGAATTTACCGAATTTTTAAAAAGCAGATACATGGAGGCGGATGGCACGGTCGGGTTTATGACGGCCGTCCGGCTTCATCGGCGTGTCGTTCTTATCTGGCACAAGATGAGAAGGTCAATGTGACTTCCGTTGTAACAACAGTCGGAAAATTGGTTCATATAAGCTTATACAAAGCATTGGGAGGAGGACGACAAAAAGAATGGAGGGAATGATCGTATTCATCTTAACACGGATGGCGGGGGTTACGGGAGCCGTCATGCTAGATCAACTTCTTGGAGACCCGCATCATTGGCCGCATCCTGTTCGATGGTTCGGGCAGTGGATTTCCTGGCTGGATGATAAATTGAATCGAGGGGAAAAGAAAAAAATAAGAGGTTTGGTTATTGTGGCAAGTATGGCTTTTTGGACGATAGGGCTTGGTGGAGTCATTGTTTATTCAGCCTATCAACTCCATCTTATGATCGGTATTTTCATAGAAATTGTTATCATTTATACGACGATTGCGCAAAAGTCATTGATGGAAGCGGCTGTCAATGTCGCCAAACCTTTGGCTGCAGGGGATATAGAGAGTGCGCGTAAGGAAGTCGGAATGATTGTTGGCCGTGATACAGAGCACTTGACAGAACAAGAGATCGCCAGGGCGACGGTAGAGACAGTGGCGGAAAATACAAGTGACGGAGTAACGGCTCCTCTGTTTTTTGCGTTTCTAGGCGGTGCTCCCCTCGCGTTATTTTACCGTGCCATCAATACGTGCGACTCGATGGTTGGGTATAAAAATGAGCGCTACGGGCAATTCGGTTTTTTCAGTGCTAAATGTGATGATGTATTGAACTATATACCGAGCCGGTTTACTGCTTTTGTGATGGCTGTGATGAATATTGGCCATAGTCAATTTTCCGTCCGGCATGTGTTTTCTCTTATCAAGCGGGATGCCCGAAAGCACCCGAGTCCAAATAGCGGATATGGGGAGAGTGCAATGGCCGCTTTGCTTGGTGTTCAATTAGGCGGCATGAATACGTATGAAGGTATTTCCTCACACCGCCCCAAGATAGGGGACCCGCTTGCTGAACTATCGACCGCAATGATCATGGAGGCTGTTCAAATGATGAGACGGACTGTCTTCGGATTTGTATTATGCCTGATAAGTTTAGGAGGTGTTTTTATTGCTGCCCTCACATGGAGCTAATCCGCATTTATTGTTACAGGAATTAAAGGTGGAAGAGAAACAGAGTGTCATAGATTTTAGTGTCAACATTAACCCGCTCGGCGTGCCCAATCGTATTGTGGAATTGTGGCCTTTCATGCAAAAGGCGGCTTTTTCCTACCCATCCGTCCAGGCAGAAGAACTAACAGTTGGGCTGGCTCTGCATCTGACCATCAAGCAGGACGAACTGTTGGTAACAAACGGAGCGGCAGAAGCCTTTTTTCTTATTGCTGGTTTATTGACAGGCAAAAAATCGGTAATCGTTGACCCGACATTTGTAGAATATCGCCAGGCATGCGAGGTATTCGGTTGTGATATCGTATCAGTCCCGCTGGATGAACGAGAGGGGTGGCAGTGGTCTTTAGGCTCATTGCTTGATGCCGTTCCTTTAGCGGATGCGATTTGGATTTGCCATCCGAACAATCCGACAGGCGTGATGTATCCTTTGGATGAGTGGGAGGTTTTATTAGAGCAAGCAAAAGCGCATAACACCATCCTGATCATTGATGAAGCATTTCTTGATTTCGTTGATTCGCCTATCGATTTTATCCCTTACTTAAAAAAGGGATACCCGATTATCCTTGTAAGATCGATGACGAAAATGTTCCATATTGCCGGTATTAGGCTCGGGTATATCATCTCTTCTCCTAATCTGATTTCGCTTTTATCTGAACGGCAGCCGCCTTGGAGTGTCAACGGTGTGGCACAGCAAATCGGAGTGGCTTGTTTACGGGAGACATCATTTGTTCAAGAAACGATTGCATTTGTCAAAAAAGAGCGGGAATGGCTTATGGAACAGCTCTTGCAACTGGGGCTCATCATATCACCTTCTGTCACTAACTTCTTTCTTTGTTCCATACCAAACGGATGGTCGTCTCGGGGCTGGTTAACTTATTTGGCAAAAGAGGGAATTGTAGCGCGTCACACGGAAAACTTCAATGGTTTGGACGGTCGCTTTATTCGTTTAGCTGTAAAAACGAGGTTAGAAAATGAGCGGCTAGTACAGGTAATCAAAAAAGGACTGACTGGTTATGTTCATTTTTGTTAGCGGCGGCGTTCGCAGCGGAAAATCAGCATGGGCCGAAACGCTTGTTGATCGATTGAGAGAAAAACATTCCAGGTGTGTGTATGTAGCAACAAGCCTTATTACCGATGAAGAGATGAAAGAGCGTATGAGGCTCCATCAAGTTGAACGGGAACGATCCTCCATCAGGTGGAAAACGATTGAGCAGACGAGAGATTTACAACATATTGTTCCGGATTTAACGGGCGATGATATCGTTTTACTTGATTGTGCAACAAATTGGCTGGCAAATGAGTTGTTTATATCTAATGACAAATGGGCGAATCCCGCGTTTCAATCTTGTGTAATACAGACGATGAAACAGGGCGTATTAGCTATTAACGAGCGGGTGGATCATGTTGTGATCGTCTCTAATGACTTGTTTGAGGGAGGAGTATTGCAGGATCCGACGTTTACATATATGAAGTTGCTTGGATCCTTTCATCAGTGGCTTGTTCAGACAGCAGACCTCGCTATAGCAGCGGAAGCAGGACAGTTAATAGTGAAAAAAGGTTCGTGGAATGGATGGAAAATAGGATGAAAGAGTGGATGAACATCGGGCGTATGGCCTTGCAATTTTTTACCGTATTACCTGCCGCGAAAACGGTGGAGTGGACGGAAAGACGAGCGGCAAGAACGATTTGTCTCCTTCCTTTTATCGGAATGGGGATAGCAGGAGTCCTTTTTCTTCTCTTATTTATTTTTACAAAAGCAGCCACTTCTGGTGCAGTCGTCAGTTTACTCGTTTTTCTGGCTTGTATTGGAATGACGGGTGGCTTGCATCTTGACGGATGGATGGATGTAAGCGATGCGTATTTTTCCCGACGTGAAAGGGGCAAAAAATTGGAAATCTTGAGCGATCCCCATATCGGTTCGTTTGCGGTTTTGTCCCTTCTGTTTTTATTAGCAATCCGTTGGGCATCTATATACGAACTGCTTTTGAAGGGTGAAGTCACCTGGTCGATGCTGGCAGTCATTCTTGTTTTGCCGCGATTGATGGCCGGATGGTTTCTGCTGTCCGAGCAGACAGCCAAAAAAACAGGATTGGCCTCTTATTTTCAGCAAGGAGTCACACCTTCCCTCAGAAATAGGTATGTCGTTCAAAGCGTATTATTTATTGTATTCTTTTTCTTTATGGCGGAAAATAAAGTCATTATGTTCGTTATTGTTGGTTTAATGGTGGTGTTTGGCAGTCTTTATCGAGCTTTTATTAGAAAACAATTCGGAGGTATTACCGGTGATACAATCGGTGCGGCGATTGAAGGAGGCGAAACATGGCTTTGGATGAGCTTTTGGTTGTTACATGTATTCGTCACGGGATGACAGCGGGAAACGAGCAGAAAGCATACATCGGATGGACCGATCAACCTTTATCCGAAAATGGAAAAAAACAGCTGCTGGACGAGCGTGAATTTTATCCCGAATTCCCTGGCTTGGTAGTTGGAAGTGATTTGGAGCGCTGCCGAGAAACGGCCGCTCTATTGTACCCAAACGTGCCGTACGTCCCTATGGAAGAATGGCGTGAGTTATATTTTGGAGACTGGGAAGGTAAGACACACGAGCAGCTGCAGCATCGACAAGCATACCAATCATGGTTAAGTGAACCTTTGCGTATGCCTGCTGAGAACGGGGAAGACTTTCAGACGTTTACACATAGGGTATGGAAAGCCTGGGAACAGTCTGTTGATAAGTTGCTTTCCCAAAAAGGAACCCATCTTGTCATCATGACTCATGGCGGGGTCCTAAAGTTGTTGGCCTCTGCCTTTTCCTCAAAAAAGAAGGGGTTTTGGGACTGGCATTTTTCCCCCGGTGAAGGAATACGCTGGGTGCACACATTACAAACGGCAAGGAGCAGACAGTCATGCATTTCGTATTCGGCGGTGCCTTTAATGGAAAAAGAAGATGGGTAATGAATGTATATAACAATGATACATTAACGTGGATATCTGCTTATGAGCAGCCATCCTTTCCAAAAGAGATTTATGGGGAAGGTGTGGTCGTGTTAGAAGGAATAGAAACGTGGGTAAGCGAACTTATTCACAACGGCTTTTCAATAGATGAAGCGGTCGCTTTTTTTGAGCAGCAGCTATCTAACTGGCAGAAACAGTGCAGCAGGCTTGTGCTCCTCGGGACGGAAATAGGAAAAGGGATTGTTCCGATGGATGAAGAAGACAGAAAGTGGCGTGATGCATGTGGGTATGTGTATCAAATGATTGTAAGGAAAGCCGAAAGAGTGGATCAAATATGGTATGGAATTTCGACTCGATTGAAGGGAGAATGAAAAAGTGAACATTTATACAAAAACAGGTGACAAAGGAAAAACGGGTTTAATCGGCGGTCGTGTGGACAAGGACGATAATCGTGTGGAAGCGTATGGCACGATTGATGAACTGAACAGTTTTGTTGGACAGGCAATTTGTCAGCTGGAAGGTGAAATGTTTCAGGATGTAAAAGAGGAATTGATCAACATCCAGCATGAGCTGTTCGATTGCGGAAGTGATTTAGCGTTTGCCAAACAAGGTCATCCGTATAAAGTGAATGAATCGATGATTGAGCAGCTCGAAAGCAGGATTGATGTCTATATGAACGAAGCGCCGCCGATTGAACGATTCATTTTACCAGGCGGGACACCCGCAGCTGCGACTTTTCATATTTGCCGCACTATCGCCCGACGAGCGGAACGTCTTGTCGTGACCGTTCAAAAAGAGCATCCCGTTAATGAATCGGTCATGCGATATTTGAATCGTTTATCCGACTATTTCTTTGCTGCGGCAAGAATGGCCAATGCAAGAGCGGGGATCAAGGATGTCGAATATGTTCGCAGTGCAAAAGTATTTCGTTCGAACAACAAAGATGAAACGAAAGATGCGTGATGTATGAAAAAGAGGCTGATTTAGGAAGCGTAAAGAACATGGTTCCTAAGTCAGCCTCTTGAAAATGAACCGTTATGACAAATCCAGCAAAATCAAGGATCTCATTGACGGTTCATTTCAGTTTTAAAAAAGGATTATCCTCTTGTTGAGCTTATTGAGTCATCCCCTTTTATAATTGCTGCAAAATGGACTGTAAATCCTGCTTGAGCAGCTGGACTTCACTGCTTGTTAAAAAGATGGGCCATCCATCATTCACGGTAATCATCATACCTTCATGCATATCTTGCTGTTCAATCCGACGATAAAGAGAATTCGCCTTTTCAAGGGATAAAGAAGATTGGGTCGGAACGTGCTTCACTTCTGTAATCGTAAATTGATGTGTACTAGCGTCTACGTCCCCGCGTAAAATGGAGCCTTGCATGAATTTCCCTCCTTTCTTCTTAGCTTTTCTGATTTTGCCAAAAATATGTTTCGAAATTCGGAACAAAAAGATTGTAAAAACAAGAGGAAAGGGACTATAATCATGAATAGTGTCAATTCGTAGGGAAAGGAGAGGCGAATAGATTGCAGCAAAATCAAACAACAGGAATTGTCTATGCTGCGGGCGCCTATTTGATGTGGGGAGTGCTTCCTCTTTATTGGAAGCTGTTAGATCAGGTTCCGTCAGAGGAAATTTTGGCGCATCGCGTCTTTTGGTCATTTATTTTTATGATGATTTTATTGGCGGCAGGAAGACGTATCGGAGAGTCCCTGCGTGAGTTTAAAAAGCTAATGAGGTCGCCTAAATCGTTCTTTTCATTGGCAGCCGCTTCACTGCTCATTAGTATTAACTGGTTTGTTTACATATGGGCGGTCAACCATGGTCATGTTATTGAAGCGAGCCTCGGTTATTATATTAATCCTTTGGTCAGCATTTTGCTTGGCATCATCGTGTTGAAAGAAAAGTTGAACTCATGGCAAATTATTTCAGTTGTATCAGCAGCTGCGGGGGTTTTGTTTTTAACGGGTCATTACGGAAAGTTTCCGTGGATTGCCCTTATACTTGCGTTAAGCTTTGGGCTGTATGGACTTGCGAAAAAAATGATTCCGATGGATTCTACCATGGGCTTAACGTTTGAAACGTTAATGGTTACACCGCTTGCGGTTGCGTATCTTGTCTTATTGTTCGTAAAAGGAGAGGCCGGTTTTGGGACGGCATCCCTTCTGAATCATGCGTTATTGATTGGTGCCGGTGTTGCGACAGCTGTACCGCTCCTCTATTTCGCGAAAGGGGCAAAGCTTATTCCGCTTTCCATGGTCGGCATTTTGCAATATATTGCTCCAACGATTACGCTTATATTAGGAGTGTTTGTGTTCCATGAGCACTTCTCGAAAGTGCATATGCTGGCGTTCTCGTTTATTTGGACCGGATCCATCATTTTTTCGTTGGCAAAGACGAAATTTATGATGAACCATCAGCCGAAATTAAGAAAAAGCCGTTCACTTGGTGCATGATAGAAGAGGCTGTCCCCATGAGTCTCTAATCAATGACAAAAGTTGATCTTTACTGAAAGGACCCGTCACGGAATCCTCTGATTTTGCTGGATTTTCATGACGGGTCTTTTCGATTGTTAAGGCGTAGAGGATAAACAAAATAGTGATGATTTGAAAAAGGCTGACCGATCTTGTTTGCGTATAATCCAGTAGTCCCAGCAGGAAGAGCCAACCGTCACTTAGAAGCAGCAAAACAATGAACAGGAAGCTTAAACGATTCAGATGAAACCAATATCTAAGTGTTAAGAAACAAATAATGCAAACAGAAAAGAACATTTCCCCCAAAACTAAAAACAGCCATTTATGTTGCAGAATCGATTCAATCATGGCGGTTTCCCCTTACCATTCATTTTTCTATTATTCTAACATTTAAGGATGCTGTCCGATAATCATTTTTGCCGGGTCTTGGCTGAAAGTATGTGACTCGTAGAAGGACTTCGTTTTGCTCAAAGTTTTGTTGGAGAACGATCGTGATGTTTGCTGCTTTGGTTCATTTGTGCAACATGCCTGTTTTGCGCGAAAGAACCAAAGGTTATAAACGTTAATGCAGGTCGTTCAAAAATCAATTAATTCCGTTACATATACCGCGCCGTCATGAGACTGTTGCAAAAATGCATCGAGTTCATATTCATTATCGAATTCATACATTTTATAATCATTGCGATTGTAAAAAATAGTCACAATCCACATGTTTCTAGACTCCTTTTTGTTTTATTATGTCCAGTATTCCAATTTCTCATCAAATTTTAATCTAGTTCACAGGAAAACTTAAAGTTGTTCATTTATAATGAGGTCACATCAGCTACTAAGGGAAGGAATATATCCATAAATAATGGGGCATGATGAAGGGCATTCGCTTTTTGATTCGTACACATTGTATCAAAAATGATCGTACGGGAGGGTCATGATTTCCTAAAAGCTTGTTCACAAAAATCGGAAGACGTAGTGTGATGCGTGGATGTTGGGAAGAGTTGGATAAGAAATCTAGAGTCGGAATTTTCATGTGAACCATTAAGGAGGGATTGGCCATGATGTGGCTTCGTTTTGTACCACTTGTATTTTTCTCGGCGGCAGCTTTATCAATTGCACTGTTTCAATCCGTTGAGATAACACAGGCATTTATCGATATGTTCTTTCACAAAGAATCCTGATGCTCAAATCAAGTTCAACATAAGCATAGTGTATTTACAAAAACTGACAAAGCTGCGGAAGGAAGCGCCATTGTATTGCGTATGAGGCGATCGGCTCTTTCTTGCGAAATAGACCTTTCTGTTAAGTTCGCTGCTTAAAGAAAGGTCTATTTTGCGTATAGATGTTTTTAATGCAGATTATTTGTCAACATAAGGTAAGATAAGAAGGGAGATGCTCGTGAGTAGGGAGGATTTGTATGAAGAAGATTTTGTTGATTGAAGACGAGAGAAATTTAGCGCGTTTTATTGAGCTTGAGCTGAAATATGAAGGCTATGGGGTATCGGTCGTTCATGACGGCAGGAGCGGTCTGGAGTTGGCGCTTCAAGAAGAGTGGGATTTGATTTTGCTTGATATTATGTTGCCGCAGTTGAATGGGATAGAAGTTTGCCGCCGTATTCGGGCGGTCAAGATGACCCCGATTATGATGCTGACAGCGCGTGATAGTGTAATGGACCGTGTGTCAGGTCTTGACAGCGGGGCGGATGACTATTTGCCAAAGCCGTTTGCGATCGAAGAATTACTGGCTCGTATTCGCGCGCTTTTTCGGAGAATGCCGTCTTCGCCGTCCTCTCCTTCGTCCATATTAACATATAAAGATATTCAAATGGAAGTTGAATCCCACTTGGTCAAAAAAGGAGAAGAAGTATTGAATCTAACAAAACGAGAGTATGACTTATTGCTCACATTTATGGAAAATATGAATGTTGTACTGACGCGGGAAGTGTTGTTGAACAAAGTGTGGGGATACGAGAGTGAAGTGGAAACGAACGTTGTAGATGTGTATGTCCGTTATTTGCGGAATAAAATAGATACTCCTGGAGAAGAGAGCTACATACAAACAGTTAGAGGAATAGGATACGTGATGCGGCAATGAAAAGGTTTCGTAATGCATCTTTGAAATGGAAATTCATGATTTTATCTTCTGTTACTATTTTTGTCTCCTTTTTCTTATTTACCTTTTTGCAATATCATATTGTGTACAATTGGATGTTAAAGCAGGAAGAGAAAATGGTGGGGAAGACGTTAGAGGAACTTGTTGCTTTTTATGATGAGAAAAGTCCGGGCCTAACGAAAGCGTCTATACGAAAAAGTCATTCATTTATCGAGGCATTAAACGAGAAAAATCAAAGGATTACGGTGATGGATGAAGCTGGCAGGGTAATTGCTGACGTTTCAAATGATGTCTCCCCGTCTTTTAATGTCCGGGACAAGGCGATAAAGAAAAGGGAGCGCCAACATTATTATGTAGACAATGATCACGCCATCATTATGAGGGCGCCTGTCATGATTGAAGGGAAGAAAGGAACCATTCAAGTTGTCCGTCAATTGGAGCGTTTTGATCAAATTACAAACGCTTTCTTTACGATTATGACATTTTTTGGAATGGGTGCTGTCGTAATCAGCAGTTTGTTAGGGTGGCTCATTTCAAAACAATTTCTTGCCCCAATCAACGACTTGACAAGGATGATGAAGAGCATTAAAAGAAAAGGATTTCAGCAGCGAATGGAGAAAAGGGATGCAAAAGATGAACTGTCTGAGTTGACGAACATGTTCAATGGCATGATGGATGAAATCGAAGGTGCTTTTGAACAACAGAAACAATTTGTAGAAGATGCTTCCCATGAATTTCGTACTCCGATTGCAGTATTGGAAGGACATCTCCGTTTGCTAAAAAGGTGGGGGAAGCAAGATCCCGTCATTTTGGAGGAATCACTTGATGCTGCATTATACGAAACAAATCGTCTAAAACATTTAGTGTTGGAGTTGTTGGAGTTATCAAGAGCCGAAAACATTCGAGTGGTGACGGATGAAGAAGTGATTGAACTGAACGAAACTGCCGGTAAAATTGTCAAAAACGTAGCGGCCGTTCAGCCTCATTTTACAATTGACTTCCATCCCTACCGCACTCCTCTGTATATACGAATAACAGAACATCACTTTAGTCAAATTCTCATGATCGTACTTGATAATGCAATTAAATACTCTCCGATGGAAAAGTGGATTCGGGTTGAAATAACAGATGATGAGGATAAAGTGGATGTGTTGGTAAGTGATTGGGGAATAGGGATTTCGGCAGAAGAAATCGGTAAAGTGTTTCAGAGGTTTTACCGAGTTGATAAGGCCCGCAGCAGAGAAAAAGGAGGAAGTGGGTTAGGGTTGGCCATTGCCAAGAAAATGATGGAAAAGTATAACGGTCGTATTGACATATTAAGCAGAGAAGAGAAAGGAACAACGGTGAAGCTCTCTTTTCCGAAAGAGGAAATGTCTCAATAGCATAAAGCGTAGCATATTGGGACAAATCCATTTTTGGTGATTATATAAGCTTGCGGTCGTAGTGGTCTTTTGAAATAATAGAATGATAGAGCAATAGATGGATTTAATGAGAAAGAAAAGGATAACAAAAGACTGTAAACTTTCAGTTATCCTTTTTGAGCTGAGGCGTCATGGGAAGGAGAAACCCTTCATGGCGGCTCTTTTTTGTGAATTGGCTAGAAATCAGTGCTAAATAGGTTTTTATAAAAAAGTTTGGTGTCAGTTTGTCTTTCTATCAGCATGCTTCACGAGTGTTTTGAATGTATCGTTTCGGAGAAATGGGAATGATGGAAGAATAGCTTACAATTTACGATAGTGAAAATGGGCGTTTAATTGACCTTTGATCATTTGCTCTCGTACTTCTTTCGTTTTTTGTTTTTCATCACGCTTGGCCAGTTCGGATCGAATTTCGTGAGTTTGTACCCCTTCCTCAATCTTATCTGCAATCTCCATTAAGCGATCTACATCCGAAAAGGAATATTTTCGGATGCCTGTTGTCGTTCGATCAGGAAAAATAAGTTTCCGTTTTTCGTAATAGCGAATTTGACGTTCTGACAACCCTGTCAATTCTTTGACAATCCCGATAGACATGACTTTTTTATCACGGTAAGAGAAATCATTTCCTGTCAAATGTGCTCACCTCTTTTGGTCTTTTCCTTTAGTATAGAAAAACAGAATGTTAATCAGTTTATTGTGTGAAATATTCTAACATGTTTACGTTATATTTGCGAAAGATGATGTAAGGAAAAGTAACATTTATATTGAGGAGCATGAATGAGGATGGTAAATTAAATCCAACAAAGGTCAAAGGGGAGAAGGAGTATGGAGATGCAAAAAATGGATCAGCAACAGATATTGGAATTAGCGAGGCAAATTGTAGAGCTGGATGTAAAGAGAGATGAAAAATGGGAACATTTAACACAGCTTGCAGGCAGGTATGCGTATGAGTTATTGAGAAAGGTGCAAAATAGTTAAGAGCGTCCTTGAAGTTATCGGACGCTCTTTTTTGTGGCTTGTTAGGATAGGTTTTCAGGAACAATGTTGATGTTTAGTGTTTTTCTATTTCGCACACTTTCAGAGGAAGTTGAAAATGAGCCGAAAATCAACAATAAACTTTAACGCCGCTTTAGGACAAATCAGCGGATTGTTCTTCTAATTGTTTTAGTTGTTCTTGAATTTGTTGATGGTTTAAATTTTCGCCAATTAATACGAGAATTGTCGGCAGCTTCATGACTTCCTTCATATAAATGGGCATTCCGTAAGAATATTGGAACATATATAAGTCATTTGAGTGAGTGAACGTTAAATATCCCTTCATTCGATAAATAGTATCAGGCATACGGCGAAGCCAATCTTCGAACAGTTCCAAGTCAAAAGGCTTTTCTTGTTCATATACAAACGTTTTTAAATGGAGATGATGGTGTACGTGCGTTTTTTCATGGGATGATTTTAGGGAAAAGGTACGTCCCTGTATCGCTTCAAGTGAAATGCTGGCATGGCTTGTTAATACACACCCGGCATTTGCATTTAATGATTGGATTTCGTATAACAAAGATGCTTGCTCGGATTCTGTTAGCATGTCCACTTTATTGATCAAAATAAAGTCCGCATGGCGAATTTGTTCGACTAATAAAGTTTGAAGCCGGATGCTCAACTGCTTTCGATCTTTCCAGCGGTTCGCATCGACTAACGTAATAATCCCCTTCATGTCAATTTGCGCTGCAAATAGAGGGGACATGCAAGCATCCAACACTTCTACAGGGTGGGCAACCCCGGTTGTTTCGATATAGATGGCGTCCAGTTCATATTCTTGCAGCATGGAATGAATCTGTGTTTCGAGTTGTCCCTGGATGGTACAGCATACACAGCCGTTTAGCAATTCTTTTAAGGGAGTATCTCCGGGGATGGCATTGGAATCAATCGAAACTTGGCCCAATTCGTTCATTACAACGGCAATGCGGCGTTTTTTCTCTTTTTCTTGTTTTAAAAGTTGTTGCAACAGTGTCGTTTTCCCGCTTCCTAAAAAGCCGGATAAAATGTATATTTCTACTTTTTTCATTAAACAATCTCCTGACCATATACTTTGTTTTTGTTAAAGGGCGATGTTGATTTTACTATTTTTCGCACGCTTTCAGCCTCAACTGAAAATGATAATAATCAAGATTGATAACCGTGATATAAAATAGATTCCATCACTTATTATAGTCACGAAATGCAAAATGTAAATGAATCGATAAGCGGTGTGTAAAAAAAGAAAGAAAAGTTAGATAATTATGATAGAATAAAAGGAAAAAAGAGGGCAAGGAGAGGATGAAAGAATGAGGATACTAGTGTTGGGAGCAGGAGCGGTAGGCGGCTATTTCGGAGGCCGTTTGTTGGAAAAAGGAGAGGATGTAACGTTTTTAGTTCGTGAAAAGCGCAATCAGCAATTAAGAGAGAGGGGATTAGTCATTAAGAGCATCCATGGAGATGTTGTTTTGCATCCTCAAACGCTTGTGACAGGGCAGCCTTCGCAGCCGTTTGATCTTATTCTCGTCTCCACGAAATCGTATCATTTACAGTCTGCCATCAATGACTTGAAGCCGTATGTAGGCGAACAAACCGTCATTTTACCGCTATTAAATGGGGTAGGGCATATAGAAACGCTGCAAGAGGCATTCGGGAAAGAGAAAGTCATCGGAGGATTATGTTTTATTGAAACGACGCTAAATGAAAAAGGAGAAGTGGTGCAAACAAGTCCGATTCATGACGTGGTGTTCGGTGAATTTTCAGGAGAGAAAACAACCCGCATCACATACATAAATGAAGCGTTCCGCAATACGAAAGCCAACTTTCGTTTGAGTGAACATATTGTTCAAGATATGTGGCATAAATATTTATTCATCACAACTTTATCAGGTGTCACAACACTAATGCGTGCTCCTATTGGTCCAATTCGCGACGTGAAAAACGGATGGTCATTCATTGAAAAATTATGTACAGAAGCAGCGAATATTATGAGAGCGGAACAAGCTCCGATTCATGAAGATATTGTTCAAAAACACATGAAAACGATGAAAAACATGACGTATGCAATGAAATCGTCGATGCAGCGGGACATGGAAAAAGGATACTTGGTTGAAGCGGACCACTTGCAAGGATACTTACTGACGTTGGCGAACAAACATGGATTGGAAACTCCACTTCTTGAAGTGGTATATCAAAATCTGAAAATCTATGAAATGACGATGTCGAGTTAAAAGGTGTGAGGGCAAGATGGACAAGAGAGTGATCGATCTTGCAAGTATGGGAGTTTTGGGTAAGTTGTTTCATAAGCAAGAGCTGCACAGAATAAAAAAGGAAGAGGGGCTTGCCTTTCTATTTGATGAATCGGGAGAGCTTCTTTATATCGAGTGTGTCACGAGTAATCTTGAAGCTTCAATTTATAAATATCAACCAGAAATTGAATTTATTGGGATGATTCCCGTAGAAGGGGAAATTGCTAGTCTTGAAATGATTAAAATCATGCTTTCCCGCGCTTATTATCCAAAAGCAAGTGACCATCACCCGTTTATAAAGACTATTCACAGCGGCTGTATCAAGCTTTTCACGCACTACAAGAAAAGAAGAGAGAAAGAATTTATCTATACTTGAGGGAGAGTCGTTCAGTCGCAGATATGAGGCTTTTTTAAACAGTGAAGAAGCAGCGGAAAAGTTGGGCCTATCAGTGGAGACACTCTTTTTTTACTGTCAGCATTTAAATTACACCGGTTATGTCTTTCGGAAAGATTTGCATCGGAGATATGTATTCATACAGGAAGACTTGCTGCTTCTTAAAGTTTTTGTCAATCTACTCGCCAGGGGCATTACCATTAAAAGAGCGGCCAAAGAAAGCGTGAAGCTAACGGAAAAATTCGGTGTCCAAGAAGCGCTGCGTCTCTCCAAGCTTGCTTCCGGTCATATAAAGTGAAATTTCACTCGGTGGGGACTTCAACGCACAGGACGTGCAAGCGGAAAATCCGTTCTTATTCTTTCATCAGTAAGCGTTAGTTGAATGAATAGAGAAGGGGAGAGCATCTTTTTTGAAATGAAAGAAAAGATGATAGTAAACTAAACGACTAAAAAAGAACCTTTTCATTCAACATTTTCGTGAAAGGTTCTTTTTTATATAAATCCAATTTAAGTTTTTAACCTCTGTCACCCGGCTTTCTTCTATTTGCGCTTTTCTGTTTTTTCATCTTGAACGAGCTTACAAAGGTCTTCGATTTATATAGTGAAACCTCCCGGCTTTAACATACCAAAGGACGTTAAAGCAGTTCATTTAAGAGGCGGGGAAGGATGATGATTGAAAGCACACAGATTGAGCTGACAATATGATGCATCTCCAAAGCTGCGATGACAAATAGCATCACAGACATATATAATTGGATCCCCTTTAGAAACCATGGCTTTTTTTCGAAAAATAAATCACTAAGGACGAATAGAAGAAAAATGCCAAGGCCAGTTGCGATGGTAACGGGCAGGGAAGTGATAACCCTTTTTGTATGAAATAAAATAAGCAGGCCAAGAAAAATAAGGGCTGTTGTTTTCATTGCGGGTATAATGAATCGTCTTCTCACTTTTACACCTTCAATTTTTGTGATTGTACATTTTTATTTTCGATGGATTCCTTTTTGTCAAAAAAGACCTCAGAGTGGAGATTAACAAGAACTTCACATTATGGCATATCCCATTCCATTCAAGATTATATACGTTTAAAACCCGGCATACAATGTTTTATTTTCCAGTATTGCCATGTATACCTATAAATAGGCAGATTTTTATGGTTAGGCAATAAAATATGTGCATAATATATGATGATAATAAGATGTATGGCCGAAGGGAGAGGAAAAGAATTATTTGACTACAGAATCATGAAATGGTATAGTTACATTAACTGTTTACTTCGTATGTAAATTTTAATATAATCAAGTCGTTTTCATGCAGTGATGAAACATTTCTCACCTTGGACGTACTGCTATATTGGATTTATGTAAGTGGTAAGATGGTTATATTTTTTCATGTTTTTAGGAGGCTCATTTATTATGCAAGGTAAAGTAAAATGGTTTAACGGCGAAAAAGGTTTCGGTTTCATTTCTGTTGACGGCGGCGACGATGTATTCGTACACTTCACAGCAATCCAAGGTGAAGGCTTCAAAACTTTAGAAGAAGGTCAAGAAGTTTCTTTCGACATCGTTGAAGGTAACCGTGGCCCTCAAGCAGCTAACGTTGTAAAATTATAATTCGACGAATAGACGAATCATAAAAGCAGTCCAGTCAATGGGCTGCTTTTTCATTTATTAAAAAGGATAAAGTATAAATATGGGTAAGACTTCAATAAATAATGGTCAGTTTATTCGAAAGTGCACAAATTTGGGTCTCCAGAAGATCATTTCATAATGGATTTTCGCATTAATATAAAACTTCTTGAATGATAAATGCTCATTCACCATCTTATATATGGCCTATCAAAAAAATAAGGCGACTTTTTTTAGTCGCCCTACAACTTATAAAGAACATAAACCAAGATCAAGAATAAACCGTGCATAGCAAGAGGATTCGCAAACACGGCCTAGCAAGAGTATACTTAGTATATGACATACTCGAAGCTATGAATCTCTTATAAGAAGGTGAAAACAATTGGATATCAAGCACTTACAGTATTTTATTGAAGTTGCTCGCTTGAATAGCTTTTCCCGTGCAGCTGATCATTTATTTATCACTCAACCTACCATCAGTAAAATGATTAAAAATCTTGAGAATGAACTGGGTGTAACATTATTTGAGCGGTCTCGAAAGAAACTAACTTTAACTGATGCAGGACACGTTATTTTTCAGCAGGCACAGGTAATTGACAAAGCATTTCGA
Source organism: Bacillus songklensis (assembly GCF_042649685.1). Classification (NCBI taxonomy): domain Bacteria; kingdom Bacillati; phylum Bacillota; class Bacilli; order Caryophanales; family Bacillaceae; genus Bacillus; species Bacillus songklensis. The sequence continues at coordinate 147,143 of NZ_JBHRZT010000007.1, read as the reverse complement.
AATTTAGAAGTTGAACTTGATTCCCTTTTAGGGTTAAAGAAAGGATTTATTCGGATTGGTTTACCGCCCATTATCGATTCTCGTTTTTTTCCAAGTATGATCGGCAGTTTCCATGAGCAGTATCCAGACATCACTTTTCAATTAGTTGAAAATGGTTCAAAGAAAATAGAAGAGGATGTCGCAGCCGATGAACTTGATTTTGGCGTCGTCGTTCTCCCAACAAATAATGATTTGTTTCATGATCTGTCGTTTGTGGAAGAGGATATGAGGTTAATCGTCCATCCCTCACATCCGTTAGCAGATAAAAAGGAAATTAATTTAGCAGAACTGGACGGTGAATCCTTTATTTTGTTTAATAAGGACTTTGTATTACGTGATCGAATCATCTCTTCCTGCAACCTTGTTGGATTCACCCCCCATATTATTTCTGAAAGCTCTCGATGGGATTCTGTTGAACAAATGGTCGCCTGTAAGCTGGGTGTAACAATTTTACCTGAAGGCATTTGTCACCATCTTGAAAGCAACGTCCGAACCATAAAAGTAGTCAATCCCTCTATAAATTGGAAACTTGCAATTATTTGGAGGAAGGATCATTATCTTTCGTATGCTGCAAAGGAATGGCTACGGTTTACTAAAGAGCAATTAAAAAGATGATGTCCCTTTTGGAGTCAGAATATGAATGATAGACGGTTCTTTGCGGCATGGTGAAAGAACCGTCTTTATTTTTAAGGTTCATGTACATAACGCATATTTGAAAGCATTTACATAGATATCGTCTATAGTTTAGATGAAATATAACCATTTTACTCACAAAATGTTCCATTATACACTTTAAGAAAAGGGACCCCTAAGAACTTTTTAGGAGAGTTGGTTATGTTCTGACCTTTTGTGACAGATGATTTAAGACAGAAAGGAACAAATACAATGGAACGAAAAAAAGCAAAGGAAAGTCGCATTATTAATACAGATCAAGTATTAAGCTGTGATTTAAATAACTATAATACACTTTTTGGTGGAATTCTGATGAAAAAAATTGATGGTTGTGCAACATTGTCAGCTCGCAGACATTCAAGAGCAAAAGAATGTGTAACAGCATCAACAGATTCCATCGATTTTTTATGCCCGATTGAACAAACCGATTCAGTATGTATTGAATCCTTTGTTTCCTATACAGGGAAGACATCAATGGAAATTTTTTGTAAAGTTATTGCAGAAGATATGATGACCGGTGAGAGAAGAATAGCCGCTACTGCATTTCTGACTTTTGTAGCCTTGGATGAAAATAAAAAACCTATTGAAGTGCCGGGTGTTTTGCCTGAAACGGCGGAAGAAAAGTTTCTTTATGAAACAGGGAAAGACAGAGCAGAAATGCGTAAGTTAAGAAGACAAAAAAGTAAAGATCTAGCTGGATTTATCACAGTTGAAAAACCATGGGATGTTGAGTAGTTCAAGAAATTATTTTAAGGAAATTAAATAAAAGGGGACGATCGTATGGTATCCATATCAAGTCTTGCCGAATTAAAAGCAGTCAAAGCTGAACTAGAGAAAATCAGGGAATCCGAACCAGCCCTTTTTGAAATTTGGTTACATGTCATTCATCTGACACGACAATTACAATTCAAATATCATTATATGGGATGCTTAATTACAAATGAAGATCCGGGTAAATATGCACCACGTTCCGTCCAATCCTCTGTTATAAGCATGTATCAAAATGAGGTAAGGGCATTAATGGAAAAAAACGGTGCTGAAAAATTGAAGGATTTATTAAAAAAATATCCTAAGATCGGATATAATAAAATTAGTCTTTTATCACTTGGCCAAACGCCTGAGTCATTAGTAGGTGTTTCGGTGGCGTGATTTAACATAACAGATGGTTTTGATATCAACCAGAAATCGTCTTGTTAACAATCATACGATTGATTTTTATCTAAGTGAGTCAAGAGATAAAAAGCAGCCAAGCGCTTTTTCAAGAAAGCCTCGGCTGCTTTTTATGTTTGCAAACCTTGAGCCATAACAAATGAGGTCCTATTTGTCTACCAGATTATGTTTGCACCAGAACCAAAAGCATAAATCGTTTTTGAAAAGAGAGAAACCGCACTGAAACGCATCAATGATAATATGTTTTCCTTCTATGTTCAAAGTATCATCATTCCCTCTATATCGTGTTTAATTTATCTTATGAGATTTTTTTTAAAAAAACTTGTACGATTGTCTTTATTATTTGTAAAATGGTTCTAACAAAAAAGCAGGAAACAAAAGAAATGAATCTTTTGTGTGCTTAGAAATGTTAATATAGGAATTAAGGTATAAAATCTTTAATTGAAAGTTCGGTGCGGGTATGGACCTTATAACGAAGGATTTGCTTATCAACTTTTTATTTATCCTCCTTTCTTTATTTTTAGTGCAAATGTTTTATCTATTAAAATATGCGTATCGATTTGAAGAATTAAAGGATTGGATGATTGCGGTTTTTCCTGTTGTCTCCGTTGTTCTGTGTATGCTATTTCCTGTTGCTTTAGGAGAGCATTTTATCCTGGATCTTCGCAGGATTCCTTTTATCTTAGGAACGTTATACGGTGGATATAAATTAGGTTTCTTTTTGTTATCTTTGATTTTAATTATTCGCTATCCTATGGGTGGAGATGGCTTTTATGTAACACTCCTTTCTTTATCACTGGTAGTTGTTTTGGTATTCTTTTTATCCAAATACTATTTAAAGATGTCTGTAAAACAAAAATTGATGGTAAGCGGTTCACTGATCTTTGTTTCATTAATGACATCAATGTTTTTTTCAGAACAAATACTTGGGCTCAACATTGGAACAACTATTTGGATAGAGTATATTGTTATCAATGTAATCGGCATGTTCATTACTACGATTCTTTGGGAAGTAATAAGAACAAATTTTGATGTGTTACAGAGGGTAATAAAAGCAGAAAAATTAGAAGTTGTCAGTCATCTTGCAACAAGCATTTCTCATGAGGTTCGGAATCCACTCACAGCAAGCAGAGGGTTTGTGCAAATGTTATCTGAGGATGTATCCTTACAGACAAGAAAGAAGTATGTAGATATTGCGATACAAGAACTGGATCGTGCGGCAGAAATCATTAATGATTATTTAACATTTGCGAAACCAATACTTGAAAAGAAAGAAAAAATAAATGTTTTTGAGGAGATTCAGCATGCTGTAAGTGTCATTACCCCTTTAGCTAATATGAATACGGTACGAATAAGGCTATCTTTATTGAATAATGAAAAATATTTTGTTGTGGGAGAAAGAAAAAAATTCCAACAATGTTTGATTAATATGTTGAAAAATGGAATAGAAGCGATGCCAGATGGTGGAGAACTGCAAATACTTCTAAGCTATAACCATCCCAATATACAAATCGATATTTGTGATACGGGCAAAGGTATGACACAGGAACAAATGAATCGCCTTGGTGAGCCGTATTTTACAACAAAGGAAAAGGGGACAGGACTTGGTACGATGGTTTCGTTTAGTATTATAAAGGGGATGAATGGAAAAATCAGCGTGGCAAGTGAGGAAGGGAAAGGGACATACTTCTCAATTAAAATCCCAATCTATCAACACTCAGCCTATATAAATCCGCATACATCATTAAACATGAGCAAAAAACGTTCTCATGTTTAATGATGTACGCATAAGCGGCTGCCAATCGACATTAAGGGTTTTTATCAGCCGCTTATACGAAGACCTTTGTAAGTCTGCTCAAGGTGAGAGAACAGAAAAGTGCAAATAGAAGAAGGCTCAATGACAGAGGTTAAAAAATTAAATATGCACGCACACAGCTATTTAGCCGGGAAAGATGAATCTATGACTTGACTGCTTCTCATGTTTGTAATTCTCGTGTTATGACAGTAGATAGGGTCGTTCCTTCCAATTTGAATAATGGATTCGTTTACGACCAGGGAGACACTGTAACCAAAAGTGGGGATGGCTCTCCTTCTCCGCCGGCCGTCTTCAATGCCTGGTCGACTTGATTCAATCCGTAATTATGGGAATGCATCTTGCTGAGCGGAAACCTTCGGGAAGCTATAAACTCCGTCGCCATCTTCACCGATTGGTAACTATGCCCGCGGACGCCCTTTACCGTTAGCGTTTTCTGAATAACTAAATCGCTATTAAACTCCGGGATTTTTTGGTATTTATATGCTCCAAAGATTACAGTGCCGCCCTTTTTGGCGATTTCCAACGAGGAAATAACCGGTGCTGTTCCGCCTGAAGTCACATCCAATACGATATCCGCCATTTTACCTCCAGTGATTTCATGCACACGGGAAACGAGATCTTCAATCTGGATATTGATGATATGATCCACACCCAGTTCACGTGCTAACTCTAAGCGGCGAAGACTTGTGCTGCGGCCAGTTACGATCACTTCCGCTCCAGCCGCCTTGGCCGCCAAAGCGCAGGCTAAACCTTGCTGTCCGGGTCCTTGGATGACAATCACTTTGCCTGGCTTTGCTCCACCTACAATGCTCATCCACTCAAAACCATTCGCTAAAGGAAGCGTAAGCGCTGCTTCTACCGCCGGGACATGTTCCGCCATTTTATGGACGACTGCGTTCGGATGAAGATACAGATATTGGCCGAATCCTCCCCATAAGGAAGGATTCTGAGAGACGGGAGTCGTCCCATAGCGGATTCCACCTGCCCGGGGATCGGTAAATAGACAGGAACGATAGATTCCTGTTCGGCAATATTCACATTGCCCGCATGGAATGTACTCCTCCATGGCAACCCTATCGCCTTCTTTGACTCCCCATTTCTTTGCGGCTACTTCACCGATTTTTTCAATGTATCCGACGACATGGTGACCTAGGATTCTAGGTTCCTGGTTTTTTCGGTAATAGGAGACATCCGTTCCACAGACGCCTACGATTTCCACTCGCAGGATTCCTTCCTCGGGGGACAACTCCGGAATTTCAAATTCCTGTAGCTCCGTTTGCTTTTCACCTACCGCTACTGCTGCTAATACTTTTTGTGCCACTCCTATCCCTCCTATATCATCTATTGTCGTTACTGAGGTTGACGGTTCAGCACGACATTCTAGTTTCCGGAAGACTGGCCATCTCACAAATAAGTGCTTTTTCGGATTCCTTCCATAAAAACGAGAAAATTGGCCAAATAATCGGTGAATTGCTTACACATTGTCCCTAGATTGATCTTCATCGGCTCCCCGCTTGCGGTTACAGCGTATATTCTTCCAACGTAGACTTTGAAAACAGATCTTCAATTTTTAATTGATTTTTAATCATCCCTTGCTCATAGGAATAGGTGACGGCCGCCTCCAACGTTTTGCGGTTTTTCTCCAAGCCGTACGGCCAGAAATCCTCCCCCATCAGCTTCCGGGTATTTTCCCATTCGGATACGAACCAAGGTAAGGTGACTTTCAATGCCGCCGTTTGATTGAATCCTTCATAGACCTTTTGTTTGGCTTCCACGAAAGCCTGGTATAAATTTGCCGCTACCCACGGGTGTTTTTCCAGGATTTCATCCTTGATTGCAACCACATGCATAATCGGGAAGATTCCCGTTCTTTCGTAATAATTTTTTTCTACAGACACATAATCGGGGAATAAACGCTGCACGTTAGGCGATCCGTTCAAGAAGCAAGATGGTGCGCGCGGAGCGATCAGAGCATCAATTTCTCCCCATTCAAGCATTTGGTTCAAGGTTTGGTCTTCGCCGATCGGCCGGATGTTGATTTCCGGAGGCAACTCCAACTTCACTTTTTCGATTCGACCCGGAGTTTCCTGCCCGCCAGTGTACCAATTCATGTCCGCTGGATGAACACCGTAATCATGATGTAAAATTCCGCGAATCCACAGACAAGCCGTCAATTGGTATTCGGGAATCCCAACCCGTTTGCCGCGTAGATCGGCTGGTTCCTTTATGCCCGAATTTTTATTGATATAAATGCCGGAATGACGGAAAAAACGTGACATAAATACCGGAATGGCGGTGAATTTAGGATACCCGCGGTCTTTGGCAATCAAATAAGAAGACAGTGATAATTCAGAAATATCAAACTCCTGATGGCGCATCATTCTCCAGAATGTTTCTTCCACCGGCATATTCAGCCAATTTAAATCGATTCCTTTTACTTGAACCGTTCCATCGGTCAATGCGTGAATTCGGTCATAATCCCAGCATGCAAAGCTTAATGTTAATTTCGACATTTGTTTCACCCTTTCTCTTAATTCCAGTTAAAGTAGAATAAGAATTTGTTTTTTTATTTATTATGGCTTGAATTTTTTGAACGTGAAACAAGCCGTTCTTCCATACGGCACAAAATTTCTTGATTTTGTTTTTAACCTACCTTTTTTCTATAGAACGATTTGCTATCAATTAGGATTCTAGAAACGATATGCCTCCGCTCATAAAGAAAAGGGCAGTCAAATTGTGTCCCCGGCTGACCGTATTTTTTCTTTGTCCCAGGAAGAAGAGCAGATTTCGGGTTTTCCGGCGAAAATTTGCGCAACGCATTCTTTGCGGGATAAGGAATGGAATCCCAGTGAGGGCCCTTTAACTCCATAAGCTATTCCTTCTTGAAGGAGATGGCTTTGATATATTGAATCCAGTAGTTATTTCTGTTAAATTTTAATTATATTTAAAATATTTTAAATATTTTGTGGCAAATTCTTTCTTCTACATGAACTAGTTTACGATATTTAGGGGGGGTTTTATGTCAGAGAAAGTAGAAGTATTATCTTCGGTTCATAATGCCGTCCGCATTTTACAGACATTCTCGTTGTCGGAGACTGAATTAGGGATTAGCGAACTGAGTGTGCGCTTAGGATTGGCAAAGAGTACCGTGTTTCGTCTGATGAAGACATTAAATGAATGCGGCTTGGTAGAAAAAAACATGGAAACTCAAAAATATCATTTGGGCATCGCCGCTTTTGAACTAGGATTCACTGTTTATCATTCTATGGAACTGCGCCGTGTAGCGCTTCCAATATTGGACAAGTTAGCCAAATCAATCCGCCGGGTTGTGAGGCTGGGCGTTTATGACAAGGGAGGAATTGTCTATTTATGTAAGAGAATTCACGATGAAGATAACGGAACCATTTCCCAGATTGGTGATCGGGTTCCCAGCTATTGTACGGCAGTAGGTAAAATGCTGTTAGCCAATCAGAATGAAAAAGAGATTGAACGGGTAATTGAAGGCAGTTTAACTGCATATACGAATAAAACCATTACATCCCCTCGTGAATTGAAACAACAAATTCTCGATATCAAGAAAAGGGGATATGCGGTTACAATGGAAGAGTTGAGAAATGGAATCTCTTCTGTGGCGGTACCAGTATATAATGATATGGGAAAAATGATAGCGGCCATTAGTGTGACAGGCTCAAAATTCAATTTCTATCCCAATCAGATCCAGCAATATGTTAGTGAAATGCGGACTTGCAGCCGGCTGATTACGGAACGCTTGGGGATGGATTGTTAAGACTGGTATTCGAATAAATTTATTCAAAAGCCCGTTGTATATGAAGAGTCTGGGGATGAGTGGCGGATTCCAATCATCCTCTTTTGTTATATAAATAAAAATATATCCATTCCACATAAAGGAACCTTCTGTTTGATGATGAATCAACTTCATAAGTATTCCTCGCAAACTGTGCCTTTACAGAACTATCAAGTTTTTAGCACATGTTTGTAAGGAATACTTGAAAGGTGCTATTTTTCGGATCTCAAAACTTTTTTAATCTACGGTCCGGGTTATGAATTGATTCGGTTAAGAAAAAATTTTTGTGTAGACGTTCCACATATAGAAACGTCATTATTCTCATTTATGTGTTTTGTGAGAAGATAAAAATACAATTATGAAAACTTCCAATTTTTAGAGGGGAAAGGAGTAATAGATATGTAGCGCACAATGATTCCATTGTTTTAACTCTTACGCAAATAAATGAAAACGGTTACCTCGCGGAAAGGAGGAGAGAATCTGGGAAATGTGGGTTTAGAACTATAAGAGTAAATCTCTTTTTGGGATTATTAAAAAATCGTAGGGGGACTCTTTCGTGAAGAAATCTTCAAAAAAAGCGCTAGTTTCAATTATGATTGCTTATTTATTCATTTTGTGCACGTTGTTAATCGGTTGTAGCAATACTCAAACAGCTTCAGATACAAAAGCAAAGGATGTCTCTAGTAAAGGGACCATCGTCAAGGTGGGGCTTCCCTCTTCGAATGCCAGTTATCTTCCGCTTTTCGTAGCTGAAAAGCGTGATTTATTCCAAAAGCACCATATCAACGTTTCATTTACCCAAGTGCAAGGCGGGGTAACAGCCCTTCGAGGCCTCCAGACAGGGGATTTTCAGGTCATATCAAGTTTGCCTGAATCTGTTATTACTGGAGTAGCGCAAGGGGCAAATATTAAGATGATCGGAACGCTAGACAATCAATCAATGTATTCGATCTACAGTACTCAGGATATTAAAAGCCCGCAGGATTTGAAAGGAAAAGTTGTGGCAACCAATCGTCCCGGTAACGGAACTGACATTCAGCTGCGCTGGTGGCTGAAGAAGAATGGTTTGGACCCGAACAAGGATGTTCGCATTATTGAAGCGGGAGAAAACTCTACTCGTCTGCAGACAGTAATGAGCGGCCAGGCGCAAATGACGATCTTAAGCCAGCCGACAGATTTAAAAGCGGATGCTGCGGGATTGAAGAAATTAGCCTTGATGAGGGATGAGTTAAAAAATTACAATCACAACATGCTGCTTGCCAATGGCGATTTCTTGAAAAATCAACCGAAAGCGGCAAAAGGTTTTATGGATGCTGTAGCTGAAGCGACTGATTATGCCAAAAATCCGCAAAATCGTGATGAAATGGTCCAACTGCTCATGGATCAATTAAACATGAAAAAGGAAGATGCCCAAAAGTCGCTGGATTTTGTTCTGCCTGCATTAGCGGATAAAGGAGAAGCGAGTGTTGAAGGGATAAAATGGGCGATTGACACAACCAAACAAGCCGGGACATTAAAAGGGAATGTGTCTATCAACCAATTAGTTGATGAAACCATTTCGCAAACTAACTGAGGAGGTCGTATGTTGATTATGTATGATAGAGGTGAGTTCAATGATTGAAACGTTGACAGGAACGAAGACGCCAATTCTAAAATTTAGTTCACTTAATGTGATTTACAATGAGGGACAGCCCAACCAAGTTCATGCCTTAAAGAATGTTTCCGGGGAGATTTATGAAGGGGAGTTTATTTCTATCATCGGGCCGAGCGGCTGTGGAAAGAGTACTTTGCTTCATACGTTGGATGGCTTGCTTAAACCTACATCAGGAACCATTTTTGTAAACGGTTCTCCTGTACATGGGCCAGACCGTGATCGGGCGATGGTGTTTCAGGATTTCGCTTTAATGCCATGGCAAACAGTGTATCAGAATGTCGCTTTTGGCTTGCGGCTGGAAGGGAAGTCAGATCGTGAAATTCGCGATCGGGTCATGCACTATATAAAGCTCGTGGGTTTGGAAGGGTTTGAACAAAAATATCCTCATCAGCTTTCAGGAGGAATGAAACAGCGGGTAGGAATCGCCCGCGGCTTTGCGGTCGAACCGAAGGTATTGCTCATGGACGAGCCATTTTCTGCGATAGACGAACAAACGCGGGAAATTATGCAGGAAGAGGTCCTAAAGATCATGCTTCACGAGAAGAAAACGGTGATTTTTATTACCCACTCTATTGATGAAGCGGTATTTTTATCTACTCGAATCTTCCTTATGTCGGTCCGCCCTGGACAGATTGTTGATGAAGTGAAAATTGATATCCCTTACCCAAGAACACTGGAAACAAAAGCATTACCGGAATATCAAGAATATAAGCAAACCATTTGGGATCATCTCAAAGGGGAAGTAAGAAGACAATACAGGAAAGGGGAAGCATAATGCAAAAAACGGAAGTCTCAGGAAATATCATAGGTGCTCCATCTTCTTTAAAAAAGGTAAAAAGGATCCCTCCGGCCATTTCTTATCCAACGGTGACATTGATCATTATATTAGCTATTTGGGAGTTATGCGGTCGGTTGAAGCTGATTGATCCGTTCATGTTCAGTTGGCCGAGCAGCATCATGATGAAAGCGTGGGAGTTTACGCTCACTGGGGAGGTTTTCAAACATCTTGCCGTGAGCGCGATAGAAGTCGGTTTGGGGTTTGCTATGGCGCTAATAGGTATTCCGATTGGGCTGATGATGGGCTATTGGAAAAAGCTTGAACTGGCTTTCGACCCTTTTGTTACGGCGCTGTATACTACTCCAATGATTGCCTTGACTCCGCTGTTTGTATTATGGTTCGGTTTAGAAACCTTGTCTAAAGTTATGATGGTTTTTGCCTTATCTATTTTTCCAATCTTGATTAACACGATGTCGGGAGTCAAAATGACTGACCCGTCATTGATTAAGGCAGCTCGCTCCTACGGGGCAAGTGAGTTTCAGATGTTTAAAGAAGTTATATTTCCTTCAGCCATTCCGTTAATGATCACGGGGATCCGCTTGGCTATTGGGCGGGCGTTAATCGCTGTCGTAGTTGCTGAAATGCTGGCGGGGAATATCGGAATCGGTTTTGCTATTCGGCATGCTTCCGAGCTATTCCAAACTGCTGAATATTTAGCTTATGTTGTGGTTCTAATGGTTCTATCGGTTTTGCTGACGGAGCTGTTAAAGGTTTTAGAAAAGAAATTGGCACCATGGCGGCATCGTTAGTCATGAAGGGACAGTGGATCACTGTCCCTTTCTTGTGTGTCTAACATGGGCATTAACCTATAAACTTGATGAACGATCATATACTGAACGGTACATGCGGTGGTGTGAAAATCGAGGATGAGTTAACCGCTCCCCAAAATTTTTTATTGAAAAAATTTTTTTGTTCATGTTCCGCATACAGGAACCTTGTATGTTGACGGTAAAACGGCCATTTTATAATGAGATTACAAAACTAATTGAATTATATGGTACAGAAGGGGCGAGGATCATGTTAAAGAAAGAAGATAATGAAAAGCTTTGTAGAACAAATTCAGGGACTCCGATGGGGGAAGTGTTCAGGAGTTACTGGATTCCGGCTTTGTTAACGGAAGAAGTTCCAGAAGCGGATTGTCCACCAGTAAGACTAAAATTGTTAGGTGAAGAATTGGTTGCGTTTCGCGATTCGGAAGGAAAGGTTGCGATTTTGGACGCTTATTGTCCACATCGTCGGGCCCATTTATTCTGGGGGCGCAACGAAGAGTGTGGAATTAGATGCGTTTATCACGGATGGAAATTCGACCAGGCCGGCAACTGTGTGGACATGCCGAATGAACCGGATAACAGCAAATTTAAGCATAGGGTAAAACTAACTTCGTATCCGACATGGGAAAAATCCGGGATCATTTGGACATATATGGGGAAGGGTGAGCAGCCGAGTTATCCGGACTTCGAATGGTTGAGAGCTCCTGACACCCATTTCCAAGTATCTAAAACATATGAAGGCTGCAACTGGTTGCAGGCCCTTGAAGGTGGAATTGATACATCCCATTCATCGTTTGCCCACAACAATAATATCCAAGATAAAAAATCGATGCGCAGCCGTGCGACTAATCCAAAATTAGAAGTAGACAAAACTGATTATGGATTCCGGTATGTCGGCATCCGTGACTTGAAGGATGATGGTAACTACATTCGCGCTTATCAGTTTATCATGCCGGCCCAACAAATGCGAGGGCAGATGATTAAATGGCATGATGGAAGTCGAGAGGATTATCCGACTGTCAGAGGCCATATTTGGGTGCCGATTGATGATGAGAGCGTTTGGGTATGGAACTTTAAATACACGAGTGAGCCGTCTATTCCGTTAGATCCTAAATTTTCCTTGGAACAAGAGATTCTATTTGGGAGAGGGCCAGATGATGTATTACCTGGATACCGCTTAAAGCGGAATCCTTCAAATGATTACCTGATCGATCGTGAGCTTCAACGTACGAAAACCTTTACAGGTATTAAAGGGGTCAATACTCAGGATTATGCACTCCAAGAAACGATGGAAAAGCCGTTTATTGACCGCACAAAAGAGCGATTGGGAACCGCCGATTTGGCTATCATTGCCGCTCGGCAGATGTTACTGGAAGCAATAAGAGATTTAGAGGAAGGGCGCCAGCCTAAAGGAGTCAATCCGGAAACATATCGCAATGTGCGGGCGTGTGACCGGTTCCTTCCAAAAGGAATCGATTGGAGAGAAGGATTAGCGGAAGACATGCAAGCAAAATTTTAAAAATGACGATGGGCCTTTGCTGAACCAGGAAGCAAAGGTCCATCGTCTAATCCAGACGAGATTAAACCCCCTATTAAACTACTATGCTATGTACAATAAAATTACTCACTTATGAAACGAAGATATATAGAAATAATTGAACAGGGAGGGAATTTTAGATGTTACCATCAAAACAGTTTCAGATTCTGGATTATTTGTATGGAAAAACAATTGCGATTCTAGGATACAGCAGTGAAGGACAGGAATATGCCCGGCTGCTGCGAGAACATGAGATTTCTGTAGTTATCGGCCTCAGGCCTGTCGATGAAGCATGGGCAGAGGCGGAACGCGCCGGGTTTGATGTGAAGACGCTGTGGGAAGCGGTAGAATCGGCGAATATTATTCAAGTGTGGTAGGGGAGCATGGGAGAATCACTAGCCTTGTTGGCCGCTTTCACATTCGCTTGCGCTAATGTGATGGTCAAGAAAGGGACAACATCGAAATCCGTTGACAACGGTGTTTTTCTATCGATCGTGATCACTTTCTTGATTTCCGGGATCATTGCCGTTGGGAGGGGCCTGTTCCAAGATGGGATGACTTTTACAGCCAAAGGAATATGGTGGTTTGTCTTAGCCGGTCTATTGACAGCATTTATCGGACGAACGTTGTTATTTACATCCATCCAGCATTTGGGCTCCGTACGAGCTTCCGCCATCAAACGTTTAAATCCCTTTTTTACCGTGCTGATCGGCGTGTTGTTTCTCCATGAGTCATTAAATATTGTTATGATCATCGGCATGGTATTTATCTTTGGCAGCTTCGCTACATTGATATATGAATCCTTTGCAGCCGCTGGAAAGGCTAAAAAGGAGTTGGCGGTGACAACCGAAACCAATCGTCAGACGGGGCGGCTGATTAAGAAAGGAATCCAGAAAAACGCATGGATCAGGTGGATTCAAGTATTCGCCAGTTTAGGGTATTTGTTTGGTCTGATATCCGCATTGGCCTATTCGATCGGATACGTGGTCAGAAAGGAAGGGTTAGCGGAGATTCCGGACCCTTATTTGGGCACTATGATAGGGGCGTTTGCCGGAATCATCATATTTTTAACCTTGTCTTTGTTTCAGGAACGATACCGGCAATCGATCCGATCGGCTTTTTCGGGTTTTCGTCCATGGCTGTTTGGAGCGGGAATGGCTACTTCGTTGGGACAAATTTTTTATTTTTCCGCTTTGACGCACAGCGGCGTTTCTCAAGTAGCCTTAATCGCCTCAATGGACGTAATCTTTACTTTATTTTTATCTTCGTGGGTCTTTAAAACCAACGAGGGAATAACAAAAACCGTCATTTTTGCATCTATCATCGCGATGATGGGGGCAGGTTTGATCACGATAGGTTGAAAATGGCAGGCAAGGGGGAAATAGCGTTTGAAAGATCATTCTATTGATGCTTTAAAGCGACAGCTGGCTGATGCGATCCGTATGATGGAGAGGATAAAACATATAGATTTTAACGGGCATTTTAGTGTCCGGATCCCGAGAACGGAATTCATTTTAATCAACTCCGCCGCAGCGAGCAGAGGCTCCTTAACCGAAGAGGATATCATTACGATCGATTTGCAAGGAAGGATCATCGAAGGAGACGGACGACCACCCAATGAATATCCGCTTCATACTCAAATTTACAAGCAGAGAAAGGATGTTCAAGCCATTGCCCATACCCATCCGCAGTGGTCCACTCTGTTTACGATCGCCAAAATCCCATTGCGTCCTGTCATTATCCAAGGAGCGACGTTAGGAAGAATCCCGGTCTTTCCCAAATCCCGGTCCATCAGCGACTTTGACGTTGCCGATGAACTGGCCGAGAAGCTGGGGGAACATTCAATTGTCCTGTTGAAGGCCCATGGTGCGGTAATCGTCGGTGATAATATTATGGAGACCTTTGTCCGCAGCGTTTTTTTGGAAGAGAATGCATACCGGCAGTACATGGCCAGTCAGCTTGGTTATGCTCATTCCTTGGAAGAAGAAGAAATACGGGGTATGGCACCATTTCTTTGGCAGCCCAACAACATACAGAAAGTTTGGGATTATCATCACTGCATTTTGCATCGGAACCCGAGTAATTGATGAAAAATAAAAGAAGTGGATAACAAAATCCACTTCTTTTATTTTTACGGATTTTCAATTTTCAATGGATTTATATAAATGTTTAATTTTACCAGACTTGAGCTACTTGAGCCAATTCAGCCGCCTCCCACACCGGTAAAACGGTGAAGCCATCTTGTTTTGCCAACTCCCAATTTTCATCACCAATTCGAAGACCAATGACTACATCTATTCCATGACTTCTAAGAAAATGTGCTCGTTGCTGTCCTCCATTATCTTGATATCCAAGAATGGCAACTGTTTTGTTGCTATAACACTTTAAAATTAATTGTTCAAATTCTTTATCATTCATCAATTTTAACCTTCTTTCCTGAAAACTTTGATATACAAACTAATAAATAAATATTCTTAATTTTCTTTTCATTATATACGTGAAATCAACAGCAGACAAATTGATGGTTTTAATTTAGCCTATAAAAATTATTAATAATGTTAGTCGTGTTCATAAAGCCATTAATGTTTTCTATGAGCCAGATAAAAAGAATCAATTTGAAAACGCTTTATTTATGTATGAAAATAAAAATAGAATATAAATGAAACCTAGGAGGGGAATTGATATGTTATCTACTAAAGATAATTACTTATTAACAAAAACTGGACCTGGAACATCGATGGGGAATTTGCTTAGACAATACTGGATCCCAGCACTTTTAGCAGAGGAACTTCCTCATCCGGATTGTCCACCGGTACGAGTTAAGCTTTTAGGAGAGGAATTAATCGCGTTTCGTGATACAAATGGAAAACTTGGAATAGTTGATGAATTCTGCCCACACCGTAAAGTGTCTCTCTTTTTCGGTCGTAATGAAGACTGTGGGCTTAGATGCGCATACCATGGGTGGAAATTCGATACTGATGGAAATTGTGTCGACTTACCTTCTGAACCGCCAGAAAGTAAGTTTAAGGATAAAGTTAAAATTAAGTCATATCCTTGTGAGGAACGCGGTGGAGTTATTTGGACATATATGGGACCGCCTGAATCTAAACCGGAATTACCAGAACAAGAGTGGATGCTAGTTTCTGATAGTCAACGCTATATTTCTAGAAAAATACAAGAATGTAATTTTTTTCAAGCTTTAGAAGGCGGAATTGATTCTAGCCATGTATCTATTCTTCACTCCGGTTCAGTTGGAGGCTTAGGAGTTTCTAAAAAAAGTAACAGCACAACATTCTTAGCGAAAGATACTGCGCCCCGCTTTGAAGTTGCGGATACTGATTATGGATTATTAATCGGTGCAAGAAGAGAGGCTGATGAGGAAAACTTTTATTGGAGGATTACACAGTTTCTTATGCCTTTTTATACAATGATACCTCCGTTTGCCGGGGCTCCACGAGGAGGGCATGCCTGGGTACCTATCGATGATGAAAACTGTTGGGTATGGAGTTGGAGCTGGACACCAGATCGTGATCTGACAGAAGAAGAAATTCAACAGATGAAATCTGGGGCTGGAATTCATCCATCATTGATACCAGGTACATTCCGCACAAAAGCAAATAAAGAAAATGATTTTCTTATTGATCGGGAAATGCAAAAAAGAGGCGAATCTTTTGCGGGTATATTTGGTGTAGGAATGGAGGATCATGCAGTTCAAGTAAGTGCGGGGCCTATTGTTGACCGATCACAAGAAAAGTTAGGAACTAGTGATACAGCTATTATAAAGGCTCGACAATGTTTGTTAAAAGCAGTAAAGGCACTGGAAAATGGAGGAAAGTTACCGGCTCTGGATCCTAGTAGTCATAGAATTCGTTCTGCTTCTGTCTTACTTCCAAAGGGCGTACCATTTCAAGAAGGAGCAAAGGAAGCTTTAGAACTAAGAGAAAAGGACTTTGAGGCTGTTTAATAGATGAAGTAAACAACTATTATTTTTTATTGAGGTGGGTTTTTATGGTGGAAAAAGCATTAGCTGCGGTAGCAACCGATACAAAACATACAGAAATCAAAGAAGTCCTTTTACCGAATGTCGGGCCAGATACAGGTATTTTAAAGGTAGAAATTGTCGGCGTCTGTGGAACGGATGTTTCTTATTATAATAATTTAAGAGAACCGATGATTTTAGGTCACCATGTAGTTGGCCATATACACAAAATTGGTGAATTAGCCTCCAAGCGCTGGGGGGTTAAAGAAGGCGATCGCATTGTCATGGAAGAGTATATCCCTTGCGGCCAATGTGAGCTATGTCGGACAGGTTTATATCGCTTATGTTCTAACACGAATCCAAAAGTTGATGGGATAAGGTATGGTGCCACTCCAATTGCTATGGAACCATCACTTTATGGAGGTTTTAGCCAATATATGTATTTACATCCTAACGCTGTCATCCACAAACTTCCTTCTCATGTTCCGGCAATTGAGGCGGCATTAACATTGCCTTTATCTAATGGATTTGAATGGATGAGAATCATAGGAGGAGTCGGTCCTGGGGATGTCGTCGTTATCCAAGGTCCAGGTCAGCAAGGGCTGGCGTGTGCTTTAGCGGCAAAAGCAGCTGGAGCCGAAACGGTCATTATTACTGGAAGAAATAGTAGTTCTGAACGCTTGAAGCTGGCTCTGGAATTAGGTGCTGATTATGCGGTTAATGTGAGTTCAGAGGATTTGATTGAAAAGGTTTATGAAATAACCAATGGAAAAATGGCCGATTTGGTTATTGATGTAACTAGTGGAGGAACTGAACCTGTCATCTCATCATTAGAAGTCGCAAAAACAGGAGGTACAGTGTTATTAGGAGCTTTGAAAAACCAACGTTTCAATGAATTTGATCTAGATATCATTTACAACAAAACTTTAACTATTAAAGGAGTTCGCGGACATAGTTATAAATCGGTACAAATGGCGGTAGAGTTCATCTCCTCCGGAAAATTTCCTCTCGGGATTATGAACTCGCACAATTATAGATTAAGCGAGACCGATCTAGCTTTAAGAACAGCCGCAGGAGAGATTGACTCTTCCCGGTTATTAGTTACCGTCTCTCCATGGATGTAAATAATAAACAATCTAAAAAAGCTCCTTTAGACACAAAGGGGCTTTTTTAGTAATTACGTTGCTCAAATAAGAAAGGGGAATCCGAGTCATATAAAAGTCCATGTTCATTTAGATTTTGTTATCTGATTTTTTTCGCTGCCAGAACCTATTTGAGGATGAACTGCCCAAGTTCAAGGAAAAAGGCGGTTTACGGTACATTCATGCCTCTGACCTTGTTGATTACTCCAATGTAAAGAAATAACAGAATGGAAAATTTAGCAGAAAGGTTACGAGGGAAATCGGTGATCTCCCTTTTTAGGATGACTGGATGAAAATACAACGCTTCTCGATTTATGGAAAATCTATTATTTTTACACTTGCTGTGGTTCTGTTTCTTGTCTTTCAGCTGGCCCCATTTAAAGGATTAGGCTTTATGTTGTCAATCGTTTCTATAATGGCTATTGCATTCTCACTTCGATCATGCCATTTTTTTACCCGGCTGATGTCTGTTGTATTTTTGGCTTTGGGAACGTTGATGGCTGGGAGTAAAGGAATTGATTTTTTATCCTACGTGAAGCTTTATGGTGACATGCTCTATTTGCTCTCCCTCTTTGCGATCGTTCCTTTATTGTCCATACCGATACAGGTCGGAGGGTACAGGAAGGTTTTCGAACAATTGTTTCAAAGGAGAGTAAAATCAATCTCTCAATTGTATCGCGTTGTAACCGGTTTATCTTATTTCCTCGGAAGTTTTTTGAATATGGCCGCTATTCCGATCGTCCATTCCAGCATAAAATCCGCTGTGGAGGCCTGGCCAATCGGAAAGCCCAAGCGTTTTCTGGCTAGCGGCATTATCCATGGATACTCTTTACCTATTATGTGGACTCCTTTATCGGGAATTGTAGGGGTCGTTCTCTATGCCACGGAGGTTCGGTGGCTCCACATTTTCCCGATGCTATTTTTCATCAGTTTAGTAACGCTGGTCTTTAATTGGATTATTTTCAGCATGATGGAAGACTATGGACAGTCCGGCGTTGGACAACGGGAAACAGCTGCCGCTGAAGAACATGTGTCACTCGATGATCATCCATTCCGCTGCCGTAAGATGCTTCAAATCCTGTTCGCGATTGTATTGCTCTTATTTCTGATTGTCAGTATCGATGCTATTTTTTCATTGGGGTTGGTGGTGAGCGTCACGCTTTTAACTGTTCCCTTCGCTTGGATATGGTGTCTTTCGCTAAGGAAGAATCAGGCCTTTTGGCTGGAGGTGAAACATCACTTTACAAGAAAAGTGGGAGAGATGAGTGAATCGTTTGCCATTTTTCTAAGTGCCGGATTTTTTGTTCAGGCTCTTCACTATTCAGGAAATGATTATTTGGTCAATGAACTATTTGTTCAATTCAAGGAATTGGTTGGGGTACATTTATTTTTAATTCTTATTCCGTATATTACGCTGCTGTTAGCCTATATAGGGATGCATCCGATTGTCGTCGTCAATTTACTGGCCCAATCCTTAAAACCGGCCATTCTGGGAATTACACCAGAACAGATGGCGATCGCTTTTCTGGGTGGGGCAGTCATGACGTTTTATATGGGACCATTTAGTGGAACTCTTGGGCTTATGTCATCCATAATTGATGTAGCTCCATTCCGTATTGCCAGATGGAGCCTGGTGTACGCCATTGGATTTTCGCTTATTTTAGCAACTGCTATTTTGTTGGTTTAGATTTGAAACCTTCAAGTATCTAAGTAAGACTGTTCTTTAATTCCTCCGGTATGAATGAAATTCAATTTCACACATCCTAATTCGTAAATCAATATATATAATGTAAGGAGAAATTTTATATGATACTGAATCGGGCTCTGGAATTGACTAATAATATACAACAATTAAGAGCAAAAATGTACGATATAGCTGAATATAAAGGGATATCCGATCCAGAAGTCTTACAAGTTAGCTGTTTATTAGACGAGGAAATTCTCTCTCTACAAAAAATTTTTAATAAAGGGTGTCCCGAAGCAGAAATAATACTTGAAAGGTAATATCAATAAACATAAGAAATCGCTCCTTTTGTAGGTGTTTGATGGTACTTACCTGCTAACAAAAGAGCGATTTCTTTTACATATTTCACAAAAGAAAGGGGCTGTCCTACTTATGGGCCCCCCTTTTATTTTTAAACGAGCGATTGACACAGATAATAGGAATAGTAAGAACAAGTATACAAGGATAAAACGATTGGCTTCTGGGATTAAGAGAATAGACGCGGCAGCCACAAGACGATGTCAGGAAGGTAAGTCAAGATAAATAGAACAACTACAGATACCCATAGAAAAGGCCATACTTGTTTAATTAAAGATTCCAGCTTTACCTCTCCTACGGTAGACGCAACGAATAAACCAGCACCCACAGGTGGAGTTAGACTCCCTATAACAGTATTAATGCAAATGATCACACCTAAGTGAACTAGATCAATTCCAAACAATTTAGCAATTGGGACTAGAATGGGAACTAGAATAACAATGGAAGCAATTCCATCCATGATCATTCCAACAAGAAATAAAAAAATATTAAGTATCAATAAGAAAACTAGAGGGTTTTCTGATATGGAACCCATCCATTGGGCAAGAATTTGTGGAACCCGCTCAAAAGTGAGAACGAGACCAAATAAATTGGCCATAGCGAGTAATAATGTTACAGTAGCTGTAGATCTTGCTGTATTTATAAATACCGTTGGAATATCACCCAACTTTAATTCACGATAGAAAACGATCCCTACTATAAATGCGAGAGCACAGGCAATTGCTGCTGATTCTGTAGCAGTAAACACTCCTAAAGTGACTCCTAAAATGATCACACCGGGAATAATCAAAGCAGGTATGACTTGAAGAAATGATATACATATTTCTTTAAATGGTTGCTTTTCGGATTTAGGAAAATCATTCTTATATCCTAAATAGGCGATTAGCAACGCAAATGCTAGAGTTAACAGGATTCCCGGAAGAATACCGGCCATAAACATCTTGCTGACCGAAGTACCAGCCCCTACGCTATAAAGAATGAACAGCATGCTCGGAGGAATGATTGGACCAAGCATGGCGGCTGATGCTGTAGTAGCAGCACTGAATTCTTTCGTATATCCCACCTTTTGCATGGCTGGTACCATAACCCGGCTCATCATCGCAGTTTGTGCCAATGATGAACCTAATATTGAAGCCAAAAACATATTAGCTACAATATTTACATAAGCCAAACCGCCCTTGAAATGTCCAAACAAATTTTGAGCAAACTTGATTAATCGATTGGTAATGCCACCAAGGTTCATCAGTTCTCCTGCGAGCATAAATAATGGTATAGCAAGCAATCCATGGGTTTCTATCCCGGAATATAATCTTTGTGGCAGAGCATCCAGCAATCCCATACTTCCAGTAGCAAAAACATAGACAACACTTGCAATTCCTAAAACGATTGATATTGGCACTCCAATCATCAACAATAAAGCAAAGGCACCCATTGTAACGGCCATTTATATCACCTCATCAGCTAGAGAATCAGTACGATCCGTCTCAGTTAAAGTCTCGGCTTGATCTGTTCCCATTAAAGTTTCAGCAACCAAATTCAGGGAATGAATACATAAGAAAAGCATCCCTATAGGTACACTTAAATAAGGATAAATCATGGGTATTTCCATAATAGGAGATTTCTGAAAACCTATAGTAGGTTGTAAAACCCATTCTATACTAACTAGAAGGAGAAGGATCCCAAAACCCAAGACCAAGGTAGTAGAAATACAAAGTAACATATTTCGGACTCTTCCTGGTAGACGATCCATGAAAATGGTCACCGCAGCGAGATGTCCATGTTTGATACTCATACTCCCTCCGATAAACGTTAACCAAACAAGGCTAAAGATTGCCGTTTCATCAGCCCAATGCAGCGGCATTTTGAGGAAGTAACGAAATAATACTCCGGCTGTCAGCGAAGTAAACATCAGGCCGACTAAAATAATGACTGATATCTTTTCAATTTTAAACACAATGTCACTTAAATGTTTTATAAGTTTCAAGGATATTGCCTCCCTAGTACTTATTTTTAATGGAACTGATTAGATCGTAGCAAGTATTTTAAATACCTTTATTTCTCTTGCACTTCTTTGATAAATTGTTTGATCAAAGGATCCTGTTTGGAATATTTTTCATATATGCCATTAACAGCTTTTCTAAATTCGTCTTTATTTGCTATTTCGTGAACATTCAGCCCTGCGTCTTTTAGTTTAGATAAGTCTTCATGATCAACTTTAACCGCCTCCTGAATTCCCCAATCAGCCGCCGCTTTCATTGCTTCATTAACAATTTTTCGATCTTCTGATGATAGACTATTCATCGTCTTCTCACTAGCTACAACTATGGCAGGAAAAGCAAATGCAGAAATCAACGAGTAATCCTCGGCAACCTCTTGAAACCTTTGTGTAATAATCCCATCCACACTTGCATGTATTCCTCCAACAACTCCAGTTTGGAGAGCAGTATAAATTTCGTTAATTGGAATAGACGTTGCAGTTGCGCCAAACTGTTCGAAAGTTTCATTTATAATGGAAGCTCCGGTAGTACGCATTTTCTGTCCTTGAAGATCATCAGGAGAATCAATCGCTCCTTTTGCCATTAAAAAGTGGTGGTTTCCTGTAAATAGATAATCCATCCCAATGATTCGTTGTTCTCCTAACTTATCTAGCATTTTTTTGGCTGTTTCAGAGTCTCTCATTTGGATTGCCTCATCTGTGCTATCAAATAAGAATGGAAGGAACCAAGCGTTAAAATAAGGCGCTCTTGTAGACAGGTAGGCATTGGTAATAAATCCGAAGTCTACCACTCCGGTCTCTAATTGTTGAATCATGTCTTTTTCTTGACCGAGCTGACTGGAGGGATATATTTCTACTTTCATTCGTCCATTAGAACGCGCTTGGAGTTCTTCATTAAATTTCTCAGCTGTTTTTGCCCATACATGAGTAGGCTGGACAATTGTTGTCAATTTAAAGGTATGTTCTCCTGACTCTGCATTTTGTGCTTGCCCTGTATTTTGACTACAGGCAGATAAACTGATAACGCTTACAAATAACGCTAAATATAAATAAAGATTTTTTATCATACTTATCCCCCTATTTTAAAAGTTTATTTCAATACTTTTTCACACAATTCGAACCTCCTTAAACTATAACATGTATTTTTTAAAAATTTTAAACTGTTTATTTTTAACATTATTCCGAATTGAAGGAAAATTCAAATTGATAGTTTGTATGTCATGTATTAATATTATTAATAGGCTCATGTTATTATCAATTAAGGAGAGAAAAAACAACGATGGAATTAAAAAACATTGAAGCGTTCCTAATGGTGGTAGAAAAAGGCAGCTTTTCAGCTGCAGCAGATGCTCTATATATTAGCCAGCCTACTATCAGTGTTCGTATTCAACAACTTGAAAAGGAGCTCAATAGTACGTTATTTGAAAGGGAAAATGGAAAGAAAACAACATTGACACATTCCGGTAAAAAGGTTTATCACTATTTTCACGAGGCCTTTCAACTCATCGAGAAAGCACAAGATATACTTAAAGAAAAACCTGTACACTCCCAAAAAATAAAAATATCTTGTACGAATCACATGGGTGTAGAAATCATGCCGGAAATATTAAAAATTTTATATGACTGTTTTCCTGGATTTGAATTTCCGATAGAAATTAGATCGACAGAGCAAATCACTGAAGATATCCGCACCGGAAAAATTGATATTGGATTTGCTTACGTTCATCCGAAAGAGAACCATCCAGATCTTTCGGTAATCAAGATTGCCGATGAACAAAATATTCTTGTTTGTGCACCTGACCATCCTCTTACAAAATTAGATAAAATTGTCCCGTCGGATTTGGAGAACGAACGTATTATTGTGTACAATCGCGAGTTTGTTACCACTAAGATCATAGGACAATTTCTAGAGAAAAATCATTTAAAAGAATATAAAGAAGTAGAAATTAATAATGTAGGATGGTTAAAAATGATGGTTCGTAAAAGATTGGGCGTTGCTTTTTTACAGGAGATTATCGTACAAGAAGAACTTAAGAATGGAAAACTTAAGAAAGTCACTCTTAATAAATCTCTTCCGCCAACCCCCATTTACTTATTTTTACATTCGGAATTACCTCAAAATATAAAAGAAACGATTATACAAACTTCAAAAAGAATTTTTTCGCAACTTTGATATTCTTTAACGAAATCTGGTTTCCATAGTCAGAAAAATAGTAAGCACAAATAAAACACCTTATTGAAAGGGGATGTCCCATAAGTCTCTAATCAATGACAAAAATTGGTCCTTTCGGGAGGGTGACTCAAAAGGTATGTCTTTTTATCCCTTTTGAGTCATCCTCTTTATTTGTTTTGCGTATGGAAAACCGAATTTGATTAGTAAAGATAAATTTTTCCTTACATCACTTTTTATTTTTTTGTTCCACATAAAAGAACAACGGTCTTGTATAGTATTTTTTTGTATCCTATCATTTAAGAAAATAAAATCAAATAATATGAAAATTATTTGAATTATTGCTATTTATACAATTTCATATTATTTGGGGTAGGAGTGAGGGAAGATAAATATGTCAAAGTACACAATTGTAGACAAAGAAACTTGTATTGGATGCGGAGCATGTGGAGCTGCAGCACCCGACATTTATGGCTATGATGATGAAGGTATTGCTTTTGTCACATTAGATGACAATCAGGGAATCGCAGAAATTCCAAACGTATTGCTCGACGACGTGGAGGACGCTTTCGAAGGCTGCCCTACTGAATCTATTAAAATAGCTAATGAACCATTTAACAGCGATGCAAACAAATTCGAATAAGAAATGGGGTCCTGGTGCAAAAACCTCGATATTTTGCCATTCATCTTCAAAAGTATATAAAAGTAAAGGACCAATAGATGTATCTGTATCGTGCTGTGGATTCAGAAGCAAATACGATTGGCCTTTTTCTTAGCGAATCGAGAAATACAAAAACAGCCAAGCACTTTTTCAAAAAAAGCCTTGGCTGTTTTTCATGTTTCCAAGCCTCGTGTGATGACAGTATATAAGAACTTTATTGACCCTGTACGATTTCACTTATACACAATAAGGAATTACCGTCAAACGGATGATCCATTACTTGTTTAATCCTTTCTCTTTCTATAAACTCCACAATATTTCCCGATGGGTCAAAAAACATTGATATGGACCATTCTTATTCTTAATTCTAAATCTTCAAGTTCAGACAGAAATTTTTCATTTAATACATTTAACTTTAATTTGTCAAAGTTTATCTCTTTTAAACTTGGGATATCACAAATAATCTGGGCCAATTGTTTACTTATAAACGCAGTTTCTTTACCTTCAACTAGCTTCTTCTTACAGCGATTGAACTTTTTATCTAATTCTTCCACATGGTCATATACTCTTTCTAATGAGCCGTAATGTTGAATGAGAGGTAAGGCGGATTTCTCTCCAATCCCAGGGCAGCCTGGAATGTTATCGCTTTTATCACCTAATAACGCTTTAACATCAACCCATTTATTTGGTTCTATGGAATAATCTTCCCTAAAGTGATTGATCGTGTAAACGATGTCTCCCTTTTTACCTGCAATAACTTGTGAGACATTTTCATTCAACAGCTGAAAGAGATCTCGGTCATTACTATATATATAGCAGTGTCCGTTAGTCTCTGAAGACCACTTTGAAGAAACCGTGCCAATGGCGTCGTCAGCTTCGTATGGAGGAGTGATTAACTGCTCAATATTTATATTGTCTAATACATTTTTACAGATTTCGTACTGTTGAATAAGAGGAGCAGGTAATTCAGAACGTGTTGCTTTATAAAAATCGTAATCTATCCTTCTTTTTGTCTCTTCTCTCTTTACATCCCATGCCACAGCTAAGTGAGTAACTTGATACTCATTGACGAGGTTAAGCATTTTTTGGAAAAATATCGTAAGAGCATTCGTATAAACGCCTTTACTATTCTTTTGTAACTCCTCCTCAGTTCTTCCATAAGAGGTGGCAAAATAGCCCCGGCTTAATAAATTAAACCCATCTATAAGCAGCAATGTTTGGTTGTGCATAAAAAGTCTCCTTTTGCTTCTAAGTAAAATGAAATGACAAGTTAAGGTCTTTTATTTTAACATTTTTTATGTTGAAATTGAACATAGGCTGGATAACATAAACAAAGAGCGTGTACATTATGGCAGCTTTCTAACAAGCGATTGGTTACCATGGAAACCGATATGCACGGGTTTGAGGACTTTCGTTTTGAAGAAGTGTAACTATCTTTCGGACAAGATATTTGGCAACGGCAGTGTGAACGGTTAGAATTAAAAATTAAGATTACATAATTATTTCGCCTAAAGGAGGTACGGGATAAAATGCAGCCAATCAATAAAGAGGCTGTCCAGAAACGACTGGAAAGCTTTTTTCAAAAAACCGTATATATCCATTTAGAAACAACGAATGGAGCGTATGCTTCTCATTTTAATGAGCAAGTGATAAATGTGGGGGCTTTTATTCGAAATGCAGCGGTAAACGTCAAACAAGGAAAAATCACCGGTAAGGGTCCATTTCGCGTCGGTCTGGAGCTTGACCACGGATGGGTATATGCTGAAGGATTAACTGACTGGGAATTTGATGGCCAGGGACGTCTCCTGATGGCCGGGCATAACCGGGATGGTCAGTTAGCTGTTGCTTTACAAATAAGTGAAAGGCCGTTTGCGTAAGGGAGGAGAATCAGAACATGGAAATGAAAGGTCATATACTCGTTGTATTTCCGCACCCGGATGATGAAGCATTTGGAGTGGCCGGTACTGTGGCTTTAGCTCGCAAAAACGGAACATCAGTAACATACATATGTGGTACATTGGGCGAGATGGGACGAAACATGGGCCGTCCCTTGTTCGCTAACCGCGAAACGCTGCCGCAAATCCGTAAGAAAGAACTGGAAGATGTTTGCCGGGTTCTTGACATCGAAGATTTACGTATGCTTGGCTTGCGTGATAAAACGTTAGAATTTTTGGATGAAGAAGAATTTGCCAATAACATCAAGGCGGTCATTGATGAAGTAAAGCCAACTTATATTATTACTCATTATCCCGGATATGCCGTTCATCCCGATCATAACGCAACAGGTGCCGCTGTCGTCCGTGCTGTATCCATGATGCCTGAAAATGAACGTCCTGTTGTGCTCGCCCATGCATTTTCTAAAGACTGCCGCCAAGTGTTGGGGGAGCCGGATGTGGTCATCAACATTGAAAAAGTGAAAGACACGAAAATTGCCGCTTTGCAGGCGCATCGTTCTCAAATCGAAGGAATGATCGGCAGCATCAAGACTGAAGACTTGGTGAAAAGCCCGTTTGTGGAAAGGCTATTAACAAAAGAAGAGTTTTGGACATATCGTTTTAAACAATGAGAGGATTTAAAGGATGAAGAAACAACGAGTGTTATTCATTGGAGCAGGACGGATGGCAGAAGCCATTGTCGCGGGGCTTCTTGAGACGAACAAATCTAAGATTGAAGAAATTATTGTCTCTAATCAGCGAGACGAACAGAGATTGAAGCGTTTAAAACAAAAATATGGGGTAACCACTACCCATGATTGGCGCTTTGAAGTCGCTAATTCCGACGTGATTGTGTTGGCCGCTCCGCCTGCTGCTCATCAAAACATACTGGGAGAGCTTTCAGGCTTTCTGACAGGTCAATTCGTCGTAACAATCGCTGCAGGAATCGGGCCGTCTTTCTTGGAAGAACATTTACCGCTTCACACGCCGGTAGCCTGGATTATGCCAAATACTGCCGCTGCGATCGGGCAATCCATCTCTCTGTATGCGATGGGCTCTTTCGCAACAGAGGAACATAAAAAAGTGCTTCATATGCTTCTAAAAGGCATGGGTGAATCCCAGCAGTGCACGGAAGAGGAAATTCATCATCTAACCGCAATTACTGGAAGCGCCCCGGCATTTTTCTACCAGTTTGCCGAGCATTTAATTGAATCGACAAAAGGATACGGTATGGAAGAAAAAGCGGCGCGTGACCTGGTGATTCAAATGCTGTACGGCTCGGCATTGATGCTAAAAAAAGAAAAGGAGCCTGCGATGCTTCGTGAGCAAGTGACGACACCGGGAGGCGCAACGGCTGAAGGGCTGAAGGTGTTTGCCGAACATCGATTTGGCGATATCGTCCAAAAAGCGATTGAAGCAACGAATAGAAAAGCATTAGGTAAATGAGCATTCACACTTGTGGATGCTTATTTTTTGTGAGTAAAATGCTTATCCGTCAGGAGGCCAATTTCATATTCCCCATGGCGAATCAAATGTAATGCCGCTTGATTATTCCGAATTTTTTAAAAGAAGGCTTTCTTATCTGTAAAATTAGCAGTATCATAGATTTATCATCAAAAAACTGGAAATGTTAAATGGTCTTTATGCACTTAACTGTTTTTTGATTCCATGAACGAGAAATCAACGTAACGAAGGTGAACGTGATGAGTTTTTTTCAGGTGCTACTGCCGATTTTCGGGATTTTCGCCCTCGGTTTTATCGGACAAAAGAAAATTGGATTTGAAACGAAAACCATTTCAACAATGGCGCTTTATCTAATGTCGCCTGTGCTTGTGTTTCGAACGTTTTATACGACTAAATTTGACGTGGATTACGTTTATATGACCACGTACACGTTTGGTCTTTGTTTTGCTTTGATTGTGATTGTGTACATCATTGCATCTATTCGCAAGTACTCTACTGTAGAAACATGCAGCCTGATTTTGGCCTCCGCTTTTATGAACAATGGGAACTACGGAACGCCTGTTGTATTGCTGCTGTTTGGGGCAGCGGGGCTTGATCATGCGATTATTTTAATGGTCATTCAGCAAATGGTCATGTGTACAGTAGGTGTATATTATGCAGCAAAAGGAAGCCCCGAAGGAAACGGGATTCGTTCAGCCGTGCGTGCCGTTCAGCGTATGCCGATTGTATACGGCGCGCTCTTAGGAGCAGTATTTCAACTATTTCATATTCCGCTTGGCAGTTCCGTTCAGGAAGCGGTCGATTTAGTGGCCGATGCAGCCATTCCAACTATTATGATTGTACTGGGGATGCAGCTTGCAAAAATATCGGTTAAAAATTTGGCGAAGGATAAACTTTCACTGTCGTTGATTTTGAGGCTTGCGGTTTCACCGGTGATTGCTTATTTGTTTACGTTATTCCTGCCTGTAGATGACATGATGAAACAAATTATGATCATTATGGCCGCCATGCCGACGGCCGCTAACACGACCATGTATGCACTGCAATTCAACACGGAGCCTGACTTTGTGTCGAGTGCCACACTCATTAGTACCTCGCTTAGTCTGGCGACATTGCCAGTCATTTTTATGATAGTGTTATAGGAAATATATGAATCCACATAAATCATGTAACATGGACAAAAGCGGTCCATGCTACATGATTTACGCATAAGGCTTCGCCCATTTCCCTTACGGGCCCTTGCCGAAGCCTTATACGAGAACCTTTGTAAGATATTCAAGGAGATAGAATAAAAAGTGCGAAGAGAAGAAGGCTCAATATCAGAGGTGAAAAAATTAAGTGGGACTTATATAGATAATGCGGTTTTGTAGAGCAGGAAATAAAAAATGCTTGGACGATTCCAAGCATTTTTTATTTGGATTCATCGTTTCTTCTGGACAAAACTCTTATGATTCCTTGGCGATATTCTTGAATGTTTTAGAGTGCTTTCATTTTTCATTATTTTATGTGTATACTGCGGTATAAAAACGCGGCGAACTGGGCACGGGTTGTGAAATGATTCGGCTTGAACGTTTGATCACTGTAGCCGGTTGTGACATTGTTGGATGAAAGGGCATGGATATAATCTTTTGCCCAGAACGATGCCGGTACATCTTTAAACGAGTTGGCTTGCTTTGGTTCCAAATCAAAGGCCAATGTGAAAATTTTTGCCATTTGTGCACGGGTCAACGGACGATCCGGATAGAAATATTCACTTTTGTTGAAAACACCGGCTTTTGTTAATTTTGCAATGGCATAATAATCTTTATGTGTTTGAGGTACATCCTTAAATCCTGAATCAGGCGGCATTTCCTGAGTGATGCCGATATCGAGGGTCATTCCTGAAAACAGGGCCCTTGCCGCTTCCGCTCTTGTAATCGTCTGGTTTGGCATAAATTCGTTTTCGGTTTCCCCTGATAGAATATCATTATGCGCTAAATAATAAATTTCCGATGCATCCCAAAAGCTTTGCGGAACATCGCGATAGAGGCCGCCTAAACCCGATTGTGTAAGGAATTGAGAACTCATCAACCGATACCCTTTAAGCGAAGGATGGATGTCACTTTGGTTTGGCAGAAAAACAGAAGCATGTTCATCAAATAAGTTGTCATAAGAAATGTACGTTGCGCCGTTATTGGCTGCTGTCCCTTGTAGAGAACTGTTCAGAAGAGAATTCATCATGCGAAGAATACGTTCCTGCTCAAGGTTCGTCATATGTGCAAACGGATAATAATAACCGAGAACATACACTTTCGCATAAGGGTTCATGATTGTAATATGCTGTAAAGTGGAAGTCACATTTTTCTCCATTTGTGAAAGAAGGGAAGGTATTTTTTCCGGATCGAGGGTCACTTTTCCATTGGCATAATCAAATTTTGCTTCCCGCAAAAAGTCATTGGCCCCAACCTGTATCGTGATGATGTCGGCTGTTGCGATCTCTTCTTGAATGGTAGCCGTTTTTCTTTGTTTATTCGTCTCAATATCCTTCAGTAAATCGCCCGATGTATAACCAGATACCGCGAATTCCTTCGTATAACTTGCCAGTTGTTTTTTTTTGTATAAAAAATGGGCAATATAATCGGCGTATCCATTCTCCCATTTTTTATAAGGGGTTTGGCCCGCTGCTAACGAATCACCCAATACAACGTAATGGATACCTCTCTCCTCAGCTGAAGCGGGTGACCATATACTTAGCGCAAGGATAAGTGCCAAAAAGAGCGGGACAAATCGTTTTACTCCTATATTCACCGTTTAATCTCCTCTCATCTTTAAATATCCGTATATGTATTCAATGTCATCATGATAAAAACCTTTTTCGAATGTCAGGGCCTGGAATCATGCACTCTTCTTTTTGACCGAACCACTTATACCGATTTTTGGCAATCAAATCATATACAGCATCTCGCATTGGTTTAGGAACAAGAATGAATCCATATAAAAGCGGCCAAAGACCGCTTAATTGACGGGCAATCTTAAGGGCGGCTGTCGATTTAGTATAAAAACGAGTTCCTTCTACATAAACCATGCTATTGAATGTATCGGCCGATAGGTGAAGTTTTGTGAGTAAATCCTGTCCTGGCTCTGATTGGAGAGAAGCAAAAGAAAGAATGCCTTCAGGATCGCGTTTAATGATAAATTGAACGGCACCATCACAGAAATTGCAGACACCATCAAATAACACAATTCGCTTCATTCGTCATCCACCTTCATATAAAATTCATCTTATTATAGTGTATTATCACAATGAATTGAAAAGAAAACAACGGAAATGGGTAAACTGGCAAAAACGGAGGTGTTAGCATATGAAGGAAAAAGAAATCTTGACAGACACGCCATTAAATCCTGAAATCAGCATTCGTTCAGACTTGAACAGTGAAAACCCATTTGGTTCCCGCTCTTACTATGCAGGTGATTCGGTTGATGAGCATAAAAAATTGGAAGAGGCAAATCAATACATTGCAGAGGAAGAACTTCAGCAGCAAAACGATAATAATAGTCTGTAAAAAGAATATGAGGCTGTCTCGAAAGTACAAAAAGCGTACTTTTGAGACAGCCTCAAAATCAAAAGCTTTTTACTGTATAAGTCACCTAGTTTTCATTTAAAGGAATTTGAATATAAAAAGCCGCGCCATTTTCCTCATTTTCGGCCCAGATTTCTGCTTCATGGAAGGAGACGATTTGCTTGACGATGCTTAAGCCAATCCCGAATTCTCCTTTATTGCCTTTGGAAAACGGCTGAAACATGTTTTCCAAAACAGTCGGTTCAATAAAAGGGCCGTCGTTCCATATTTTAAGTAAAACAATTGCTTTTCCTTCCGAAGGCTTCTTCTTAAGCGAAATGCCAATACGGGAATGGGCGTAACGCAATTGGTTTTCCAAAAGATTGTCAATGACTTTATCCCATTGCTCATAATCTCCGAGGATATGAAGAGGGGCAAGGTCCATTTCCCACTCTATGTCCATGCGGGTCCAGCGAAAGCGCTCAACCGCTTCGTGGATAAGGGCGGCAAAATCAATCGAATGTCTCATGGGTTTTTGGGTTGATAAATAATCCAGCTTCGTCAAGTACAACAAGTCCTTGATCTTTTTCTCCAACCGTTCGGCTTCGTCTTCAATGACTTTGACCGTTCCCGGCAAATCCCCTTTCGGAAAAATGCCGTCGCTGATTGATTGGGCATAGCTCCGTATGACCATGACAGGTGTCTTTAAATCGTGGGAAATATTTTGCAGCAACGCTTGCTGTGCTTCATCTTTGCGAACGAGTTTTTCCCTCATTTGTTCAATGCTGAGCCCCAGTTTTCCAATCTCGTCGCCGCGATCAACAATGATGGGCTCATGCCACTCTTGCTTGGATATTTTTCTAACATGCTGTTCAAGTGTAACAAGCGGCCGGGTCAAATATTTGGCGAGCCAAATGGATGGGATCCAGCTTAATAAGAAAACCCCGGTCATGATAAGAAGGAGCTGCTTAAATAATGTGTGCACCAGGTCATTGCGATAAGAATCCCATGTATACGACAATAAAAAGGCCGGCTCTCCGTTTACCGTTGCTTTTCGAATCACATAAAACAATGTCTTATCCCCTAAATCTTTTGAGTATCTGTGTACCGCCTCCTCTTGAGCGGCTGCCAGCCGCTGGGCTTCCTCCAGAAATTCGGCCGGAAGCACTCTTGAAATAACAAGGAGATCAGGGTTTACGGGAAGAAGGATATGATCGACGGTTCGATTGCTTAAGGAAGGTTCATCATCGATTCCGAATGACCACTCCTCGATTCTGCCTGAAAGCCCATATTCTATCAAAGTGAGCTGTTCGCTTTCGATTTTCGTATAAATGTCATCCGTAAAAAAGTTTCTGAGAGTTGTCGGAAATAAAATCGCCAACAGAATCGAAGTGATAAGGAGGATGCCGGAAATCACAAACCATATTTGCAGTGCTAAAGGTTTATTTCTCATGATTTAGTCATCCTGTATCCATATCCGTAAATGGTTTCAATGCGCAGTTCTGGCAGTTTTTTGCGCAGCCTTCTCACAAGGTCGTCTACGACACGATCTGTCCCGAAATAGTCTTCTCCCCATATGTGATTTAAAATCTGTTCCCTTGAAAAGGCCTGGCCTTGGTTTTGGGCCAGTGAAGCTAATAGGTCAAATTCTTTCGAAGTTAAATCAATACTTTCGCCGTTCATATACACCATCCGTACATCCAGATCAATCGTATAAGGTTCTACAGTAAGGGAATTTGTTTGCTTCGGAGGATTTCCGTAAATGCGCGTGAGCAGTTTTTGAACGCGAATCACGAGTTCGCGTGGAAGAAAAGGTTTGGCCAAATAATCGTCACTTCCCATTTCCAAACCGAGAATCCGATCGATGTCTTCGTCCCTCGCTGAAATGAAGATGACAGGAACATCAGGTGAAACGGCCTTGATTTCCCGAATTAAGTGATAACCATCAATATCTGGAAGCATGATATCCAAGATCCATAGATGGGGAGGTGTTCCAATGAATGACTTCGCCTTCTCTCCAGTCAAAAAAGATCGTACATTCCAGCCTTCTTTTTCTAAATATGAAGTTAATATGTGATTTAGATTTTCTTCATCTTCAACAAGATATATAGTAAATGACATTGTTCTCACTCCTACCATTTTTCCAATCTCATTATACTATTTCCTTGCATGTATGAAGAACTTTTTGACAATTTCCCATAATCTTTTCATTTTTATCCCAAACTTTTGACCTATAGTAAAGACAACAAGTAAAAAAGATGCCAAAAAGGAGGAATCAAGATGGAGATATATGAAAACGAACAAAACAAAAGCATAGAAGAGGAAAGAAATGCAGCGATAGAAAAGGAGAAAACCAAAAGCAAACGTAAATCCAATGTTTTGCTCTCATCCATGACGGGAGCGATTATCGGTAGTGCCATTACTCTTTTTGCAGGATCTTCGCTTGGCCTGATCGCCTCACCGCTGGACCATAAAGCCGATCAGGCAGCCGTATCGCCATCCGGTGAACAGTCTAAAGCAGACATGCCAGTCCAAACGACTTCGTCAAATTCAAACGGAATGGTGGATACAATCGATCAGGTTTCAAAAGCGGTCGTAGGAGTGGTCAACTATCAACAAAGAGAAGACTTTTTCTCAAACGATACACAGGATACAGAGACCGGAACAGGATCAGGAGTTATTTTTAAAAAGACCGGTGATCGGGCGTATATCGTAACAAATAACCATGTCATCGAAGGAGCGAACAAGGTAGAAGTAACCTTGGCGAGCGGCCAAAAGACGCAGGCGCGAATAGTGGGTGCCGATCCGTTGACAGACTTGGCTGTCTTGGAGATCGAAAGCAAGTATGTCGACAAAGTCGCAAGTTTCGGTGATTCATCCAAGCTTCGTCCGGGTGAGCAAGTGACCGCTATCGGCAATCCGCTCGGTCTTCAATTTTCCAGAACGGTCACTCAAGGGATCGTCAGTGGAACAGAAAGAACCATCCCTGTCTCCACTTCGGAAGGTGAATGGGATTTAAATGTCATCCAGACGGATGCTGCCATCAACCCGGGGAACAGCGGTGGAGCGTTAATTAACAGTGCCGGGCAAGTCATCGGAATCAACAGCTTGAAAATCTCGCAAAGCGGAGTAGAGGGACTTGGTTTTGCGATTCCAAGCAATGATGTCATTCCAATGGTCAATGATTTAATGAAAAATGGGAAAGTGAAACGCCCATACATCGGTATCGGCCTTGAGAATGTCAGCGAATTGCCGCCATACGTCCAGAGAGAGGAATTGAATTTGCCTAGCGGCGTTTCCGGCGGTGTTGTCGTTACGGGGGTAGAACCGTTTTCACCAGGAGCGGAAGCTGGACTGAAAGAAAAGGACGTGATCGTATCGATCAATGGAACGGATGTTAAAAGCATCGGAGAATTAAGGAAATACATTTATACGAAAGCGAAGGTAGGCGAACGGGTGCAAATTGAATTGTATCGTGGAGGCCGGCAAATGAATGTGTCGTTGAAAATGTCAGAGAGAGGGACGAATCAATAAGAGCAGTTGAGAATAAATGAATCCAACGTCTTTTTATTACAAAAAATGGATGTTCTTCACATAACATCCATTTTTTGTAGTTTATCGATGGAAATTTTACTGTAAGGATAAAAAGACATCAGAATAATGATAAAGGGTTAAAACCCCCATGCAAAAATTCCATGAGGGCATCTACTTACTACCAGAAAAGAGCTGCGCCTAAAGCGAAACCAGTAATGAACCCTAAAGCTAGACCATATGGTGCGCCGTAATAATAGCCTCCATATCCATAATATCCCCAGCCGTAGCCGCCGCGGCGTCTTAATGGTTGGATATACACTCTGCTTCTTGTTACTCGTGCAATCCGCCCCACATGCACGTTTCCGTAGCGGTCAGTAATCCGTGCGACACGACCTTGATGACGACAGCAAAGATGATAATAGTTTCCAGCACTCATTCTTTTGTACCTCCTTTTCATCTGTTCATACTTACATTATGAAAAGGGAGTACAAGCGGTATGGACGAGTATCCCGTTTTTTTACCGAATGCAGCGAAATACGCGAAAACCCAGTAAATCTCTAAATTGTTCTGTCAAACGCTCATGTTCATCCAGCAACTCAAAGACACTAGGATTAATATTAGGTGATAAATCAAATTCTATTCCAAAATCAAGATTGTGCTCCTCTCCGCCCATGTCTAATCCGTTGACAATGGTTATATGAGAGAAACCTGCTTTTGTTAGTTGTTCCATCCATTGCGACTCTGTCATAACGGAACGAAAGTTATAAAAGCGTTTAATCACTTCCTCGTCTTCCTGGGAGAGTTTCGGGTCTTTTACCATTTCAACCGCCAAAAGCACGCCGTTCTTTTTCAGTACCCGGCAGCATTCTGTCAAGGACAATGAAACATCCGTGAAAGCAGCAACAGATTCTAATAGGACAAAATCAAACGTTTTATCTGCAAACGAAAGCTGTTCCACATTTTCAATCTTTGCACGAAAAGGAAAGTCCATCCGTTCAAAACGCTGATTTGCTTTTTCAACCATCGTCTCATTTAAATCACAAGCCGTAACAGAGCAGTTGTAATCCCATGTAATATAGGCAGCCGTTTGCCCCGTCCCGCATCCAATGTCCAAAATATTTGTGGCGTTTGTAATCTTTTCTTCTTCCAACAATTGTTTTGTCAAATGCAGCCCTCCAGGATGTGCACCCCCGACTCCTAACAATGCGAGCATATCCATGTATTGAAAATCCATGTTTTTCACCTCTGTTTCAGTGTATATGACAGTATATGAGGGGAGAGGGCAAAAGGGAATAAGGAATGTTTTGGAGCAGACGAAAAGAGGGGCTTTTGTGAAGTACGTCACACCTGACGCAGCGTTTACAATTTAGCTACAATTGAAAAGCTGGTATCATAAGTAAAAAGTGAAAAAGTAAGGAGACGGTACAAGAATGAACATGATCGGGATTTTGCTTGCAGGAGGAATATCAAGGAGATTCGGGAAACCGAAAGCATTTGCCATATATAAAGATCAATTTTTTTATGAACGGGCGAAGAAAGCATTGGAACCAAATACAAATAAAATGATGATTGTCAGTCATCCTGATTTAACAGAGCGGTTTGAACAAAATGGAGAGACACATCTCGCAGAGGATATTGGCCCATTTCAAGGAAAAGGGCCAATGGCGGGAATTTATACGGTAATGAAGCAATATGAAGGGGAGTGGTATGTAGTGATTCCTTGCGATACACCCCGAATGACCGCCTCTGTTATCGAGCGCATGAAACGTTTTATAAACGAAGATGTCGATGCGGTGATTCCCGTCATTAACGGGAGGTTTCAGCCATTGATTGCGATTTATCATCAGAGGGTTCAACCAATTTTAGAGGAGTTGCTCATTGATGGTGACTACAGGATGAAATCGCTTCTTGACCGCTGCCGTGTACAATGGGTGACAGAGAAAGACCTGCAAATTGACGGCAAGGAGTTTGAAAACATCAATGATCAGTCGGCGTTTCAATCATTAACACATAAGAAACGAATGTGAAATGGCCGATTCTTAATTAACGAACAAAATTGGTTAAAGGGAGATCGATGTAAGGATGAAACATTGTCGTTATCCGCTCTTTACGTCTACGATAGAACTCGTTATCATAAAGTTTGGTAAAGATGGTGAGAAAGTTAGTGATTCAAAATAGTTGTGAATGCATTTTAGTATAGTCTCACTTATGAAAGAATAGGAAAATTAGTGAAAGATTTGTGGCAAATAGAGGTGCAAATATCATGCAGGATTTTTGGTCTCCCGTTTTTTTATCGATAAAAGTATCCGTCATGGCAGTCATTTTTACAGCGATTTGCGGAACGTTGGCGGGAAAATGGATGTCAGGAAAATCGTTTAAAGGAAAAATAGCGCTAGAAACGATATTGATGATACCTTTAGTGCTGCCGCCTACGGTAGTAGGGCTCATGTTGATTGTTGTCTTCGGCAGCCAAAGCTTCATAGGAAAAATGTTTGGAGCCTTTCAACAATCCGTTATGTTTACATGGTGGGCAGCCGTCATATCTTCCATTGTAGTAGCCTTTCCGTTAATGTTTCAGAGCGCCAGACAGGCGTTTTTATCCGTCGATCGGGATATCACGAATGCTGCCAGAGTGGATGGAGCGGGAGAGTGGAAGGTGTTTTGGATGGTGGAGATTCCGCTTGCAATCAGGCAGCTAGCTTCAGGTGTGGTTCTAAGCTTTACACGCGGATTTGGCGAATTCGGAGCAACGCTTATGTTTGCAGGCAATATTCCCGGAAAAACACAAACCGTTCCAGTTGCCATTTATGTTGCTTACGAAACGGGAGATATGCAAAAGCTTTGGTTATGGGTAGCGGTGTCCATTATCATTTCCTTTTTCTTTTTATGGATGAGCTCACGGCTAAAATAAAGGGGAATTTCACTTTGTGGGCGGCCTCCATCCTAACAAGAAAATCCTTGACCTTTCTTTTATTTAACTGAGTCAAAGTTAATACTGGACTTAACATAGTTCTTTCCTGAAAAAAAGAAAAGAGCTAACTGAGCATTTACCGTGTGATTGGAAATTTAGAGGGGGAGTGTGGTATAATTTACTCCAGCCATTGTCATTGATAAGTACCTTATTTCAAATAACGGCTCAATGAATACAGCCTTTTATATGTAAATTGGTTTTAATGTTGTTAGCTTAATAATGCTTCGGCATTTCTATGCACCCAAACATCCAAAAATAAAATGTTCAAACAAGTGAACATTTTTTCCTTTTTATGTAAGGTTTTGCTAAAGAATGATGTTGATGTTTAAAATGTTTCGTTCATTTGTACGAAATGGCTATTTTGTGTGTTTTCAGTTAAAGCTGAAAGGGAATAAAGCGAAATGAAGAAGTGGAGCCATTCATGTTTTCCTCAGTTTTTTCATTTCGTTTTATTCAAATGAGCCAAATATGAACATAAACTTTAATGAGGCCCTATGTAAAACAATTTGAATGTGCCGAAAATACACCAGTGATCAATTCAAAAGGCTCTTAACGAATTAAGGGCCTTTTGTGATGTTCTTTACAGTAGACTAGTTCAGCACAATTATAATGGTGTTTAGAGGACAATCGAGAGTTGGGAGAGACAATGATGAAAGATTCATTAATATATGATCAATTACAGCGTCCAATGAGAGATTTGCGTATTTCCGTTACAGACCGGTGTAATTTCCGCTGTACGTACTGCATGCCCGCTGAAATTTTTGATCGGGATTATGCCTTTATGCCAAGGGAGCAGCTTCTTTCGTTCGAAGAAATTGAACGTTTAGCAAAGGTTTTTGCGCGGCTTGGTGTAAAGAAAATTCGTTTAACGGGCGGAGAGCCTTTATTGCGACGCGATTTGCCTGTTTTGATCCGAAAGCTGATGAACATTGACGGCATTGAGGATATTGGTTTAACGACAAACGGAGTGTATTTAGTCAAGCATGCTGCCGATTTAAAGGCAGCTGGCTTACAGCGAGTGAATGTTAGTCTCGATGCGCTCGATGATGAGTTGTTCAAAAAAATAAATGGACGCGGTGTGAGCACAAAAGCGGTGTTAAAAGGAATTGAAGCCGCACGTGAGGAAGGTCTTGAAGTAAAAGTAAACATGGTCGTAAAAAAAGGCATGAATGACCATGAAATCATTCCAATGGTTTCTTGCTTCAAAGACAAGGGCATTACCTTAAGATTTATCGAATTCATGGACGTAGGAAGTACGAACGGATGGAACTTTAAGCAAGTCGTTTCCAAAAGAGAGATCTACGAGAGGATTCATGCTGTGTATCCGCTTGAACCGATGGAACCTACTTATTTCGGTGAAGTGGCTAAACGTTACCGTTATGCAGGAACAAATACGGAAGTCGGATTTATTACATCGGTTTCGGAGTCGTTTTGTTCAAGTTGTACACGTGCCCGTATTTCAGCCGAAGGCAAACTGTACACATGTTTGTTTGCGACAAAAGGCTTTGATTTGAGAGAAATGGTCAGATCGGAAGCATCGGATGAAGAAATAGC
The DNA here is from genome assembly GCF_042649685.1 of Bacillus songklensis. Classification (NCBI taxonomy): domain Bacteria; kingdom Bacillati; phylum Bacillota; class Bacilli; order Caryophanales; family Bacillaceae; genus Bacillus; species Bacillus songklensis. Next base: position 107,857 of record NZ_JBHRZT010000007.1, on the reverse strand, counting down.
AAAAGCTGTTACGGAAGTATGGAATACCAGAAAAGACCGCTATTCCGACGAACGGACAGAAGAGACGGCCAAAAACCGAAAAAGAATTGAAATGTCCTATATTGGAGGCTAATCGAAAAGAGGGTGCCGCGAATGCATAAAAAATGCTTTCGTGGCACCCTCCTGAAAATGAACCGTCATGAATTTATATAGAAAATAAAAGACGGATGACGAACCATCCGTCAATATGTGTTCAGAGAGGAAGGGCAGCAGCGTGAATGACAGATATTCCAGGCAGGAGCTCTTTTCGCCTATTGGAAAAGAGGGACAGAAAAAGATAGCCGATAAGCATGTGCTCATTGTTGGGGCAGGGGCGTTGGGAACTGCGAGCGCGGAAGGACTTGTACGGGCGGGAATCGGCAGGCTGACGATCGTGGATCGGGATTATGTAGAATGGAGCAATTTGCAGCGCCAGCAACTTTATGATGAAGATGATGCAAGAAGCAAAATGCCAAAAGCGATGGCCGCAAAAGAACGCTTATGTAAAGTAAATTCAAATGTGGAAATTGTTTCGCACGTAATCGATGGAACGGCGGAGAAATTGGAACCGCTTTTACATGATGTTCATTTAATTTTGGATGCAACGGACAACTTCGATACAAGAATGGTCATTAACGACCTGTCACAAAAGCATGATATCCCCTGGATTTACGGGGCGTGTGTCGGCAGTTATGGAATGAGTTATACAATCATTCCCCAAAAAACGCCTTGTCTGCATTGCCTGCTTGAACATGTACCACTCGGTGGAATGACGTGTGATACGGCTGGCATTATCAGTCCTGCTGTACAAATGGTCGTCGCTTACCAGTTGTCGGAAGCACTAAAAATATTGGTGGAAGATGAAGGATCGTTAAGACAAACGCTTGTGTCGTTTGATTTGTGGAAAAATCAGTACACCGCCGTGAAAGTCGGAAAAGTGAAAAAGGCGACATGTTTGTCTTGCGGTGACAACCGGACATATCCGTTTCTTTCATTTGAGAATCAAACAAAAACGGAATTGCTATGCGGCAGGGACACAGTTCAAATTCGACCGCCAAAGCCCGTCCAATATGATTTGGAAAAGCTTGCGGATCAATTGGCGCAAGAAGGAAAAGTGGATCGAAATCCGTATCTCGTTTCATTGTCGCTGGAAACTGCCAGACTCGTCATTTTCCGGGATGGCCGCGTGTTCGTCCATGGAACGAAAGATGTAAATGAAGCCAAGACATTGTATCATCGCTATCTAGGCTAATCAGCAGAATCCGGCATGACAGAGGGCGATTAAGGTCTACTTGCGAAAAAGACCTGTCTGTTTAAGATTGTGCATTTTGCCAAAAGGTCTTTTTCGTGAAAAATGATGATCAGGAAATTGAGGAACTACATACTGTTAAGGGCATGTAAGGATTGAGGATAGAACAAGAAGCATTGGAGTGAAAGAGATGGTAGAAAGAAGAAAGCCGATTGCGGTTGCCGAAGCGGTGCGGCATGTGATGAAATTCGCGAAAGAGGGTGCGCTTGAGTGGGTTCGGTTAGAAGATAGTTACGGGCGTCTTTTGGCGCAGGACTTAGTAGCAGATCACGATGTGCCTCCATTTGACCGCTCCCCATATGACGGATTTGCCATTCGTTCTGAAGATACAGTACATGCGAATTTGGAAAACCCGGTAGAGTTTGAAGTTGCAGGGCAAATCGGAGCAGGTTCTGTTTTTACGGAAACGGTGGGACCGTTTCAAGCGGTTCGAATCATGACAGGCGCCCAAATTCCAGGCGGCTGTGATGCTGTCGTGATGCTTGAGATTACAACGGAAGAGGAGAGAGACGGTAAACATTATATGTCGCTTAAACGTTCCGTCAAATGCGGCGAAAATCTGTCTCTTAAAGGAGAGGATGTAAAAGAGGGAGAGTCATTAGTTCCGAAAGGAACCATGATTAATCCCGGAACGATGGCACTTCTGGCGACGTTCGGCTATTCCCATGTACCTGTAGCCAAAAAGCCGGTCATCGGCGTGCTGGCAACCGGAACGGAATTGTTGGAAGTGCATGAACCGCTTGAACCGGGGAAAATTCGCAATAGTAATGCGTATATGATTGCATCTCAAATCATCAGAGCGGGTGCAACACCTAAATATATCGGGAAAGTAACGGATGATTTCGAGAAAAGCTTCGCATCCGTTGAAGAAGCGTTGGGCGATGTCGATATGCTTATTACAACAGGCGGAGTCTCTGTCGGCGATTACGACTATTTGCCGGCCATTTACAAACAGCTGGGAGCAAACGTACTGTTTAATAAAGTGGCAATGAGACCGGGAAGCGTGACAACGGTAGCCGAGTTGAACGGGAAGCTGCTGTTTGGATTATCGGGCAATCCGTCTGCCTGTTATGTAGGGTTTGAACTGTTTGTTCGGCCGATTGTGCGCACCTTTTTATTTTCATCCAAGCCGCATTTGCAAATGGTAGAAGCTGTATTGGGAGCCGATTTTCCAAAACCGAATCCGTTCACGAGATTTGTGCGAAGCAAGCTGTCATACGACAACGCTCGATTGTTCGTCGCTCCGTCCGGGTTGGATAAATCCAATGTCGTCTCCTCTTTGGCCGACGCAAATGCGTTGATGGTGCTGCCAGGCGGAACGAGAGGATTTGAAAAAGGGATGAAGGTTCAAGCATTATTGTTGGACGATCAGCTGGGATGTGAGTGGCCTTGGGGAGAAAGCCCATTATCTTCCAAATTGTAGGTTATCAAAACAGCGGGAAAACAACGCTGACAGCCAAGCTTATCGAAAGATGTACTCAAGAAGGGTGGCGCGTCGGAACGATTAAGCATCATGGTCATGGAGGAACACCCGCTTTAGGTGACGAGCAAAAAGATACGTTCCATCATCGGAAAGCGGGAGCCATGGTGACGGGCGTGGAAGGAGCGGGGATGCTTCAAATTCATGCAGGAAAAAAAGAGTGGCCGCTAGAGGGAATTATTCAAATCTATGAAGGATTTTCACTCGATTTGATTTTGATAGAAGGCTATAAAAGGGAATCATATGACAAAGTCGTTTTGATCCGTTCATTGGAGGATCTCCCTTTAATTAGTTCGGCACCGAATATTGCCGCTATTATAAGCTGGGTACCGCTCCCTTCATATGCACATGGTACGTTGCCGCTATTTTATATAGAGGAAGAACAAATTTATATAGATTGGCTCGTAGAAAGGATGAAAGAAAGTCGTGGATAAACCATTATTTGAAGTAATCGACAAGCCTATTAACGTACAAGAAGTAATCGATAAAGTCGTAAGAAGAGAAGCAGGAGCGGTGACAACTTTTATTGGAACCGTCCGGGAGTTTACGAAGGGAAAACGAACGTTATATCTAGAATATCAAGCGTATGAAGCGATGGCGGTAAAAATGCTTGAGAAGATCGGAACGGAGATTGGGGAGAAGTGGCCCGAGGCGAAAACGGCCATTACCCATCGAACCGGGAGATTGGATATTTCAGATATTGCTGTAGTAATTGCCGTATCAACGCCCCATCGAAAAGATGCCTATGATGCCAATGAATACGCCATTGAACGCATTAAACAAATTGTCCCTATTTGGAAAAAAGAACACTGGGAAGACGGCGATATGTGGATTGGCGATCAGCTGGAACAAACACCATATCCAACAGGGAAACCGGAAATGGAGGACAGCAAATGATTACGGTTTTATTATTTGCCCACTTGCAAGAACAGTTCGGCACAGACAAACTAACCATCAATGAAACAGAGTTGACGGTTGCGGCGTTAAAAGAAAAATTAGAAAAAGAATATGGCTGGAATCAGGGACAGCGTGTCATGATTGCCATCAATGAAGAATATGCGATGGATGATGATGTCATAAAGGCTGGAGATGCCGTAGCACTTATCCCGCCTGTGAGCGGAGGTTAATAGTCTCCATAGTCCAAGATAAATAGTGTAGCAGTAATCAATAGTACCTCCAGAAATGGTGAAATATATATATTAAAAGGGACCTGTACATAATTGTACAGGTTTTTTGGCAATTAGGAGGATTTTGTTTCTGATGAAAAAGTCTCGTAGCTGCTGTTCTCGTTTTCAAGCAGCTTTTTATTGTTCTTCTCGAGTGGAGCCGTTTTATGATACCGACCGAGAATGCGGCTCATCACCAAAATGGCTACAATGGAGTACAATACTTTTTCGAGACCGACGATAAAAAATGCCGACCCGACAATAATGACATCTGTTGCAAGAATGGTTTTTCCCGGATTAACCCCGTAATGTTTATCGAGATATACACACAACATGTTCACACCGCCAAGCGATGATCCGCAGCGGAATAAAAGTATCAGTCCGAAACCGATTAAAACACCGCCTGTCAACGAACTAATAATCGGAAAAGGAATGGTGAATGTAAATACATGGTCGAGTGCTTCCGACATAATCGAAAGAATGGTGACGCTAATGAAACTTTTAATGGTGAATGGAAGACCAAGCTGAATAATAGATAAAAAATAAAAAGGGATGTTAATGAAGAAAAACAACGTACCAAACGAAAAAGGTGTGAGATGCTGAAGAATCATTCCCATGCCCGCTGTGCCGCCGATCACAAGTTCGGAAGATGTGAGCACTTTAATACCCAATGCAACGAGGAGACATCCCATTATAATTAGAAGTGATTGCTTTTTCATCTTTATGCCGCTCCTTTATTGGTATTTTTATACACAAAAAATTATAAATATAAGAATATGAACCGTAAAAACTATTATTCTTGTAAAAAATACACATACTATTATTAAATAACAGGATGCTTTCGTTTTCAATCTTTTGTTGTTGTAAATGATAATAACTGAATATTTAAATAATATCTTCACTTATGTTAGGTTTTCTGCTATGCAATTTTTATATATAAATCCACATAAACCCTTGTAAGCCTGCTCAAGGTGAGAGAACAGAAAAATGCAAATAGAAGAAGGCTCGATGACAGATGTTATCCTGTTTATGTTCCTTTGTTTGAGCATCCTGAATAGACTCAAAAGGTTTTCGTATAAGGCTTCGGCAAGGGCCCGTAAGGGGAATTGGCGAAGTCTTATGCGTAAAGAATGTAGCATGGACCGCTTTTGTCCATGTTACATTCTTTATGTGGATTTATATAGAAAAGAAGAGGAAAAAAGAGCTTCTCCCTTTAACTATTAAAAGAGAACCAAAATGATGATAGGAGAGGAAAGTATGAGCTGGAACGAAAACGTATTTATCAAGAAATTCAAGATTACATATCCAATTGTTCAAGCGGGAATGGCAGGTGGAATTACAACACCCGAACTGGTGGCCGCTGTTTCCAATTACGGGGCGCTGGGGTCGATTGGGGCCGGGTATATGTCAGCAAGTGAAATGGCTGAAGCCATTAGGGATACCAAACAGTTGACCAATAAACCGTTTAATGTGAACGTATTCGTGCCGTCTATTGATCTGCTGGAAGTGAAAGAGGAACAAAGGCAAAAGGCTTTAGAAGTATTAAAGCCTTATTTTGAAAATTTAAACATAAGAGAGGAGCCCGTCATCCGGGATTATTCTACCGTTTTTAACAACCAGATTGACGCCATTATCGAAGAAGGGGCGGCTGTCTGTTCCTTTACGTTTGGAGCACCTCCTCGAGAAGTGGTTTCACGGTTGAAAGAAAAGGGTGTGCTTCTTATCGGTACGGCTACAACGGCAGCTGAAGCAATTGTATTGGAAGAGAGCGGGATGGATGCCATTGTTGCGCAGGGCAGTGAAGCGGGGGGACACCGCGGCAGCTTTCCGGATACGAGAGAAGATGTCCAGATAGGAATCATGTCATTGCTGCCTCGGATAACTGATTGTGTAACCATTCCGGTCATTGCCGCGGGTGGCATTATGGACGGGCGCGGGATAAACGCAGCTCTCTCATTGGGAGCGCAGGGAGTACAACTAGGGACGATCTTTTTGGCGACAGAAGAAAGTGGTGCGCATCCCGTCTATAAAGAAAAAGTCATCAACAGCGATGAGCAAAGCACGATGATGACTAAGGCTTTTTCGGGAAAGTATGCACGTGGTATCCGCAATACGTTTATGGAGGAAATGGAACATCAAAAGGATTGTATCCTTCCATATCCGATGCAGCATGATTTGACAAGCGGATTACGCAAAGGAGCAGCTGCCCGACAAAACCCCAATTATATGTCCCTTTGGGCAGGACAGGGAATCGGGATGGTCAAGCAATCACAAAGCGTAATTCAAGTACTTGATGAATTGATCCGTAAAATGTACGTGGGTGCTTCTCGCCGCTAAAAGAATAAGGAAGGTGATCGTTCATCTCTTTTTTCGATTAGACCGTTGGTTGCTTTTAAGCTGGAAAAGTGATATAGTGGTTTTAAACCATTTTACTTTTAATATAAGAAAGATTTAATAAGCTGTAACTTCAAGGGAGATAGCAAGGTTAAATCTTCTTAGGGGTTACAGTTTTTTAACTCTTATTATTATTTGTAAATTGGTTGAAAAAAGATATGTGCATAAAGGTACATTTTAGGAGGATTTTTTACATGCAAAACGGTAAAGTAAAATGGTTTAACGCTGAAAAAGGTTTTGGATTCATCGAAGTTGAAGGTGGAGACGATGTATTCGTACACTTTTCTGCTATTCAAGGAGAAGGCTTCAAGTCTTTAGAAGAAGGTCAAGAAGTTTCTTTCGAAATCGTTGAAGGTAATCGTGGACCTCAAGCTGCTAACGTGATAAAAAAATAATGGACATTCGAGAGAAGGGGGATTCCTTCTCTTTTTCGTTTGCCCATCTCTTAAAAAGAGGCTGCCCTAACTGGGCAGTCTCTTTTTAAAGTGTTATTTCTCAAATGTTTTCATTTGATGATTCCTCCGCAATTGCGGATAGAAGATGATTCCGCTTGCGAGCAATGTCAGGCCGAGCATAAATGTTTTCAAATCAGATGTGCCGGCAATGATAACCCAAACAGAGTAAATGGTTGCAAATAACGCGATGACGCTATCGATGACCCGCCCCATTTTCCGCCCGTACGTTTCTCCTGTCAGGGCCAATTTTAACTGAAAAAGAGATGAAATCAAATAAGGAACCAAATAGGCGAGTGTGGCAATATAGATCACAAAATCAAATGCTGCCGAAATAGAACTGGAGATGGTCGAAAATACTAGAATTTGTGCTAAACCGTTGGAAACGATTAATGAATAGACGGGCATTCCTTTTCCATTTTCGTTTAAAAACTGCGGAAGGAATAATCCTTGTTTTGCTGCCTGGTAAGGGATTTCCGCACTTAGCAAAATCCAGCCAATCGTGGATCCGAATAAACTAATTAATCCGAGTGCAGCTAGTAAATAACCGCCTATTGGTCCTAAAATTGCGGAGATGGCATCCACTAATGGTTTTTCCGAACGAATCAATTGTTCCTGTGGGAGCATCCCCATCACAAGGATACTAATCCCGACATATATCGCTAAAGCAAGGAGCAAGCCGAGAATCGTCGCACGCTTCACATCTGATTGCTTTTTGGCCCGAGATGCAAAGATAATGGCTGATTCGACGCCGAGAAAGGCCCACAATGTGGAAACTGCTGCATTGTTCACTTGTGTGAGCAATCCAAGGGAGCGGCCTGCTTCATCCATCCTTGGTGCGACAAAAGGAAGCAGGTTGCTCTTTTGGAACGCAAACAATCCGATGATAATGAACAACAGGAACCCTATTACCTTGGCAGACGTCGCGATAAAATTCAGCTTCCCGGCACCTTCTATGCCTTGCAAAATAAACACGTGAGTTCCCCATAAGAGAACAGTGCAGACAAGAAATGTCAGGCTGTTCCCAACTTTTAAGGTAAAGGAGCCAATAGTAAAAAGAGCGGCTTTGCTTGTTAAGATAGGAAAGAAAGTGGATAAGTAACTGGTAAATGTCGTAATTATCGCGACGTTCCCCGCAAAGTTTCCGATCCAGTATCCCCATGAAGACATAAATCCCGACAATAGGGAGACTTTCTTATATTTACTGAATAATTCTTTTGCATAAATTTGCGGACCGCCGCTTAAGTTCGGCTTGCTAATCGCGAGATTACCGAACACGAGAGCGGTCATTAAGACACCTGCCCCTGTCAACAACCAGGCAAGCATAACACCCGCAGGACTTGCCGCTTCCGAAAGTGAGCGGGGCAGCATAAAAATGCCTGAGCCGACCATATTGCCGACTACCAGTGCCGTTAACACCCAAAAACCGAGTTTGTTTTGATTCATGATGAAAAACCTCCTTTTATGGTTATGGTCATTTTTATCATTCATGTAAAAACCCATACAGTTAAACGAAGAAGCGAATGAACTTATATCATCATTTTCCAATCATGATGTAAAAGAATCCGGTTCATTTTGTAAAAGAAAAAAGACGTGTTCCCACGTCCTTTTAATATGAATCTTTTTTATTATTCCTGCTGGCACACCATTTATTCTCGTCTCACATTAAATAGATAAATCCACGCAAATTGTGAACCTTTGCGGGCTCATAATGCGAGTAGTTTTTATTTCATTTACCATCCGGTTTCGTTGTAATATTATGAAAATTGCAACACCGTCTCGCTAAGTTGGAAAGAAGACCGCAAAAAGCCCGGAAGTCATTCCCGGGCTTTTTGATATAAAGGACAGTAGTCGCATGATGCTATTCATCGAATGTAATCGAAATAGGAGTGGTTTCGTGTTGTTTTGGAATTTCAATTTCAAGCAAGCCGTTTTTATAGCGGGCTGAGATGCTTTGGTCTTCTGAATACTGGAACGGTAAACGAATGGAACGTGAAAAAGGACCACGGAATCGCTCTTTTAATTTTAATTCCTTTGCCTCAACGGGATAAACATAGGGAGCCGTTCCTTCAATGATTAAGTGGTCGCCTTGTAATTTTATGGTTATATCTTTAGCGGTTTGCAGGCCAGGGAGCTCAACGACCACAACGCCAGTCGTTTCGGTTTCGTACAGGTCACAATTTGGATAACGGGCAGGCATCATTTTCTGAATATCTTTCCAAAATTGATCACCAAGAATATCCTCCACTTTTTTATGAACTGATGACCAATCTAATTGAGAAGGCTGTTTTTTCATCGACAATTTCCTCCATCCTTTCTCGTTAAAGGTCTATATTACTTTATGAAAAGAAAAGAGAAAATGTGCTTATCCACAGATCGTTTATTTAATAAAAATATGTTCTAAAAGAAAAATTATAAAATAAGTTTGCGGCTAACCATTTAGTGTGACCTGTATATAAGAACAAACACGAATCATATGAGAGGCCGAGGAACAAAGGCTAAGAACGCGACGTCAATCGCCGCGCCTTTGCTAGTACATCCTGTACGTCGAAAGACTATGAATAAGACGCTCTGTCTGCACCCCTGTACCCCCCCATGCATCCTGCGAGAATGTTTTTACTAGAATAATTGTGTACGCCGAAGGCATGTAAGATGAAAAATGACGAATTTTCGAGCAAATTAGAAGGGATATGGTCGAAAATCACGTATAATTAGAACAGAGAAGATTTTGAAAAAGAAGATAATAGAACACAGGAATGAATAGGCAACGTTTACATAAGAAGAGAAAAAAGGAAGGAAGGGTGGCAATGGGAGAAAAGAGAAGTTCGAGCGGCTTTTTGGTGAAGCAGCGTGCTTTTTTAAAACTTTATATGATTACAATGACCGAACAGGAAAGATTATATGGGTTAAAACTACTCGACGTCTTGCGCGATGAGTTTCGTTCATACGGCTTTCGTCCAAATCATTCAGAAGTGTATAAGGCCTTGCATGATTTAATTGAAGATGGGGTTTTAAAACAAGTGAAAAGAAAAAAAGAAGGCATGAAATTCCAGGAAGTCGTCTATTATACGTTTACAGATGGAGGCTATGAAAAAGCGCAGCGTTACAAGCAACAGCTGAAAGTGGAGCTGGAACGCTGTGAAGCGATGCTGAAAAAGGCGATTCGTGATAATTTTGGTCCTGTATAATCAAAAAGCTGTGTTCCCAAGCAGGAATACAGCTTTTTGTCATGCAAGGGCAATGGAACCCCATGTATCGTTGATTATCAATCTATCTTCTAGATAAAGAATCTCGATATTTAATGACGATAATGAAGAATGAAGAAAGATGAAAGCAGGTTTTTGACTAGACGGCAGATTTTTCTTCTGGTTCATTTAGCAGCTTAAAACGGCGCTGAACGGAAACCAAACGATAGGAAAGCCCTAAGGCACCTGCCGCTAAGCCGGTAATCAATCCGATCCAGTAGCCAAATGCCTCGAGATTGGTGTAGTTTGCTAACATATAGCCGAGAGGCAGCCCGATTACCCAGTACGAAATAAGCGCCATAATAAAGGTTACGTTTACATCTTTATAGCCGCGCAGCGTACCTTGAATCGGCGCTTGTAAGGCATCGGAGAGCTGGAAGAAGATCGCATATAATAGGAAGTGAGAAGTCAAGGACAATACTTCTGTATCTTTTGTATATAATCCAGCGATCGGCTCCCGTATAAAAAATAAAAAGGTTCCTGAAATAAAGGCCATCATGACTGCCATTGAGATTCCCATGCGGCTGTATTGGCGGGCGTCCCGATATCGCTTTGCTCCGATTTCAAAGCCAACCACAATTGTTAAAGCCATAGAAATGCTTAACGGAATCATATATAAAAAGGAAGCGAAGTTGATCGCTGCCTGGTGAGAGGCAATTGTGTTTGTATCATAGGCACTCATAAGCAGAGTGACCGCGGCGAAGATGCTCGTTTCAAAAAAAATCGCAAAGCCGATTGGCAGTCCGATTTTCAATAATTCTTTCCAGTTCCTCAAGGAAGGGGCATACAACTTCCGCAACAACCGATAAGTGGAAAATGGAGTCATCTTCACTGTAATAAAAAGCGTAATGATAAAGATCACCCAATACGTAATAGCGGTTGCTATCCCGGCTCCGACTCCTCCAAGCGCAGGGAACCCGAATTTACCGAAAATAAGCATATAGTTGAAGAAGACATTAATCGGCAAAGACAACAAAGTGACAATCATCGTTATCCTCGTTTGGCCAAGAGCATCGATGAAATTCCGCAATACTGTGTAAACGAACAGGGGAATGATACCGACCGCCAAGGCCATCAAGTACTGTTTGGCGATTTCCCGTACTTCTTGTTCCAAGTTCATATTATTTAATATTGAATCAAGAAAAAGTCCCCCTATTCCTAATACGACAAGGGCCATTGTGATTGATACGTACATTGCTTGTGTAACAGAGAATGGCACTTTTTCTCTCTCATTCGCTCCGGCTAATTGAGCCACAACCGGAGTGGTCGCCATTAGAATACCGCTTAATCCCGTAAAAATCGGAACCCAAAGGTTTGATCCAATGGCAACTCCGGCAAGATCGTTCGCACTCACTCTTCCCGACATCATCGTATCGAAAAAGTTCATTGAAAACATGGCAAATTGTGTAATTAATATCGGAAATAGAATGGAAGCGAATTGCTTGAGTTTTTCCTTATTTGAAAATGTTTGTCTCATCACATAAACCTCAACTTTTCAATTGTTGGTAACAAAAGAATTATATCATGAATGACGGAAAAGAAGACCAAGAAGCATTCGACTCTGAAAAAAATGGGAAAGATGATATGATGAAGGAAACAGAAAGCGGGAGGGAAAACAAGGTGGATTTACGATTAAACGGTAAACATGTTCTTATTACAGGAGGATCAAAAGGGATTGGAAAAGGCATTGCGAAAGCCTTTTTGGCGGAAGGTGCGAGCGTCGCCATTGCAGCCCGGGGCGAGGAATCATTACAAGCAGCTAAACAGGAACTTGGGGACGTTGCCATTTATCAAGCGGACTTAACGAAAGAAGAGGAAAGAGAACGGTTCTTTCATACATATATAAGAGATTATGGCAATATTGATATTCTCATTAATAATGCAGGAGGCAGCAATGGCAGCTCTGCTCTGGAAACGGACATGGAACTGTTTCATCAGGCCATGGAGTTAAATTATTTTTCAGCGGTTCATTTAAGCAAACTTGCAGTGAATGAGATGAAAAAGCAGGGAAGCGGGAGCATCATTAACATCACATCCATTTTTGGCCGGGAAAGCGGCGGGAAGGTGACTTACAATAATGCAAAAGCAGCGCTCATCAGTTTTACGAAATCATTGGCAGATGAGGTGATTCCATTTGGCATTAGGGTGAATAGTGTAGCACCGGGCAGCATTTTGCATCCAACCGGCAATTGGCAAAAACGTTTGGACGAAAATCCTGAAAAAATCAAACAATTTGTGAAGGATGAAATCCCGGCAGGGCGCTTTGGAACAGTGGACGAAGTAGCCAATGTAGCCGTGTTTTTGGCATCTGATCAAGCATCGTGGGTCGTGGGAGCCAGTGTTAACGTAGATGGCGGACAATCACGGATGAATTTTTAATAAGATGACAGAGGAACGATAGAATGGAAGAGATGAAGATATTCCTTCTAACCGCGAAGAGGCTTTTCAGGATACAAATGAAAAGCAATATAAATATTTAAAGAAAATGGTTTCTCAACTATTACAAAAATAAAAGGGGCTCCGTCTTTGAAGAGGCGGAGCTCCTTTTATTTTTGATCCGTATTTGTTTCAGATTGATCAAATGATGTCTTTAAGCTAAATCCATGAAGAAAAGAATCGCGTAAATATGAATGAAGTGAATGTTATGTTGGAAATGATTCTTTTCAAATGCAAAAAGAATTTTTCTAAAATTTTAGTATTTACAAATAGAGTAAGAGAATTATAATAAAGTTTAGATAATATTGATAATCACTATCAATTGCATAAGGTAGTTGAAGAGAAGGGATGGAACAACATGAACACAAAGCCGTGGAAGGCAATGACAACAGTTGCATTGGCTTCATCACTTTTATTAACAAGCGCCTGCTCGAACGAGAAAACAACTGCAAAAGAAGAAACAAAAGCAGAAAAAAGCAGCCTGGCTGTTCCTGTGGCAGACTATAAATTCGATACAGCGGGCAATATGTTCGCTTACGCAGAGTTTGAGCTTTCAGGAGAACCGCTTGTTGAAGGATTAGGATTAGATTTAGATGTACTTGACGTACGCAAGCTCGATAAGCCTTCTAAGTTTGATTATACAGCAGGGGTCGAATCGTACGAATATTCCGAGGAAGGGATGTATGAAGTAACAGAAAAATCGGGTTTAGGCCTGCATCTTATCCATGGCCCTGCAGTTGGGGAATTAGCGAAGAAAACAGGTAAAGACGCACCGACTGTATTGGGAGAACGTTTTTACGAACTGGCAGACAGCGTCGGTTATCCGAAAGATGAGTTATTTAGGAACATGTTTCCGACGTTAATCGAATATTCATCGGGTGACCCGCACTATACACAAAAAATCGATACGGGCGTTTACGCCAAAAACGATGACGGTTCTTATGTCCCGATTTATCAGGTGGATTTTAAAACATTGCGCTGGGATCGAGGAAAGATGGACAAGGTGCTGAATCCATCTGCTTATGGAGCAACCTTCCTGAAGCAAGCGCTTTGGGCAGGAGACTTTATGGGCGGTTTACATAAGGTAGACAGCGATGAAGAGCTTGAAGCGACATCGTCAAAAGATGATGACGACGCCAACATTGCGTTAGGAGTAAGTTCGGCTGACGGGATGCAGGGAGCAATCCTGACTGAACAAATTTGGAACAAGCTGAATTACATTCGAGACGGGCTATTTTATGATGCGGCCGGCAAGCAGTTGACGGCTGGTACCGGAAGTAAATACGATCCGGCCAACGGACTTGTTTACTTGCCGCATGAAATCGAAGTGACAGAAGACGGAAATGAGCAGGCACCGAGTGCTAAACAACTAGCGGTAAAAGATGCGCGAAGCATGCTGCAAGATCAATGGCTCATGTTATGGCCGGCATCCGAATTTTATGGAATGACAGATCAGCGCCCGGAAAATAAGGCACAAAATCCAGCGTTTTTAGCTGTCTTTGACGGAAAACCGTTTCCGAGCGCTGCAAAAGAAAATGTAGATGGTTCTATTGTAAATGATGTGAAATCGTCTGACCCTTATTCCGTTAACCGGGATGTATTATTGCAGGTCTTTAAAAATATTGATGAGATGCATTTTAACAATGAAGCGGGAGCTTTTATCGATGAACATGATGGCAAGGCGCCTGGAACCCATGTCGATACATTCCAGGCCGGTTACACGACAGAAGCGCTCCGCATGTTCCAGCGCGCCATTGACGGCCTTCCTGTCGGATACGCAAGCGGTGAGGATGCAAAAGGACTGGGAACGGAAGAAGGAAAGCGTGCGCTGGAAATGATTCAAAAGCAAGCAGACTTCATCTTAAACGAGTTAAAGCGTGAAGATGGTCTTGTTGCGAATGGCTATACGATCGGAAAAGGTCAGGATGACAGCGAACCGACTTTAGATGCACAACTAGGAGCGATTCGGGGACTGACAGCGGCGTTTTTAGCAACGAAAGAAACGAAGTATCGTGATGCTGCCCGTCAGCTATATCAAGCAATGGATGAAAAGATGCTCGATAAAGAAATGAATCTATATTATACAAGTAAAGATGAGATGAAATATACTCCAATGACAGCAGGGGCTTTATCCGCCGTATTCCGTATTGCGTTAAATAACTTATATAACGCGGACGGAGATCAAGACACATTGTCTGCCCTGGATCGTGAAACGATCATCTCCCGCTATGTTGCTTTTTACGATACGGTCATTGACGGTCCATCGTTAAAAGAAGGCATGCAGGCAAGCGAGTTTTGGGATACGGGAGATGCTTATATTGACGGCAAAAAACTTGGCAACACCGACAAGGACAATGTTCCGCAAGTGCAGGCAGGTCACGGAAAATATGGGATTGCTCCTGTATTAGTAAACGTAGAAGTAAAGAAACCGTAAAGAAGGAAACAACATGAAGTGGAAAAGACTTTTACAATTGACGATTTTATCTGCAGCGACCATCGTGGTTGCAAGCTGCCAGCATGAGCAGGCGGTCACGATCAAACAATTGGTTCGCGACCATGCGGCCCATAGCGACAATATGTTGCTAAATGACAAAGGCGATACGCTGTATGTTGCCAATATGGATATAAACACTGTCTCGATCCTTGATGCAAAAACGAAAAAAGTACAAGCGGAAGTTTCGGTCGGGAAGGAACCGAGGCAACTGGCGTTAAGTCCTGATGACCAATACGTATATGTCTCGTGCTTATATGACAATCAGGTAGATGTCATTTCAACAAAAGAAAAAAAAGTGGTGGATTCCATTGAGGTCGGCATCCAGCCGTACGGGCTTGTCACGAGCCAAAACGGTGATACGCTTTATGTAGCGAATTATCAGTCCGGTACGTTATCGATCATTGATACAGATGAGAGAAAAGAAAAGAAGGAATTGAAAATCGGTGACCGTCCCAGAACGGTCACTATTACAAAAGACGGGAAAAAGCTGTACGTTCCCCATTACTTAGACGGCGATATTAGTGTCATCGATACAGAAAAGGAAAAAGTGACAAAGACCATCAAACTGGCAGCGTCACCAGACCAGCCTGACCGCAAGAAAAGTCAAGGTGTGCCGAACACCGTCGAGCAGTTTGTCATTTCGCCCGATGGAAAAAAAGCGTTCGTTCCGCATTTATTGACGAATATCGATACGCCGATAAACTTTGAAGAAACCATTTTTCCGGCCGTCTCGGTCATTGATTTAGAAAAAGATGAAGAGATTATCGACGAACGAAAAGAACTGTTCGATGAAATCAATATCCGTGATGTGAAAAACGAAAACATGATTGTGTCTAATCCATATGATGTGGCATTTCAGCCGGATGGAAGCAAAGCCTATGTAGTGATGTCCGGAAGCGAAGATCTTGTCGTTTTTGATTTGACACGCGGTGGAAATGCGACCCAAATTCTGCGTCGTATCAAAGGAGATAACCCGAGGGGAATTGCGATTTCAAAAGATGGCCAGACCCTTTTTGTTCATAACGCCATGAGCCATGATCTGGCGACGATTCAAACAGGCGGTGACAGCCCTTATGCGCGGGTCAAAATGACAGGAGAGCCCGTGAAGCTGATCAAAAAGGACCCACTTCCAAAAGACGTACGGGAAGGCAAAACGATTTTTTATAGTGCCAACAGTGATGAATTCGCTGCAAGCATAACGGGGAACAATTGGATGAGCTGTGCCTCCTGTCATGCGGATGGGGACATGAACCGCTTAACGCTCATGACACCAAAAGGTCCGCGCAATATTCCAAGCAACGTTGTAACGACGGAAACGGGCCTGTTTTTGTGGGATGGGACACGCAATGAGTTTGCGGATTACATTCATACCGTACAGGGCGAAATGGGAGGCATGACGGAACTTGATCCTGCCAAACCGATGCCGGAAGATGTGCAGCATATGTATGATCTGATCTTCGCCTTTTTGCAAGATCCAAACTCGTTTCCACCTCCGCAAAGCCCTTATCGACAAAAAGATGGTCGTTTAACGGATACAGCTAGCCAAGGAGAACAATTGTTTAATGGAAAAGGAAACTGTCTGAGCTGCCATGGAGGTGAATTTTTCACGGACAGCCCCAAGGCAGTGAATGAGGAAGGTAAGTTAACGGAACTCAATACGAATTTTCTCCATGACATTGGAACCGGAAACAAACTGGACGTTCCTTCAAAAGGAGATGCACGCGGGCAATATCAGAACCCGCGAGATGGAAAAAAGTTTGATACCCCAACTTTAAGAGGGGTGTGGGCAACGGCGCCGTATTTCCACGATGGCAGTGCCGAGACCATTGAAGAAGCGATTGAGCGTCATGGAAACGACAGCATTCCGAAGCTGTCAAAAGGAGAAGTGACCGCCATTGCCGAATATGTCAAATCGATTGAATAGTCAAAGAGGATGACTCAAAATGGATAAAAAGACATACCTATTAAGTCATCCTCTTGAAAGGACCCGTCATGAAAATCCGGCAAAATCAGAGGATTCCGTGACGGGTCCTTTCAGTAAAGATCAACTTTTGTCATGGATGCGTAAAGAACTTGGCATGGGCGTTTTTTGCTCATGTTAAATTCTTTATGTGGATTCATATAGTTCTTAAGTCATTTTGATTATGAAGCTTTCGTGTCATCGGTTGACAAGTACCGAAAAAGTACGTATGATTTTATATTAAGTCCAGGTTAATTACATGTAAATTCCACCTTTACAATTCGCGTATAAAAGTGTAAGATAAGTAGCCGTGGCCTGGCATTTTAGTTTCTTAATAAAATAATTGACATTTAAAATGAAAGAGTTAAAATGTAACAGGACGCGATTCGACCTCTCTTACGAATGATCATGTAAGGGAGATTCTCTTTTTTATAGCCTTCAAAGAAGATAGACATATAGAGAATGTCTTTAGTAGTAAAAAGGGGTGAACATGTTGAAAAATGTATTAAAAAATCCAAAACAGCTGTTAAACAAACCATTTGGATTGTTTGTTTTGATTATTTTTGTATTTTGGATGAAAACATATGCGATTTATTTAAATGAATTTACATTGGGCATCGATAATGCGGTGCAAAAGTTTCTTTTATTTATAAACCCAATTAGCTCTACCGTGTTTTTCTTTGCTTTTGCTTTATTATTTAAAGGAAAAGCTCGAAACCGGGCATATTTAACGATTCACTTTATTCTGTCGTTCGTTTTATACGCAAACGTCGTATATTATCGTTTCTTTAACGATTTCATTACATTGCCGGTATTGATGCAGACGCAAAACTTTGGTCAATTGGGCGGCAGTGCAATGGCATTGATTAAACCATATGATGTGCTTTATTTCTTAGACTTCATCTTGTTAACTGTAGTAATGTTCATGAAAGTCGTAAAGCCGCAGGAAAAGTTATCTCGTAAAGCCGTTTCAGCGGTCTTTTTATCAGCCGTTTTAATTTTTACAACAAACTTGGCTCTTGCCGAGTCAGATCGTCCGCAATTATTAACGCGTACGTTTGACCGTAACTATTTGGTGAAATATTTAGGGATTCACAATTTTACGATTTATGATATCATTCAAAGCTCCAAGTCTTCAGCACAGCGTGCGTTAGCGGACAGCAATGATATTACTGAAGTAAAAAACTATACAAGCGCGACTTATGCGAAACCGAATGATAAGTATTTCGGTGCAGCAAAAGGTATGAACGTGATTTACATTTCCATGGAATCACTTCAAAATTTCATTATCAACTATAAATTGCACGGTCAAGAAGTAACACCGTTCTTAAACTCATTGACTCGTGATCCGAACACACTTTATTTTGATAATTTCTTCCATCAAACGGCACAAGGTAAAACATCCGATGCAGAATTCATGATGGAAAACTCTTTATTCCCGCTGCCTCAAGGCTCTGTATTTACAACAAAAGGTACGAATACGTATCAAGGCCTTCCGGCGATTTTAAAGAGCAATGGATATAAATTTACGGCATCTTTACACGGAAACTACAAAACGTTCTGGAATCGTGAAGAAATGTACAAATCACTTGGTTATGACATGTTCTATGACGCAAGTTATTACAACATGACACCAGAGCATACATTAAACTATGGTCTAGAAGATAAACCATACTTTAAAGAATCGATTCCGTATTTGAAAGATATGCCTCAGCCGTTCTATGCGAAGTTCATTTCGTTATCAAACCATTTCCCTTATCCATTGGATGAGGAAGATCAAACAATTGAACCGGCAACAACAGGCGATACATCTGTGGACCAATATTTCCAAACGGCTCGTTATTTTGACGAAGCGTTGAAACAATTCTTCGATGATTTAAAAGCCTCAGGTTTATATGATAATACGATAGTTGTCATGTATGGTGACCACTATGGTATTTCCGAAAATCACAAACCTGCAATGGCTAAGATTTTAGGCAAAGAAGAAATTACAGACTATGAGCAAGTACAATTACAACGTGTACCATTATTCATCCACGTTCCTGGAGGTAAAATCCAGGGCGGCGTGAACCACACTTATGGTGGTCAAGTAGACGTTCGTCCAACTGTATTGCACCTATTGGGAATCGATACAAAAGAGTACATCGAATTCGGTTCTGACTTATTGTCACCAGAGCATCATCAAATTGTACCTTTCCGTAATGGTGACTTTGTAACAGCTGAATACACCGAAGTGGATGGCAAATTGTATAAAAACCCTACAGGTGAGCTAGTCGAAGATAAAGAAGCAGCAAAACAATACAGTGAAGCTGCGAAGAAAGAACTCGAGCTTTCAGATAAAGTGGTATATGGCGACTTATTACGTTTCCATGAAGTAAAAGGGTTCAAACCAGTGAACCGCTCAACATTAGATTACTCAAAAGCAAAACATTATAATCAATAAAAAAGAATGCTCCGTTTAGCGGGGCATTCTTTTTTATTGGTCTGTGTAAAAAACAATGTTGATTGTCTCTTGTTTCTCTTGTCAGTATACTTTTGGCAGCAGGAACTCATACTAAAAAGAGTGTAAATACCATATCTAACAGGTAATAAAAATAAAATTTTTTAAAAACCTCTTCATATACATTAGGGGGGTATGGTAATATAAATGTAAGGAGGAAATAATATGGAAAATGAGATGCTAAATGAAATGAATGATAGCTGTTGTAATTTGCCTCACCCCGAA
Source organism: Bacillus songklensis (assembly GCF_042649685.1). Taxonomy (NCBI): domain Bacteria; kingdom Bacillati; phylum Bacillota; class Bacilli; order Caryophanales; family Bacillaceae; genus Bacillus; species Bacillus songklensis. The sequence continues at coordinate 88,178 of NZ_JBHRZT010000007.1, read as the reverse complement.
CGAAAAAGCCACCATTCAGAAAAAACGAAGAAAAACCTGGTGACTCGCTTAAATCGAATTGAAGGGCAAATCCGCGGCGTCAAAGGACTTATTGAAAGAGATACGTATTGTGATGATGTCATTACACAAATTTCAGCCATACAGTCTGCACTAAATAGTGTAGCAAAAATTTTATTTGAAGGCCATCTAAAGAGCTGCGTAGTTGAACGGATTCAAGATGGGGAGATGGAAGTTGTCGATGAGCTGCTTGTGACCATGCAGCGCATGATGAAGAGATAAGACTGATTAGGGAGCCTCCGTTTTGACGGGGTTCCCGCAATCAGTTCAACTCAGGAAAGAACGCTGAGTTGAAAAGAATAAAAAATATAAGGAGAGATCGAGGATGGAAAAAGTAACGTTAAATGTTCAAGGAATGTCGTGCGGTCATTGTGTAAAAGCAATTGAAGGAAGCGTTGGAGAACTAAGTGGTGTAAGCAAGGTAACGGTACATTTAGCTGAAGGTCAAGTGGATGTAGAGTTTGATGCAAACAAAGTATCAGTGGAGCAAATTAAAGAAACGATCGATGACCAAGGATATGATGTAATCTAAAACGGGAATGACCCCGTTTTAGATTACATCACGAAACGGACCGTCATGTGAGAAAGGTGAAAACCAATGTTTGGCGTGACGACTCATTTGGTAAAAAGAGATGACAGTGGGGCTATAAGGAAAGCTCCTTTTATTTAAAATTTTTATATACCCCTTGTAGGTATAGGAGGGATTGGGATGAGCCAAAACATAAAAGAAGCAAATCTTCAAATTACAGGAATGACATGTGCGGCTTGTGCAAATCGCATTGAGAAGGGATTAAAGAAAATGGAAGGCGTAGAGGATGCAAATGTCAATTTTGCATTGGAGAAATCTACGATTAAATACAATCCGGATGTGGTAAACATAGATGCTTTTCAACAAAAGGTTCGTGATTTAGGATATGACGTCATTAGTGAAAAAGCCGAGTTTACCATTACAGGCATGACGTGTGCCGCTTGTGCAACCCGCATTGAAAAAGGATTAAACAAGTTAGTAGGCGTTACAAAGGCTGCTGTTAACTTAGCCCTTGAAAGTGCCGCGGTGGAATATGATCCGGGTGCGGCAAGTGTTCAAGATATGATTGCACGCGTAGAGAAACTTGGCTATGGAGCCAGCTTGAAAAGTGAAAAGCAAGAAGATGTGGCAGAGCTCCGGGCAAAAGAGCTTGAAACCCAAAAAGGGAAATTCATCTTTTCACTAATCTTGTCATTTCCGCTTTTATGGGCAATGGTCAGCCACTTTAGCTTTACGTCATTTATCTGGCTGCCTGATATGCTCATGAATCCATGGGTGCAGTTCGCGTTGGCAACTCCAGTTCAGTTCATCATTGGTAAGCAGTTTTATGTGGGAGCATATAAAGCATTGCGAAATAAAAGTGCCAACATGGATGTGTTGGTCGCACTTGGTACATCGGCCGCTTACTTTTACAGCCTCTATTTATCCATTTCATCAATCGGAACGGCCGCTCACATGGTCGAGTTGTATTTTGAAACGAGTGCCGTTTTAATCACCTTGATTATTCTGGGTAAGCTGTTTGAGGCAAAAGCAAAAGGACGTTCTTCAGAAGCCATCAAAAAATTAATGGGATTACAGGCGAAAACGGCAATGGTCGTTCGCGGCGGTAAAGAACTGGAAATACCATTAGAGGAAGTAATCGTGGGAGATATCATTTATGTGAAGCCCGGCGAAAAGGTACCGGTGGACGGCGAGATTATCGAAGGACGCTCCGCATTGGATGAATCCATGCTGACAGGTGAAAGTGTTCCAGTCGATAAAACGGTCGGCGATAACGTCATCGGAGCAACCATTAATAAAAATGGTTTCTTAAAAATAAAAGCGACAAAAGTGGGGCGTGATACGGCTTTAGCTCAAATTATTAAGGTGGTGGAGGAAGCGCAGGGGTCAAAAGCACCGATTCAACGCCTGGCTGACCAAATTTCGGGTATTTTCGTACCAATCGTTGTAGGAATTGCGGTCGTCACGTTTTTAACCTGGTTCTTTATCGTGGATCCTGGCAACTTCGCCGAAGCGTTAGAAAAATTGATTGCGGTTCTTGTTATTGCATGTCCATGTGCATTAGGTTTGGCAACCCCGACTTCCATTATGGCGGGATCAGGACGCGCAGCCGAATTCGGCATATTATTTAAAGGCGGCGAGCATTTGGAAACGACACACCGTATTACAACAGTTGTGTTAGACAAAACGGGTACGGTTACAAATGGTGAACCTGTTTTAACAGATGTGCTGGTTGCTCAAGGTATTGAAGAAAAGGAATTTTTACGACTGGTGGGAACAGCAGAAAAGCAATCGGAACATCCATTAGCTGAGGCCATCGTAGCGGGCATTCGTGAAAAAGGAATCGAATTACAAGATACAGCTGAATTTGAGGCCATTCCTGGTTACGGGATTAAAGCCGTTATCGATGAAAAAGAACTGCTGATTGGTACACGCAAATTGATGAAGCAATACAACGTGGAAATCGATTTTGTTCTTGAGTCAATGGAAGAGTTGGAGCGTAACGGAAAAACAGCGATGCTTGTTGCTATTAATGGTGCATATGCCGGAACGGTAGCAGTAGCCGATACAGTGAAAGATACATCAAAAGAAGCCGTTCGACGCCTAAGAGAAATGGGACTGGAAGTCGTCATGATGACAGGAGACAATAGGCAAACAGCGGAAGCCATCGCGAAACAAGTCGGCATTGAATCTGTTATTGCCGAAGTATTGCCGGAAGGAAAAGCAGACGAAGTGAAAAAGCTCCAGGCACTGGGCAAGAAGATTGCGATGGTTGGAGATGGGATTAACGATGCACCGGCACTGGCGGTGGCTGATATTGGAATGGCCATTGGTACGGGCACGGATGTAGCTATGGAAGCAGCTGACATCACGCTGATGCGCGGTGATTTAAACAGCATTGCCGATGCCATCTTCATGAGTAAAAAGACGATTGCGAACATTAAGCAAAACTTATTCTGGGCATTTGCTTATAACGCGATGGGCATTCCAGTCGCGGCACTTGGATTTTTAGCTCCATGGCTGGCGGGAGCGGCGATGGCATTCAGTTCCGTTTCAGTTGTTCTTAATGCCCTTCGTTTACAGCGGGTAAAATTATAAAGAGGGGGATATGGTCCCTCTCTTTCGAAAAGGGGAGAAAAAAATGAAAAAATGGGCAGTCTCAGCTATTATTTATTTACTTGTTGTTGTTGCAGGCTATAGTGTTTATGCCAGCCTGACAGGTCAAGAAAAGACCGATAATGCACATAAACAAACAGAGAATCATGAAACGGAGGGGCATGCAGCTGACGAACATGAGGGAGCGCATGAAGAAGATCACGGAGGTCATGGTGATCATGCCGCGATGGAAAGTGAAGTAACAGCCAAGGCGGGTGTAACGAACGAAGAAATCATCATTGAGTTGAAAGACCAGCAAGGAAATGCCGTCAGCGACTTGGAAGTGAATCATGAGAAGCTTCTTCATTTAATTGTCGTAGATGATCATTTGGAACAATATGTTCACCTCCATCCGGAACAAGTGAAACCGGGAACATTCAAGATAAAGCACTCTCTGCCAGAAGGCTCCTATAAAGCGTTTATCGATATTAAGCCGAAAAACTTGGCATATGCAGTAAAGCCTGTTCCTTTTACCATTGGTGTAGAAGGCAAGGAGCATGCGCACCCTCAGTTAACACCTGATGCCGTGTTGGAAAAAGAAGTAGATGGATATAAGGTGACGTTGAATTCAAGCGAATGGAAAGCGGGAAAAGATGTAACATTAACATTCAACCTACATGGAAAACAAGTCGAGCCATATTTAGGGGCAATGGGCCATGTCGTCATTTTAGATGAAAGCGGTGAAAAGTATCTTCACGTTCATCCGGCAAATGAAAATGAGACCATCTTTGAAACTAGCTTTGAACAACCAGGCATTTATAAAATCTGGGCGGAATTTAAGCAAAATGGCAAAGTAAGAGTGTTTCCATTTGTGGTAGAAGTGAAATGAGGAAGATAAGCCGTAATTTCAGCAAGCATATTCTCCTTTGCAACGGTAAAAGCTGCATACGGAATGGGGCGGATGAAGTAACGAAAGCCATCCGGGATGAAATTCACCGGCAGCAGGCCTCTCGTGACATTCACACAACAAAAACCCTTTGCAATGGAAGATGTGAGGAAGGCCCGATCATTATCGTGTATCCGGATGATGGTTGGTACGGGGAAATGACGGGAGAAGAAGGAAGGAACATGATTAAATAAATAGTAAGCAAGGAAATGGAAAGCCCCAAAACCTGTCTTAAAGGTTTTGGGGCTATTTTTGTAACCTTATCTACAACTAAAGTGTAAAGAAGCGATGCAGTATGAGAGTCGGATCATCATTTTATGTTTGGCGCTCATGAACGGTGTCGGGGTGCTCGCTGTACCGACCCAGGCCCTTGCTTCTATTGCGTTTTTTCTTCTGCCGATGTTTAACAAAGGTACTCAACACAAAAGAAAGATGGAATATATTTCAAGGTTTTCCTTAGAGAAAAATGGTAAAAATGACACGTTTTTTTCTTCATTTGACGTGATAGATTTACAAAGTAATAGATGATTAATTTGAGGGAGGTTCACTTATTGAAAAAAGCGTTTGCATTTTTATCTACTGTCGTTCTGACCGCTTCCCTTCTTGTTCATCCGACCAGCGGAAAAGCAGCGACTACATTTAGTGATGTATCCATGTATAAAGAGGAGATCGGATACTTAACAGATCAAAAAATCATTAATGGATATCCAGATGGTACGTTCAAGCCGGATCAACCGATTAAGCGCCTTCAAGCGGTGCAAATGATTTTGCGTGAAATGGGCATCAGTGATACAAATGCGCCAAATCCAAACTTCAAAGACGTGAAGCCTGGTGATTACGGTTATGGGGACATTGCAACAGCTGTTGACCTTGGGATTATTTCAGGAAAGCAGGATGGCACATTCGAGCCATGGGGAACATTGACGCGTGCCCAAATGGCAAAAATTTTAGTCAATGCATACAAACTGCGAGGCATTTATCCATACGACTTTAAGGATATAACTCCAGATTCATGGGCATTTGAATATATCAGCCCGTTAGCTGCCAATAACATTACAACCGGTTACGGAGACGGCACGTTCAGACCTAATTTACCGTTATCCCGCGCGCATTTCTCCGTGTTTATGGCACGTTTGTTGAATTCAGACTTTAAACCGGAAAACGAGATGCTGGCTGACTCTCTGTTAGAGGGATTGTTTGACCTGAAAATTCAAGATACCGACATCCATCCGAGTGAGCCTATCATTTATGTGCTGGATTCAATTGAAAATCAAGTAGTGGCATTAAACTACGAAACCTATGAAATGACAGCAGTTCCATTGAACTTGCCGGCTGAGCGGATGACATACCGCAATGGGAAAATATATGTAACACTATTAAAAGGACAGCATAGCTCTTACTGGTGGGCAAAAGATCAGCAAGGAGCAGTTGCTATTATTGATGCAAACCAAATGAAAGTTGAAAAACAATTTAACATTGATTTAGATCCGTTTGACATCGCTGCTGATGGGAAGGGCCATATTTTCGTGACGTCCGGTTCAGGTCAGCACACAAGCATGCATAGCTATGATGAAGCAACAGGAGAAAAGCTGGGCGAAATGGGGCTTTACGAGCGTAGCTATATGCAGATGCATCCGTCCCTAAACCGTATTTATACGATTGATACGAATGTATCTCCACGTGATATGGATGTGTTCCAATTTGATGAAAACGGAAAATTCATATCCACATATGATTCTCCTTACCATGGAGATTATAACTTGGCAACGGATTTAACGATTTCTCCAGACGGTAAATACATTTTTAACAGTATAGGAAACATCTTCCGTGCAACAATGCTGAAAGATTCTGATATGAGCTATGTAGGGAAATTGGATAAAGCATATAAAACGATTGCATTTGATTTAGAGTATGGAGAATTTTATACATCGAATGACCGTGAATATATCACAGCATACGATTATACAACGTTCAAGCCAAAATACCAGCTTGAAACATACGGCAAGCCGGCGCATATGTTCTATCAAGATAACAAGCTCCTCATCTTATCGACGATGGAGTTGGAAGGTTCCGGTGTGCAATATGTGGGATTAGAAACGATCGAATTTGAAACGGAATAAACACAGGAAGGAGGCAGACTCAAAAGTAGAAAAGAGATACTTTGTGAGTCTCCTCTTTTTAGTAGAAACTATATAAATCCACATTGAAAATCCGACATGGCCAAAAGCAGCCATGTCAGATTTTCACCTTTTCAGCCTATTCAAGATGTAAAGACAGAAAAACTGTAAGTAGCTTAAAAAGCCAAAAAATGAAAGAGAGATTTGTTTGTAATGGAAAAAGATGAAAATGGAGTGGTTTTTTGTAAACTACCCAAATTTAAATATAATAGTTTGTGTAATGATTTTTTATAATTAAAAGAAGCTGGTGACATGAGAGGAGCACATGAATGGTCAGTAAAGAAAGTAATTTGAAAGTAGTAGTGGCCGGTCTCTTGCTGGGTATTTTGATGGCTGCGATGGATAACACGATTGTAGCCACAGCCATGGGGACAATTGTGGCAGATCTCGGGGGATTGGATAAGTTCGTCTGGGTGACTTCTGCCTACATGGTCGCAGTTATGGCCGGAATGCCGATTTTCGGTAAGCTGTCTGACATGTACGGCCGTAAACGATTTTACATGTCTGGCCTTGTCGTCTTTTTAATTGGATCAATTTTGTGCGGTACCGCACAGAATATTATTCAGCTAAGTCTGTACCGTGCCATTCAGGGAATTGGCGGCGGTGCCTTGATGCCAATTGCCTTTACGATTGTATTTGACGTTTTCCCGCCGGAAAAGCGAGGGAAAATGACAGGTTTGTTAGGAGCGGTATTTGGGACAGCAAGTGTACTTGGTCCATTGTTAGGAGCGTACATTACCGAGTATATTAGCTGGCATTGGATCTTTTACGTGAATGTTCCGCTTGGCCTGCTGTCTTTATTCTTAATCGCCCGCGCTTTAGGGGATCGGCCAACCCGACAAATTCATTCTTCCGTTCTTTGGGCATGACACTTGGAGTTACGATTTTTGGAACAATCTAAGTATTTACAAGAGAATTAGAAGAAGGATTTAAGGGAATGCGGGGAGCTCAAGGCGGCATGGCTTCTATCGGGGACCCTCGGGGCATTTTTGAAGCAAGTGAACGCACGAAAATCCCGCCGTTTGTTCTTGATAAAATCGTTGACGCGATGTCTGCATCAATTACGTTTGCCTTTATGCTGGCCTTAATTCCCATTGTATTGGCGGCTATTGCCATTTTTTTATGGGCAATGACCGTGTGGAAGTGAAAAAAGAAGAACCAGCTATGGCAGCAAAATCATAAAACTTTTGAACAAAGCACTGGTGAAAAAAATCCCGGTGCTTTGAATTCGTATGGAGAAGCCGAAAAAATGCTTGAAATTTTAAGAAAAAGAATCGAGGAGTTTTCTTGAAAAGATGAAAAAACTGTACGATACAAAACATAAACAGGAGAATGCAGGGAAAATGTATATTATTGTAGGAGTCATCATGCACGCGGAGACAGAACTGAAATGGCTCGAACAGCTTTATGAAGATGCTGTAGAAGGAAAGTTGGGCGAAAAGGGAGACCCCTTACTCAATTTCTTATGACAAGAAGCTTTGAATGAAATCGGCACGAGTGTCCACTAATAAACGTTAAGGGGCGTTCCACCAGGTTGTAACCATAACTTGTTTAATAGTTTATGGTTGCAGCCTTTTTTATGATGGTCATGCTGAACGGTCATCATCAGTTCGACACCCCTTTTATCTTATCAATAAATTATTTTCGGAAAAATAGTAGGAAAAATAGAATAATGAACGATATTGAAAATTTTTGATTGTTTTTGAAAGAAAATGATTGATTTCTGGAAGGGGTTACACTATTATATGAATACAGAGATTCATAGAGGAGGTGAAAGTGATGTTAACACCAGAAAGACATCGCTTAATCCTTAAATTATTAAAAGAACAAGAAATTGTAAAAATACAAGATTTAATCGACTTGACTAACTCGTCTGAATCAACGATTAGACGTGATTTAATACAATTAGAGCAATCAAAGTTTTTAAAACGTGTTCATGGTGGAGCGGCAAGGCTGCAAGGGAAATTATCCGAGCCGAGCATTGTTGAAAAATCCGCCAAAAACCTTCAAGAAAAAATAGAAATCGCCCAATTTGCTGCAAGCTTTATAGAAGATGGCGATTGTATATATTTAGATGCCGGAACGACGGTATTTCAAATGATACATTATTTGGAAGGCAAAGATATTGTCGTGGTAACAAACGGCCTTCATCATCTTGATGCCTTACTTGAAAAGGGGATCAAAACGTATTTAGTAGGCGGGGAAATCAAGAATAAAACGAGAGCGATGATAGGAAGAGGGGCTCTTATCAGTCTTGAAAATTACCGCTTTGATAAATGCTTTATGGGTGTGAACGGCATTCATACAACTTACGGTTACACGACTCCGGATCCTGAAGAGGCATTAATCAAACAAACAGCCATTCGCTTATCGCGTGAAGCATATGTGCTGGCGGATGATTCGAAATTCAACGAAATTTCCTTTGCAAAAGTCGGAGATTTGCATGAGGCTACTATTTTAACAAACGAAATAGATGAAGACTTATTAAGAACTTTCGAAACAAACACTTCAATAAAGGTTGTGACAAAATGATTTATACGATGACATTAAATCCATCTATCGACTATATTGTGGAAGTTGATTCTTTTGAGCTTGGCGGACTGAATCGAATTGAAAGGGACGCCAAATTTCCCGGAGGAAAGGGAATTAACGTTTCCCAGGTTCTCCATCGGCTCGGAGTAAATAGTAAGGCACTTGGATTTATTGGAGGCTACACCGGAAAATATGTGAATGATTGTTTAAAAGCGAGCGGTATCGATGTTGACTTTGTCAAGGTGGAAGGTGATACGCGCATTAACATTAAACTAAAGACTGGACAAGAAACAGAAATTAACGGGCAAGGCCCGACCATTCATACACAAGATTTATCAAAGCTGATGCAAAGGGTAGAACAACTGACTTCAGAAGATATTCTAGTTTTAGCAGGAAGCATTCCAAAATCCGTTCCTTCCACGATTTACGAAACAATGGCCCAAATCGGCGGTAAAAAGGGTGCAAAAGTAGTAGTGGATGCCACAGGGGACGTATTAATGAATGTTCTGCCGTACCGCCCGTTTCTCATCAAACCGAATCATCATGAGTTAGGGGAACTGTTTGGTGTAACAATTGAAACGGTAGAAGATGCCGTTCCATATGGAAAACGTCTTGTTGAGATGGGGGCGCAGCATGTCATTGTCTCACTGGCGGGAAAAGGGGCGCTTTTATTTAGCAAGGAGCTGTCGCTTCATGCAAATGTCCCGAAAGGAGAAGTGAAGAATTCGGTTGGCGCCGGTGATTCGGTCGTTGGCGGCTTTTTGGCAGCATATGTCCAAACAGGTGACGTACAAAACGCCTTTCGCTATGGTGTTGCATCTGGAAGTGCAACTGCCTTTTCACTTGAGCTATGCAAAAAAGAACAAGTGGAGGAGCTGCTTCCGCAAATCGAACTTGTGGAAATCTAAGGGGGAGAGAACATGAGAATTACAGATCTTTTAAAGAGAGAAACTATCGTTTTGAACTTATCTTCTTCTTCAAAAGAAGCAGTGATAGACGAGTTAGTCGATACATTGGATTCAGCAGGCAGACTTGCTGGTCGAGACGAATTCAAGAAAGCCATTTTGGCACGTGAAGCCCAAAGCACAACTGGAATCGGCGAGGGAATTGCCATTCCTCATGCTAAAACAAAAGCGGTTAAAACACCTGCAATCGCGTTTGGCCGTTCACAAGCAGGAGTTGATTATGAGTCACTTGACGGACAGCCAAGTCACTTGTTTTTCATGATTGCGGCACCTGAAGGAGCGAACAATACCCATCTTGAAACATTATCACGCCTTTCCAGCCTATTGATGGATCCTGCCTTCCGTAAGCAGCTGATGGAAGCTGAAACGGCAGATGATGTATTGTCACTTATTGATGCCCGGGATAAAGATGAAGAGGAAGAACAAGAACAAGTAGAGGCAGAGCCAAGCGCCAAAGGAAAAGTTTTAGCCGTCACGGCCTGCCCGACAGGAATCGCCCATACGTACATGGCTGCTGATGCGTTAAAAGCGAAGGCAAAAGAAATGGGTGTAGATATCAAAGTTGAAACAAACGGTTCAACGGGAGTAAAAAATGCTTTAACACCTGAAGAAATTGAACATGCTACGGCTATTATTGTGGCTGCTGACAAGCAAGTAGAAATGGAGCGTTTCAAAGGGAAGCATGTCATTCAAGTTCCTGTAGCAGATGGAATTCGCAAATCACAAAATCTGATTGAACGAGCGTTAAAACAGGAGGCCCCTGTGTATCAAGGGTCAGGTAACTCCCAAAGCGGTAACGGGCAAAACGGAACATCAGGAGACAAGCGTTCAGGATTTTATAAACATTTGATGAACGGTGTTTCCAATATGTTGCCATTCGTTGTGGGTGGCGGGATATTGATTGCTATTTCCTTTATGTTTGGGATTAAAGCATTTGATCCAAATGATCCATCACATCATCCGATTGCCGAAGCGTTAATGACAATCGGCGGAACCAATGCGTTCGGATTGATGATTCCGGTTTTAGCAGGATTCATTGCCATGAGTATCGCAGACCGTCCAGGTTTTGCACCCGGTATGGTCGGCGGATTTATAGCAGCAACTGGCGGCGCAGGATTTTTAGGCGGTTTAATTGCCGGTTTCTTGGCAGGCTATCTTGTAGTAGGGTTGAAAAAAGTGTTCAGTGGACTTCCGCAGTCACTTGAAGGCATTAAACCTGTTCTTCTTTATCCGTTTTTCGGTATTTTGTTAACGGGTTTAATCATGTTGTATATTGTTATTGATCCGGTAAAGGCGTTGAATGAAGGATTAACTTCCTGGTTAAAAGGAATGGGAACAGGAAACTTAGTTCTTTTAGGTCTAATTCTTGGTGGGATGATGGCAATTGATATGGGAGGACCTATCAATAAAGCAGCGTTTACATTCGGAATTGCGATGATTGATGCAGGCAACTTTGCACCGCATGCAGCCATCATGGCGGGAGGGATGGTTCCGCCGTTAGGTTTAGCCATCGCAACCACTATCTTTAAAAATAAGTTTACAAAAGCGGAAAAAGAAGCGGGAAAAACGTGTTATTTCATGGGAGCGTCCTTTATTACAGAAGGTGCAATCCCGTTTGCGGCAGCAGATCCTGGACGTGTTATTCCTGCAACCGTCGTCGGTTCTGCAGTAGCGGGAGCGCTAACAATGATGTTTGGAATTGGTCTTCCGGCGCCACATGGCGGAGTATTTGTCATTCCGGTAGTGAAAGGAAACCCGCTTCTTTATATTTTAGCGATTTTAATTGGTTCTATTGTTACCGCTCTTTTAGTGGGATTCTTGAAAAAACCTGTAAACGAATAAGTATTGCAGCCGCTGTGACAAACAGCGGCTGTTTCATTATTTACAAAAGTTAAGGGATCACTTGAAAGAACATGGAGTGAAACGAAAGAAGATGAACCGATAGCGGGGAGAGCCCGCTTTTTTTGCAGATGAAGTTTTTACAAATCATTCACAATTGAAACTTTTCTAAAGCATCATTCGTATAATCAATTACAGGTTACAGAAGGAATATGTTTAAATGGGGTTGCTGAAAAATGATTGTAAAGACAAAATGTGGTACCATTTAATGTAAAGAACAAATCGGAGTGAAGAATATATGAAAATCATTCGCACATTGCTTTTATTGCTGTTTAGCGGCTTTGTCGGGTTAGTATCCATGCCTGTTTCGGTTTTCTTGCTGGACTTACCGTTACTGACGTCTTTTTTTATAGGAATCGGAATCCCGTCTGTGACGCTATTTTTCGTCGTCATAAGATTTTTGTGGAAGCGGGCGAGAACGGTCGATCCTTATCGGGAAGAGACGGCATATGTGAAGCATCAAGTCAAAGAAGCACGCAAGAAATTAGCGTTGATTGGAGGATGTCGGTTCAAAGTGCGATCCGTTACGGGATGGATGAAAATCTCCCAACTGTATAAGCTGGCAAAAGGCATCATCAAAATCGTGGAAGATGAGCCTGCACGATATCGAGAAGTACAAGCTTTCTTTACACAGCATTTGCCGGCAACGGTCACGCTTGCAGATCGCTATACATTTTTGACTAAGCAGCCGGTCATAAACACGGAGTTAAAAGAATCGCTTCGCCAAACGGAGTTGTTAATGGATGAAATGGCCAGTAACTATAATCGGTTACTGTTGAGTACATTATCGAGTGATGTCATGAGCCTTGAGATTGAACAGAAAATGCTGAAGCAGTTATTTCAAGATGAAAAGCAAATGATGCCAAATTCATCAGAGAATGTGAAGCATAAAGGCATATAAGGTGAAACTTCCACCAGTATGGGGAATTCCTGTTAGAAGTGGATAAAGGGAGTTGTCAGAAAATGAGTGAAGCAAGAAAAGATTATTTGGATGAATTGTTGTTAGATCCTTTTGCCGATAAAGCGCAGCCATCCTTCTCCGCCCAAACGGCTCCAAAACCGAAAGCAACCTATGAACTGTTAACGCCTGAGCATCGAGAAAAAGCGATGAAGGTGGCCGAGCAAATCGACTATAAAAATCAGCAAGCAATTTTACAGTATGGGGTAGCGGCCCAATCAGAGCTATCTCAGTTTTCGCATTCTGTGCTGAATCATATTCAGAAAAAAGACACGGGGCCGATTGGGGAAGTTATTTCAGAGCTGATGTTTAAAATTAACCAAGTAAATCCGGAAGACTTCTCAAAAAAGAGAAAAGGCGTCGTTGGCCGTTTGTTTTCTTCCCTGTCAAAGCCCGTGCAAGGAATTTTTTCGAAATACCAAAGCATCAATGTGGAGATTGATAAAATTGCAGATAGATTAGAAGGCTCCCGTCAACTGCTTATGCGTGATTTAATGATGCTGGATAAACTATATGAGAAAAATAAACAATTTTACGATGCATTAAATATTTACATCGCTGCGGCTGAATACAAGCTGGAAGCACTACAAACTGAAACGTTGCCGGCTCTGCAACAAAAAGCGTCTAATACGAATGACTATTTAGCGATACAGGAAGTAAATGATGCGAATCACTTTATCAACCGGTTAGAAAAGCGGGTCCATGACCTGAAGTTAAGCCGGCAAATCGCCATTCAAAGCGCCCCGCAAATTCGCCTGATTCAAGAGGTGAATCAAACGCTTGTTGAAAAGATTCAAAGCTCAATCTTAACAGCTATTCCACTTTGGAAAAATCAGGTCGTCATCGCATTAACGCTGCTTCGTCAGCAAAAAGCGATGGAGGCACAGCGCCAAGTGTCCAAAACAACGAATGAATTGTTGACGCGAAATGCCGATATGCTCAAGCAAAATACGATTGAAGTCGCAAAAGAGAATGAGCGGGGTATCGTAGATATTGAAACATTAAAACGAACGCAGGAAAGCTTGCTGGGTACGTTGGAGGAAGTGCTGCAAATCCAGCAGGATGGACGCGCGAAACGTCAGGAAGCAGAACGTGAATTGCTTGATATGGAGCAGGAACTGAAAACGAGACTGCTTAATATGAAATAAGGGATATTCTAGAGTGAAAGAAGGGGCCGGGGTGACTCAAAAGGGGTGATTTTTTCCTTTTTGAGTCACCCCCTTCTTTTTATTAACTGGTGTAAAGCCTATTGTTGATTTACCAAAGCTTTGAACTACTCCCACTTAGCTAACGCCTACCGAAATTCATCTCCCACTTACTCATTGGGCTACACCCTGCACATTCCTTGAAGTGGGAGTATCCTTTCGGAAAATGATAAAAAGTATTTTTGTTCCATGATTGATTTATCAATGAATGTTTTGTGATAAGCGAAAAATAAAAAAGGCAATACTAAACGGTGTATATGAAAACTCGTCCTCAGGCTATGTGATACAAAACGAATGGGGGAGAACCAAAATGATAAGAAGTCAATATACGTGAAATGACATTCAAAAGCAGGTACGATGATTATGGGAGGGATATATGATGAATCAAGTGATCGAAACATTATTGAACCACCGTTCAATCCGCAAATATGAAGACCGGCCGCTTACGGATGAACAAATACGTACGTTGGTAGAGTGTGCCCAAGCTGCTTCTACTTCAAGCTATATCCAAGCTTATTCAATTATCGGAGTGAAAGATAAAGAAAAAAAGAGAAAGCTTGCTGAGCTGGCGGGAAATCAGCCTTATGTCGAAACAAACGGACATTTATTCGTGTTTTGTGCCGATTTATTTCGCCATGACATGTTGGGAGAAATGGAAGGTAGAGATATTACAGCTTCCATTGAAAGTACGGAAAAATTTATGGTCGCCGTCATTGATGCGGCGCTGGCAGCCCAAAATACAGCGGTTGCGGCAGAGTCAATGGGACTGGGCATCTGCTACATCGGGGGTTTGCGCAACCACTTGGAGGAAGTATCCCAATTGCTGCAGATCCCAAAACGAGTCGTCCCGTTATTTGGCATGACGGTGGGCTATCCTCTTCATGAATCTGGAAAGAAGCCAAGACTTCCTTTTGAGCATATCTATCATGAAGAGACCTATGAACAAGATAAGAATCGCCTGCGGGCACAGTTGGAGGAATATAACAAAATCATTCAAGATTATTATGTACAGCGAACAGGCGGGGAGAGAAAAGATACGTGGACTGGACAAATGGCCGGTATGCTGTCAAACCCGACGAGGATGTACATGAAACAATTTGTTGAGAAACAGGGGCTTAATAAAAGATAGAACAACACGCTGACTTCTTATCTGGTCAGCGTGTTTTTTTGCAACGAGGAAAAGCTCTTTTATAACATCCATTTTGAACAGCCTTCTATAATATACAGTTTTAGTAGTGTAGATAATTTCAATGTGCGAAATGCGACAGATGTCAACGACAATAGAGACGACCGTGAATCATTAATGACTGTGTAATCTCCAGAATGATTCCTGGGAGGCTTTGTAAAAAGGATCTTTCGTTAAATGGAAAGATTCTTTTTTTTGTGGATGGTGATAAGGAACATATATGGACTGTGGAATTAATTTACATTTTTTCATTGACGTGGAACGGGCATATCCTCTTTAATAAAAGTACTGTGGAAGATATGATCATTTTAATTACATATATAGAGTTTCCTCTAAAGTATAGAACGAGACATAGAAAATGTTTTATAAAAAGCATCACGAGAGGAAGTGGTGGCAATGAAGTAGTGAATGTTGTTTAAAGATAGGGTTTGGCGAAAAATTCCATTTGGGGGAACATTTTATGGGCAATAAACTGTACGGAAAAACAGCCATTGTAACAGGTGTATTACGTTTACAGGGAATTGGAGCGGCAATCTGTAAAGAGCTGGCAAAACAAGGGGCGGATATCTTTTTTACTTATTGGAGCGATTATCATCAAGGTACCAATATCGAGGCGAAAAAAGAAGAGCCTCATACTCTGAAAAATCACATCGGACAATTTGGAGTTCGATGTGATCATATGGAATTGGATTTATCCGACCCTCAAGCAGCATCTGCGTTGTTAAGTACGGTTAAAGAGCGTTTGGGAAATCCTCATATTTTGATTAATAATGCCTGTTATTCAAGGGATGATAGCTTTGAAGATATAACGGCCGAAAGCCTGGATGCCCATTATTTCATTAATTTACGGGCAACGACGCTTTTGTCTTCGCGGTTCGCCAAGCAATTTCAAGAACAAATAGGCGGGCGCATCATTAATCTAACGTCCGGGCAATCATTAGGTCCGATGACAGGTGAGATTTCCTACGCGATCACAAAAGGTGCGATTGAAACTTTAACTTATACGCTCTCAGCAGCTGTGGCTCATAAAGGGATTACCGTCAACGCGGTGAATCCGGGGCCGACTGACAGCGGCTGGATCAATGATCAACTTAAAAAGGAATTATTGCCGCGTTTTCCGTTTGGGAGAATTGGTCAACCTGAAGATACGGCACGCTTAATTGCCTTCTTAGCTTCGGATGAAGCGGAGTGGATAACAGGGCAAATCATCCACTCAGAAGGCGGTTTTCGAAGATGAAATTTACGAAAGTGACTCGAAGTATAAAGAACATGCTTTGAGTCACCTGGGAACTTTGCTAACATCCTTTCATTAGATTTAAGAATATTAGTAAAAAATCCGGCCTTTTTGTTTTGGACTGTTCATGAAGCGGAGGAAATGTTCGGCCATTGCTTCTCTCCTTTTTGCCTTCGGGAGGTGCTTGGCGATAAGGGTAAAACCTTTTTCTCTTGGAGATGATAAAAGGGTAAAGGAGGGGTAATGATGAAAGAACAAGAAACGCCTCATACGGAGGATATGACACAGTTGCTCGAAATGATCAATGCAAAAGGCGATACGGGAGAACTCCAAGAGATTGTGAACCATGATGAAAAAATGACGTGCAATGATGAGTTATTTTATAAAGAATTGCGAGTGGTTGTAGAAGATGGGGCAAAAGAGGAATAAGAAGAATTTTCTTTTAGGATAGAGATTGCCGGTGTAATTTAGACGTTCGGTATGATATTTGTTTATGGGTACATTGAAAAAATTTAGTGAAAGTAATGAGAAACTGCTCTAGACATAGGGCATTTTCTTTTTTTGTTGAGGAGGCCAGGAGGCAGGCAGGATGTTTTATTGCATTTGGCCCGCTTGTTGTAACAGGAATATGAGCAAATTATTAGACGGTTTTGATGTCCTATATGTAAAATAATGGTGGTTTTATAAAGTCAAGGGGGAGAAATAATATGGATAAGCGCTATCCGATTGGAACGTTTCAAATGCCTGAAGAAAAAAATGAGAAAGAGTTAAAAAGCTTAATTGCCGATATTAAGGGGCTGCCCGAAAAGCTGCGGGAAGCGGTGCACGGGCTAACCCAAGAACAGCTGGATAGTCCTTATCGGGAAGGCGGTTGGACGATTCGTCAAGTTGTGCATCATTTGGCGGATGCCCATATGAACGCTTTTATTCGCACAAAGCTTGCGTTGACAGAAGAAACACCAACGATCAAACCGTTTGAAGAAAATGACTGGGCTGTTACGAAAGAAGCTCAAGAAGCGCCGATTGAATTATCCCTTTCATTATTGGATGGCCTGCAAAAGCGCTGGGCCTTATTACTAGAAAGTTTAGAAGAAGGCGAGTTCACGAAAGCTGTTTATCATCCGGGAATGGAAAAAGAGCTGGATTTATACACATTGACAGCGTTATATGCGTGGCATGGAAAACATCATACCGCACATATCGTAAATGCGAATTAATACGATTAAGAACCTGTTCCTTCATTTATAGGGCAGGTTTTATATTTTATACCATATCCAGGCATAAGAGAAACATTTTATGATGCTTTTAGCTCTTAACTTTAAAAAAGAACAAGATTTTTGGTTGATTTTTTACAATGATTTCCGTTTCGTTAAAATTTCTCAAATTTTTAGTTGGAATGAAGATGGTCCACCAATTTTTTAAAGGGGGTAGTATATGTTTAGCAATGCGATGAAAAGAAAGCAATGGCTGGGTGTATTATTGATTCTGACCTTGGTAACCATGCCGTTTCAAGCAGCGGATATCTCCGGGGTTCAAGCATCGGATGAGTATGCGGGACTTGAACATCAAATCAATCAAATTTTAACGGATGAGCGCCTGGATGGTGCCATTAGCTCGGTTAGTATTCGAGATGCCAAAAGCGGGGATGTTGTTTTAAGCCGTTTAGGCGATATGCGGTTAAAAGTCGCATCCAACATGAAGCTGTTGACGGGGGCTGCCGCTCTTGAGACGCTGGGGCCAAACTATACGTTTAAGACAGAATTGTTGAGTGATGGAGCAATGAAAGGAAAAACCCTTCAAGGAAACCTCTATTTAAAAGGAAAAGGAGATCCTACTCTTTTAGAGCAGGACTTTGATGAGCTGGCGAAAGAGTTAAAGCGTTTAGGTATAAAAGAGGTGGAAGGAAATCTCGTAGCTGATGATACTTGGTATAATGACGTGAGGCTTTCTGAGGACATAATGTGGAACGATGAGCCCTATTACTACGGAGCCCAAATTTCTGCTCTAACAGCCTCTCCCAATGAAGACTTTGACGCCGGAACGGTCATTGTGGAGGCATATCCAACAAAAGTAGGCCAGCCTGCCGATATTAAATTAACTCCACAAACGGATTATCCTAAGATGGTGAATCATACGACAACGGTCGAAGAAGCAGGTCCGCGTGATATCACGATTACCCGTGAGCATGGAACGAATAATGTGATCGTAGAGGGGATGATCCCGGCTAAAAGTATACGCGCCCGCGAATGGATTACGCTTTCGGAACCAACAGGCTATGCGCTCGACTTATTCAGGAATTCGCTTAAAAAAGAAGGAATTAAAGTTAAGGGCAATGATCATGCATATGGAGCGGCACCTCAGAATGCCGAGCTGCTTTATACAAAGGAATCCATGCCCCTGTCTGGCATCCTTGTTCCTTATATGAAGTTTAGCAACAATACGATTGCAGAAATCCTTGTCAAAGAAATGGGAAGGGTAGTACATAATGAAGGAAGTTGGGAAAAGGGGCTTGAAGTGGTCCGGGATTACTTAAGAAGTATCGGGGTGAATGTGGATACTGTGCGCCTTCGTGACGGCTCGGGTATCTCGCATGTAAGCAATGTGCCGGCCAATGAACTTTCTAAATTGCTGTTTGAAGTCCAACAAGAGGATTGGTATCCTATCTATCTGCACTCTTTTCCTGTAGCCGGAGCCAGCGACCGATTAGCAGGAGGTACGCTTCGCAATCGTATGAAGGGTACAGCCGCTGAAGGGAATGTAAAAGCGAAAACAGGAAGTGTTACCGGCTCATCATCTCTATCAGGCTATGTGAAGACACAAGGCGGTCAAGAATTGATTTTCTCTATCGTCCTTAACAATTTCTTGAGCGACGACTTAAAAGACATTGAAGATAAAATAGCCATCGCATTAGCTGAATACAAACCAAAGCAATCAAAATAGGAAGATAAACAGAAAAAGCGGTCAGAATTTTCCGAGAAATAATCTGGCTGTTTTTTTATTGTAACAAAACCTTAACAAAAAAACAGTTTTCAAAATTGTACAAAAATGGTAGAATGTTTGATGTAAGCGGTTCCATAAATTGATAGGATAGGAGCGAAGTAAATGCAAAACGTAAGTACAAAAGGAATGGAATTAAGTCCTAGATTAGTAGAGTTTTTAAATGGTGTAAAAAAACTGTACATAAATGGAGAATGGGTGGACTCCGTTTCTGGTAAAACGTTTGAAACTGTCAATCCTGCAACTGGTGAAAAGCTGGCGGACGTAGCGGAGGCGGGTCCGGAAGATATTGATTTAGCTGTAAAAGCGGCAAGGGAAGCATTTGATGATGGACCATGGTCAAAAATGGGGACAGCAGAAAAGAGCCGTCTTATTTATAAATTAGCTGATTTAATGGAAGAACATAAATTAGAATTAGCACAGCTTGAAACATTAGATAACGGAAAGCCAATTCGTGAAACATCCAACGCCGATGTTCCTCTTGCGATCGAGCATTTCCGCTATTTTGCAGGCTGGGCGACAAAAATTGTCGGACAAACGATTCCGGTTCAAGGAAACTATTTCAATTATACACGTCATGAAGCAGTCGGGGTGGTTGGACAAATTATCCCCTGGAACTTCCCTTTATTAATGGCTGCTTGGAAATTAGGTGCCGCATTGGCGACAGGTTGTACAGTCGTATTAAAACCGGCTGAACAAACACCTCTTTCTTCTTTATATTTAGCGAAATTAATGGAAGAAGCAGGATTCCCAAAAGGGGTGGTGAACGTTGTACCTGGTTATGGTAAAACGGCAGGTGCGCCGCTTGTAGATCATCCGTTAGTCGATAAAATTGCGTTCACAGGTTCAACGGCTGTCGGTAAATACATCATGAAGCAGGCGAGTGAGTCGCTAAAACGCGTTACACTTGAGCTTGGCGGTAAATCACCGAACATCATTTTACCGGATGCGGACCTTTCAAAAGCTGTACCTGGTGCATTAATGGGAATCATGTTCAACCAAGGACAAGTATGCTGCGCAGGAAGCCGCTTATATGTTCAAAAGAACATGTATGACAATGTGGTAGCGGATTTAGTATCCCTTACACAAACAATCAACCAAGGCAACGGTTTATTGAAAGAAACAACAATGGGTCCATTAATTTCAGCCGAACAGCAAAAACGCGTAAAAAGCTATATTGATAAAGGTGTGGAAGAAGGTGCTGAAGTATTGGCAGGAGGCACAATTCCGTATGACAAAGGATATTTCGTTGCTCCAACGGTGTTTGCCGATGTGAATCATTCCATGACCATCGCGAAAGAAGAGATTTTCGGTCCGGTTGTAGCGGCAATGCCGTTTGATGATTTAGACGATCTTGTTAAAAAAGCAAATGACTCTGATTACGGTTTAGCAGCGGGTGTTTGGACGCAGGATATCAAGAAAGCCCATTACCTTGCGCACCGCATTAAAGCAGGTACGGTTTGGGTGAACTGCTATAACGCATTTGACGCGGCGAGCCCGTTCGGAGGCTACAAACAGTCCGGTATCGGCCGTGAAATGGGAAGCTATGCTTTAGAAAACTATACAGAAGTGAAGAGTGTCTGGGTGAATATGGACTAAGTTCTTTCTTTAAAATTGAGGATTTCAATAAGGGAAGAGACGTGTATAATGGAACGTATAACAACGTTTTATGCACGTCTTTTTTCTTTGTTGTTTATAATTGTATGCGATGAAAAAGAATCGAAAGGGTTTGAGTCATGAATACAACAGAGACAAACCGCATTTCTTTACCGTTTACACCAGAAAATTTGAAGATTTTGCTTCATGAAGTGTGTGACGAACAAAACGAATTTACACACCAACAGCTTGTCTACTGGTGCGAGAAATATACATTACAGTGTCCGGAATATATGTTGAATCAACAAAGATGGCAGGAAGGGCTCCGACTAGCGGAAGAGCGAGAAGAAGCAAAAGCGTTCGCAATCGCCCAGGATGTAACATGGCAGTGGTATAAGCATATGATGGAAGAATGCAAACAAGAGGAATGGAAAGAAGAGAACCTTCCATATTTACAGCTTCCAAAAGGGTTGTTTGTGAAGTGGCTGAATGATTTATACACATATTAACAACTCAAGATACCTTTGTCTCGGTTCTTTAACTTGGGATATGGCCGTTCAATTCGTTAAGGAACAATGTAAAAAGCTCTGCCAGGTTGCAGAGCTTTTTAAATCGTTTGTCTTTAATACCCAAAGCCTCCGTAAGGATATCCATATCCAAAGCCTCCGTAAGGATATCCATATCCATATCCATACCAAGGGCTAAGCAAGGCACTGCCCAACAGTCCCGCCGTTAATCCTCCTAAGAACGGAGCTCCAAAGAACGGACCTCCAAAGAACGGACCTCCAAAGAATGGTCTTCCAAAGAACGGACCTCCAAAGAATGGTCTTCCAAAGAATGGTCTTCCAAAGAACGGTCTTCCGAAGAACGGTCTTCCAAAAATCCTTTCATCATTACTGTCCACTAAGTGATTTTCCAGGGGTGATACATTTGTTCCAATTGTCATAGGGTGCAATTGTCCATTCATATAAAGAACCTCCTTAAATTTTATTCAGTAAAGCATATGCATTTACCCAGAGAAGTTCTTGGGTTTTTATCCCTGTTATGTAGTAAATATCCAAATAAAAAATTCAATAAGGTTTGGAATTGCTTCTATCTTCTTTTTCACCTAATATCCCCCTAAAAAGTATAAGAAAGCTTCTTTTAACAAAAAGTACGTACTAAAGGAGGGATGCGTCATGCGCACGCAAAATAGTGATAAACCTCGTAATGTTACTCCTCGTTTTGATGGAACAAGGGAAGGTCCGATAAAGGATGCTATGGCAACTCAAGCATCAAAGATGGGAATTCGGGCGGATATAGATCCGCTGAATCCGCACCAGGCAACAAACCCATTTCATGTAACACCGACAATGGATCCGGAAATGAAAAAGTTTGAGTCTATTATGGAAGGGAACAATCCTTCTAAGTAAAGGCAAAAGAATGATAAAAAGGAGCCTGCTTGTCAGGCTCCTTTTTTATTGGAATATACATCTCCTGCCGTATCTTCTATTGATATTGCTCCAGCATGGAGAAAAACTCTTTTACAAACTGATAAAACACCTTTTCGGAAGGGGCCAGGTCGCGATTTTTCGGAATGATGAGGCCGACCGTTCTCTTTACATCGGGAATGTTAATGGGGATTTTTACGGTGAAACGGGGAGTCGTCTCGTAAAATGTACTTTCCGGTAAAAGCGTCACCCCCATCCCGGCAGATACGAGACCTTTGATGGCATCCAAATCTTCTCCTTCTGAGGAAATATTCGGTGTGAACCCTGCTTGTTTACATGCGTCAACGGCAATCTGATGGAGGATAAAACCTTCAGGAAACAACACGAAAGAGTCGTTCTTTAAATCGCTGAGACGCAAGCTTTTCCGTTCCGCAAGTGGATGGCTGGTTGGCAATAGGGCGGAAATGCTCTCTGTAAACAAGATATGCCCCTCGATATCATGATCGTTTACAGGTACTGGTCCGAGAAATGCCAAATCGATATCCCTGCTTTTGACGGCATCAATCAAAAATTTGTAAGATCCCTGACGTAAGTGAAACGCTACATTTGGATGTTTATCCTTAAAAGCGGAAATGACCGTTGGCAACAAGTGACTGGCAAGGCTTGTCGGGAAACCGATTTTAATCGTTCCTCGCTCAGGATCCAAATATTCGTCAATTTGTTGCTTGGCGTAGTCAATCGCCTTCATTGCTGTTACGGTATGGGATAAAAAAAGCTTTCCGATAGGGGTGAGCTTTACATTTCGTCCTTCCCGTTCAAATAAATCGACTCCAAGCTCTGCTTCCAAGTTCGCAATTTGCCTGCTGATCGCTGACTGGGCTACATGAAGATATTCGGCAGCCTCGGATACATGTTCGCGTTTGGCGACTTCCATGAAATAGCGCAATTGTCGTAACTCCATCCCAATCCTCCATTCTCTTATCTCAAAATGAGATAGTTTTAATCTAAATTATATATTGTTTATATTAATTTTTGAATATAAAATAAATTCATGTGATTTTACTCGGGTTGAAAATACAGAAAATTATTCAAATTGAAAATACAGAGAAATCGAAACGGGGGAGAAATGATGAAATATAACCATTTACCAAAAGCACAAGGTCTCTACCGTCCTGAATTTGAGCATGATGCATGTGGAATCGGGCTTTATGCACATTTAAATGGCCATGCATCACATGGTATTGTAAAAAAAGGACTTCATATGCTTGATCAACTTGAACACCGCGGCGGACAAGGAAGTGATCCTGAAACAAGTGACGGTGTCGGAATCATGGTACAAATCCCGCATGGATTTTTCAAAAAAGTATGCAACGATATGAACTTACCTGAACAAGGCCGTTACGGTGTCGGGATGATCTTTTTTCCGCAAAATGCTGGAGAACGCGAGCATTATGAGCGTGAAATAAATAAACTTATTGAACAAGAAGGCCAAACGCTTCTTGGTTGGAGAACCGTACCGGTAGACAGCGATCACATCGGTCCTACCGGAAAGAAAACCGAACCGTTTGTACGTCAAGTATTTATTGGGGCCAGCGATGACCTTACGGAACAATTCGCATTTGAACGCAAATTATATATCATTCGTAAACAAGCTGAAAAAGCAGGAGCTGAAAGCGGCTCTGGTTTTTACTTCGCAAGCTTGTCAAGCAACACGATTGTATATAAAGGCTTAATGACTCCGTCAAAAGTATCTGCTTTCTATGTAGATTTACAGGATGAGGATTTCGAGTCGGGCTTTGCGCTTGTACACTCCCGTTTCAGTACAAATACTTTCCCGAGCTGGGAACGCGCACATCCAAACCGCTATTTAATCCATAATGGGGAAATCAACACGATTCGCGGCAACATCAACTGGATGAAAGCACGCGAGAAACAGTTCGTTTCAGAAGTGTTCGGTGAGGACCTGGAAAAAGTTATGCCGCTTCTTGATACAGATGGCAGTGACTCATCCATTCTTGACAACGCGTTTGAATTCTTTACATTAGCAGGGCGCACACCTGCCCACACAGCCATGATGCTGGTTCCTGAGCCGTGGACAAAAGACGAAAACATGGATGATAAGAAAAAAGCATTTTACGAGTACCATAGCTGTTTAATGGAGCCTTGGGATGGGCCGACAGCAGTTGTCTTCACTGACGGCAAGCAAATTGGCGCCATTTTAGACCGCAACGGTCTTCGCCCGGCTCGTTATTATGTAACAAAAGATGACTATCTCATTTTATCATCCGAAGTAGGCGTTGTTGACATCGATCCAGAAAATGTATTATACAAAGATCGTTTAAGCCCAGGTAAAATGTTATTACTCAACCTTGAAGAAGGCCGAATTATCTCAGACCATGAGATTAAAGAGCAAATGGCTGAAGCAAAGCCGTACCGCAACTGGTTAAACGATCAACTTCTAACGGTTCATGATTTACCAGAAGCAGAAGTTGCCGAAAAAATCGACAATTTAGTGAAGCTTCAAAAAGCGTTTGGCTATACGTATGAAGAAGTATCAAAAAATATCATCCCAATGGTCACAGAAGGAAAAGATCCGCTTGGTTCAATGGGTCTTGATACACCATTAGCTGTATTATCTGACCGGCCGCATCTTTTATACAATTACTTTAAGCAATCGTTCGCACAAGTAACAAATCCGCCGATTGATGCGATTCGTGAAGAAGTCGTAACATCAACTTTGTCATTCCTTGGTGCGGAAGGTAACCTTCTTCACCCGAATGAAACAGCGTGCCGACGCATTCGTTTAGAATCACCTTTCATTTTAAATGAAGAGCTTGCACGTCTTAAAGCAAATCAATATCCAGAGTTCAAGAGCCGCACGTTGCCGATTTTATTTACTGAAAACTTAGAACAGGCAGTGGAGGAGCTTTGCAAGGCAGTGGATGGAGCCATTGCAGATGGTGTGACACTTCTTGTGTTATCGGATCGCGGTGTGGACCAAAATCATATCGCCATTCCTTCATTACTTGCCGGCAGTGCGGTACATCAGCATTTACTGCGTCAGGGAACACGTACAAAAGTGAGCATCATTGTTGAGTCGGGTGAAGCAAGAGAAGTACATCATTTCGCTGTTTTGCTTGGTTACGGAGTAGATGCAATCAATCCTTACCTGGCATATGCGACATTAGAACAAGCGATTGCAGAAGATGCCATCGATGTTCCATATGCGGAAGCTGTTGAGAAGTTTAATCAAACAGCAGCAGAGGGCGTTGTAAAAGTTATGTCGAAAATCGGAATTTCGACAGTACAAAGTTACCGCGGCGCGCAAATTTTTGAAGCGGTTGGTATCGGTAACGATGTCATCGAACGTTATTTTGACGGAACGGCTTCACAAATTGGCGGAGTCGGCTTAGATGTCATCGAGCAAGAAGCAAAATTACGTCACGAAGCAGCATACAGCGGCAACTATGAAGATAATACATTAGAAGCTGGAAGTGAGCTTCAATGGAGACGAAACGGTGAACACCATGCATTCAATCCGCATACGATTCATACACTGCAGCGTGCTTGCCGTGAAGGTAATTATGAATTATTTAAAAAGTACTCACAAATGGCAAATGACGAACAATTAACATTCCTTCGCAATGCATTTGCATTTAATGAAAATAGAGAGCCGATTTCAATTGATGAAGTAGAATCAGTCGAATCCATCGTTCGCCGCTTTAAAACCGGTGCGATGTCATTCGGTTCATTGAGTAAAGAAGCGCATGAAACGTTAGCCATTGCGATGAACCGTTTAGGCGGAAGAAGCAACAGTGGTGAGGGCGGAGAAGATCCAAGCCGCTTTACACCTGATGCAAACGGCGACCTTCGTCGAAGCGCAATTAAACAAGTAGCGTCTGGTCGTTTCGGTGTTAATATTCACTACCTTGTAAACGCTGATGAGCTCCAAATTAAAATGGCACAGGGGGCAAAACCTGGTGAAGGCGGGCAATTACCTGGCAATAAAGTATATCCATGGGTAGCTGAAGTTCGCGGTTCAACGCCTGGTGTTGGATTAATCTCACCGCCACCGCATCATGATATTTACTCAATTGAAGACTTAGCCCAATTGATTCATGATTTAAAAAATGCCAATCCGAAAGCTCGTATCAGTGTGAAACTTGTATCCAAAGCAGGTGTTGGTACAATCGCAGCGGGTGTGGCAAAAGGTGCAGCTGATGTGATCGTCATCAGCGGTTATGATGGTGGAACAGGTGCATCACCAAAAACAAGTATTAAACATACTGGTTTACCGTGGGAGCTTGGATTGGCAGAGGCTCACCAAACATTAATGCTAAACGAATTGCGTGATCGTGTTGTATTAGAGACAGACGGAAAGTTAATGACAGGCCGCGATGTTGTCATGGCCGCATTACTTGGTGCGGAAGAATACGGCTTTGCAACTGCTCCGCTTGTTGTAATGGGCTGTGTTATGATGCGTGCTTGTCACTTAGATACATGTCCGGTCGGTGTGGCAACACAAAACCCGGAGTTACGCGCAAAATTCATGGGTACTGCTGACCATGTCGTAAACTTCATGACATTTATTGCGCAGGAAGTGCGCGAACTTATGGCACAGTTAGGCTTTAGAACAGTTGAAGAAATGGTTGGAAGAACAGATGTATTAACAGTAAGCGAACGCACGAAAGCACACTGGAAAGCAAAATATTTGGATTTATCTAAATTGTTATACCAAGCAGAAGGTGCTCGTACATTCAGCCGCCCGCAAAACCATAAGTTAGATCAATCGCTTGATATGACTGAAATTCTTCCACAATGCATATCGGCATTAGAAACCAAACAGCCGGTCGATCTTCATTTCCATGTGAAAAACATCCACCGTGTTGTCGGAACGATTGTCGGCAGCGAAGTGGCACAGCGATACGGTGGAGAAGGTTTACCAGAAGATACCATTACACTTCGTTTCACGGGCTCAGCAGGTCAAAGTTTCGGTGCCTTTATCCCTAAAGGTATGACCATGCATCTTGATGGAGATGCAAACGACTACCTTGGTAAAGGTTTATCAGGCGGCAAAATTATCGTTCGTGCACCGAAGGATGCTTCCTTTGCGCCTGAAGATAACGTGATTACGGGTAACGTATCATTTATCGGGGCAACATCCGGTGAAGCGTATATTCAAGGCCGTGCTGGTGAACGTTTCTGTGTACGAAACAGCGGAGTCCATGCGGTTGTAGAAGGAATCGGAGACCACGGCTGTGAATATATGACAGGCGGCCGCGTCGTTGTGTTAGGCCGCGTCGGCAAAAACTTTGCAGCCGGTATGTCAGGCGGAATCGCGTACGTTCTTGCTGATGATCAAGATGAATTTAAAGCGTTATGCAATCAAGAGATGGTTGAGTTTGAAACCCTTAGCGATATAACAGAAATCAAAGAAGTCATGGAGATGGTCATAAAACACCATGAATATACAGGAAGTCCAAAAGCCGCATATGTGCTTGCAAATTGGAACGATTTGATGGAAAAATTCGTGAAAGTCATTCCAAAGGACTATAAGCGAATGATGAATCGCATCCAGGAGCAGAAGGAAGCCGGATTGACGGATGAACAAGCGGTCATGAGTGCTTTTGAAGCAAATGTCAAGCAACAGAAACAGCAGAAATCAACACTTGTCAAACTGAAAAAACAAGAAGCAGTCGTACAATAAAAGGAGGAGGAGACTATGGGAAAAGCAACAGGATTTATGGAATATACACGTGAAGAGGCAAATGAACGGGACCCTCTTGAACGTCTAAGCGATTGGAAAGAACACTCGGCTCCTTTCTCCGATGATGCATTACAAAGACAAGGTGCCAGATGTATGGATTGTGGAACGCCATTTTGCCACATGGGTACTGAAATAAATGGACTGACATCAGGATGTCCGATTCATAACTTGATTCCTGAATGGAATGATTTAGTCTATCGCGGAAGATGGAAAGAAGCGTTAGACCGTCTTTTAAAAACAAATAATTTCCCTGAATTCACAGGGCGCGTTTGTCCAGCGCCTTGTGAGGGTTCCTGTACGGTATCGATTTATGATCCGGCTGTTGCCATCAAAAGCATTGAGCACACGATTATTGAAAAAGGTTTTCAGGAAGGCTGGATTACACCGCGTATTCCGAAAGTGCGGACAGGTAAAAAAGTGGCGGTTGTCGGTTCAGGTCCCGCAGGTCTAGCGGCTGCCGACCAATTAAATCAAGCCGGTCATAGTGTAACGGTGTTCGAGCGTGCTGACCGCATCGGCGGATTATTAATGTATGGAATTCCAAATGTAAAACTGGAAAAAGAAGTAATTGAACGTCGTGTACGCCTGCTTGAAGAAGAAGGCATCACGTTCGTGACAAATACAGAAATCGGCAAAGATATTTATGCTTACGAGTTACAAGCTGATTTTGATGCCGTCATTCTTTGTACAGGTGCGCAAAAACAGCGTGATCTTGTCATGGAAGGCCGCGAGTTGCAAGGCATCCACTTTGCCATGGACTATTTAACAAAAACGACCAAAAGCTTGCTTGATTCTAACTTTGAAGATGGCCAGTTTATCAATGCGGAAGGAAAAGATGTAATCGTAATTGGCGGCGGTGATACAGGTGCCGACTGTATCGCAACAGCGCTTCGCCAAAACTGTCTTAGTGTAGTGCAGTTCGGTAAGCACCCGATTTTGCCAAATGATCGTTCATTAGACAATCCATGGCCGGAATACCCGCTTACATTTGCGCTTGACTACGGGCATGAAGAAGCAAAAGCAAAATTCGGTTCTGATGTACGTGAATATTTAATTCAAACGAAAAAAATTGTAGGCGATGAAAATGGACATGTAAAAGAGCTTCATACGATTGGCATGGAAAAAGTCGTAGAAAACGGCAAGTATGTGTTTAAAGAAGTTCCAGGAACAGAAAAAGTATGGCCGGCACAGCTTGTCTTAATTGCAATCGGTTTTGAAGGAACCGACCAGCCGCTCCTTGAGCAATTTGGCGTAGAAGCAGAAAATCGTAAAATTAAGGCAGAATACGGAAAGTATAAAACGAACATTGACGGCGTATTTGCCGCAGGGGATGCAAGAAGGGGCCAAAGTTTAATCGTGTGGGCGATTAACGAAGGCCGTGAAGCGGCACGTGAAGTCGATCGTTATTTGATGGGGAGCTCGATTTTACCGTAACAAAGGGGTTTAACACATAATAGATAAAAAGATAGGCAGGGTACGTCTATAATCAACGGCTGATCCGCCTATCTTTTTTGTTGTTAATATGTAAGAAAAATCCCATCCAGAAATGGGCTTTTTAGCTTCAGAGAAATCAAATGCCACTGTTCAAGTGCATTGGGAAAATAATGGTCATTATTTAACCCCAACGGAAGTGGACGCAGCGGCTAAGTGGTATGGACAGTATTTTAGGTGAAAATCATTTTTCTAGCTTTTCGCTCTAAATCTCTTTTACAATTAAGAAGAAAGGGAGTGTGAATGAAGTGAAAGCACAAATTATTCGATCTTTTGGTGAACCATCAGTGTTTCAATTAGAAGAGATTCAAAAGCCGGAGGTATTACCGGGACATGTATTGATTCAAGTAAAGGCGACAAGTGTCAATCCCATTGATACGAAAGTCCGCAGCGGGGCAGTTCCGGCCGTTGCCCCTGAGTTTCCAGCTGTATTACACGGAGATGTGGCAGGGATTGTCACGGAAGTGGGCGAAGGCGTCAGCGGGTTTAAACCTGGCGACGAAGTATTTGGCTGCGCGGGCGGTTTTAAAGGGACGGGTGGTGCACTTGCAGAGTTTATGCTTGCAGATGCCCAATTGATTGCCCACAAACCAAAAAACTTGACGATGGAAGAAGCCGCTGCTTTACCTCTTGTATCTATCACTGCCTGGGAAGCTTTGTTTGACCGCGGGCAGATCAAGTCCGGACAAGATGTACTCATTCATGCGGCTGCCGGTGGTGTAGGACACGTAGCCATTCAATTAGCGAAATGGGCCGGAGCCAAAGTGTATACGACTGCCTCTTCGCCTGAGAAACTGGAAATCGCCAATCGTTTAGGGGCAGACACAGTTATCCATTATCGAGAAGAGTCTGTTCAAGATTATGTTCAAAAATATACAAACGGCAAAGGATTTGAAGTCGTGTTTGACACGGTAGGCGGTGAAAATCTCGATCGCTCTTTTGAAGCGGCCGCGGTCAATGGTACAGTATTGGCCATTGCTGCCCGTTCAACTCATGACCTGTCCCTCCTGCATTCAAAGGGACTTTCTCTACATGTTATTTTTATGTTGTTAAAGATCATAAACAAAGATCAACGTAAACATCATGGCGAGATTTTAAAGAAAATCACCCGGGTTGTGGAGGAAGGGAAGCTTCATCCCCTTATCGACCCAAATATATTTACGTTTGATGAAGTCTCAAAAGCGCATGAATATATAGAGTCCAAGAAAGCAATTGGGAAAGTTGTATTAAAAAATACTTGGTAATTGCCTTCCAATGCGAATGAGTAAAAAGCTTCCCGGTTCCTTCTTGCTATTGAGCTTTGTCCAGGGAGCCCGTAAAAAACAGAAATAAGGGGTTATCCTTCCTATAGTTAAAAGGGCTGTCGAAGAAGCTGAAATCATTAATCTATCAACCATGGAT
Source organism: Bacillus songklensis (assembly GCF_042649685.1). Lineage (NCBI taxonomy): Bacteria > Bacillati > Bacillota > Bacilli > Caryophanales > Bacillaceae > Bacillus > Bacillus songklensis. The sequence goes on along the minus strand of NZ_JBHRZT010000007.1, from coordinate 57,213 downwards.
AAAATGCCGCAAAAGCGGTAAAATAGACAAAGAGGGGTGGGCAAAAAAGCATAAATGAACATGCTTTTTTGCCCCCCCTTATGTTATTCTCGCCGGATTATTTCTTGGTCTAATACCCGATACCCTTTCTTTTCAAGCATATGGGTCAGGGTAACGATATCCTGAGAGGGGGTGCATAAAGGAAGGGTAACTCCAATTCGCCGGAACAACCGTGTCCCGTTATCTAATGTAAGTAATCCTTCGATATTGTAATGTTTCAAAATGTCAGTAATGTTATGAAGGGAGCCTTTACTTTCCGGGGTGGCGACCGTTAAATGAATGCCTCCTGCCTTCACCCCCAGTGCATCTTCCAGTACTTCCATCACGGCATTATGGGTTAAAATTCCTTTTAATTGATGATGTTCATCAATAATAGTGTGGCTGTTACGGCATTTCCGGCTTCAATCGTACTGACAAACGTATACTGAAGCCCTAAAATCCCCAAAACACCAAACAATAGCAGGCGCTTCCATGGCTTTAATATACACCAGATATTTTCTTTGCGGACCGCCAGGAATAGGAGCATCAACACTCCGGCCATAAATAGCCGTATGGCTACAAGCGATGGTAAGTCAACTGTTTCGTGGGCAAACAGCCATTGCATAGCAGGACCTGAGATTCCCCATAAGACCGAAGCGGAAATAATTAAAATAAGACCAATGATTCGTTTTTTTCGTTCAGTACGCATAGTTGTTAACGCCCCCTATATTAATCACAAAGTTTATTATACTGTTTTATGGAAGGCAGAGGGAGTTGTATTATATAAGTCTCGCTTAATTTTTTAACCTCTGTCCCCGGCTCTCCTTCTATTCACGCCTTTCTGTTCTTTCATCTTGAACGAGCTTACAAAGGGTATGCGGATTCATATAGAAGGATTTTATTATCCAAACATTTTTGACTATCATGCTTTAAAATGAAAGATCCGGGAGTGTCTCGTGATAAGGATCCTAATCTAATGAATGAATCGATCCAGGTATTTGATGATTAAATTCTTTAAGGCAGGATAAAACAATGAAAACGCCTATACGCTAACATCCCTGCTTGAATAAGATAAAAATGATTATAGCCATGAAAGGGAGGGTTAGGATGTCTCATAATAAAAAAGAAAAAGTAGTCCATGTTGATAATCTAACTGTTTATGCAAAAAATATTGACATTGTTCATGATCGCACAGAAGACGATCTCCCTCGGAGAAGAGATCCGTGGGGATTTTTCTGGGGCAGGCCACGAATAAGTAGAGAAAATGAGCAAGCAGCGGATACTCATGAAGAGAAAGGAGAATGAAACGGATAAACAGATAGGATGATTCCGCAATCCGGCTCAATGGATAACGGCATTTCACAGATGTTAGTGATACTGGTTCGGTATATTCTAAAGTAATGTCATGAATGATCGTTAAGGCTTCCTCTAGGGGGGCCTTTTTCCTTTAACGTTTGCTTCATTTCTACAATGCAGGTTTGAAACATTTTTATATGCGCGACCGTTGCAATTGCCAATTTTCTTTTAAGGAAAGAAGGCATACTTTTTGATAATTTTCATGAATGATTGCATTTTGGGATAGATCCCATAGCCGTCTGTCTCCAGTCATTGTGACAAAAGTATATTCTCGAAAGCTAAAAACGGCTATCATTTCACCCTCCGATTTTCCTGCCTAGTATTACAATTATGATACAACCTTTCAGGTACTTAGAAGAATACAGATGGTTTACTAAAAGTAAATAAACGGAGAATCATGTTTATTTTAAAAAGTGTCACAACTTACTTGTGACAAAGTTATGACATCTTTGTCTTTCATCTTCCTCTTTTCAGCAACTATAATGAAAGCGTATACAAGCAAACAAAAAGAAGGGGGAATCCGATTGAGAAAGCGTCAATTGTTCAAAGGGCTCATTGTAGCATCTACTTTTTCTATGTTATTGACAGCTTGTTCATCCAAAAGTACAGAACAAGCCGTTGATACGAAAAGTAAAAATGCAGACAAAATTAACACGGAAGTACAGGTGGATGCTCCTTTTGATGGGTGGGTCGAAGGCCTGCCAAAAATCACAGCACCGGAAGGGTTCGATTGGAAGCAATTCGAAGGGGTTGAATTAAATGTGATTTCGGAGAACACCCCGCCATCGTCTGCTCTGGCAGCTAATATTGACAAATTTGAGTCCATAACAGGCATTAAAGTTAATATTGAACAAAGTGATTTAAGTACAGTTGTAGAGAAAACAAGCTTGGATTTCAATGCCAAATCTGCAAAATATCACATTATTTATGCGGATCCATATCAAATTTTAGCTAAGCAGTCCCAGCATTTTGTTAATTTAAATGACTTTATGAAAGAACCAACTATGCCTCAGCTTCCAGGTGGCCTCGATGATTTCATTCAAAGCCAGCTCGAAGTAGATGGATATATGGGTAACAAAGATGCCCTTTATGCTCTTCCTTACGACGCACCAACGATGGTATTGGCGTACCGTAAAGATGTCATTGAAAAGTATAAAGATCAATTCATGGCAGAAAAGGGTTTCGATTGGACACCGGGCCCGAACTTAACATGGGACCAATACTATGAAGCGGCGAAATGGATTACGGAAAAAGCAAAAGAAGGCGTCATTACAGAAGTGAAATATGGTACTGGCCACCAGGCAAAGCAATATGATTCGTTAATGTGTGACTTCAGTGTCATTTTAGCGGCAAATGGTGGAGATTATTTTAAAGAGAGCAACTTAGGAAGTGTGGGTAAAACAAATCCTGGTAAATCAGCAATGACTTCAGATGTTGCTATTGAATCGGCTGAGTTTTATAACAAACTTCTAAAAGTGGCTGCACCAGGAAGTACATCATGGGATTGGTCAGGACTTGCCGAGGCATTTGCTGCGGGAGAGGTAGCGATGGCACCGGAATGGCACGAATTTTCATCTACCTTTGAAGATCCATCTAAATCGAAAGTAGCCGGTAATGTTGGTTGGGCTGTCTTGCCGAAAGGGAAAGAAAGAAACGCTCATATTTACGGGGGAACAGGAATCGGAATTAATAAATATGCAAGTGATGAAGAGAAAAAAGCAGCATGGCTGTTCTTAGTTTGGGCTACATCACCGCAGTCTCAATATATGATTTTAAAATCCGATCAAGGCGGATCAACGCCAACCCGTCACTCCGTCTATGAGTTACAGGATGTTCAAAAAGGAATGCAGACAGGTACGGAAGAGGCAAAACAAATGCCGAACTTGCTGCCGATGATGGCAACGCTAGAAGCATGGAAAGAAGAGAATGTATATATGCGTCCGAAAATTCCTCAATGGCCGCAAGTGGATACGTTTATTTTTACGGAGTTATCGAAAATGTTAGCAGGAAAACAAAGTCCTGAAGAAACGGTAAAAGAAATTGCTAAACAAAGTGATCAGGCAACCGGTAACTAAGGCACAGAGCAGGAAGGGGGATTTCCCCTTTCCTATTCAAATAAGAGAGGAGTGGGTTTGTGAATACTGAATCTTCAAAGGTATATGAGCAGTCAACCGTGGCTTCTGCTAAAGTTTCTAAAAAATTCATCCACCTTCCAAAATTTAAGACGGAACACTGGATGTTGTTCCCTTCCATTGTTTTGCTTGCCATTATCAGTATCTTTCCATTTATTTATTTGATTTACGCGAGCTTTATGGATTTTATGCTGTCAATGGATCAGCCGGCTTTTAATGGAATCGAGAATTGGAAACGAGTATTCATTAATGAAACATTTTGGGCTTCGTGGGGCAGAACGGGTATTTTCACGATAACGGGATTACTTCTTGAACTTATCATTGGTGTTGGAGTCGCTCTATTAATTTATCAACTTCCTAAAGGGAGAAACCTAGTTGTTACATTATGGATGATTCCAGTATTTGTGGCCCCTGTTGTAGCCGGTTTGTTAGGACGGTTCCTGTTGAACTCTACGTATGGATTATATGCATGGCTGTTAGGTTTTGTGGGAGTAAACAAAGAGATATTGGGAGATGTCAGTACATCCTTACCGGCCGTCATTTTAATGGATGTATGGGAGTGGACACCGCTCATTACAATGATCGTGTTGGCAGGACTGCAGTCATTGCCGACAGATGCGCTGGAAGCAGCGGAAGTCGATGGAGCCAATTACGTTCAAAAATTGCTGTTCGTTATCTTGCCGCTTATCTCTAGAACGGTTTTAGTCGCCCTGTTAATTCGCTCCATGGACATTCTCCGCTTCGTTGACATCATCAAGATTACGACAGAAGGAGGGCCTGCGGATTCTACAAAAGTGATCGGCTACTATTTATTGGAAATAGCGTTTAAATTTCAGGATTTTGGTACAGCTGCAGCGCTCGGTTTAACCATGTTATTTGTAACGATTTTTCTTGGAAAACGTTTTGTCAATTTTATGGCGAGAGGAGAAGAGTAAATGGATATGTCTATCAAGACGAGAAAGATTGCCCTCAATATCATTTTATATGTACTTGTGACGATTGCGTTGATTTGGGCTCTTCTTCCCATTGTATGGATGGTCCTATCATCTGTTAAAAATCAGGCAGGAATGTTTTCGATGCCGCCGAAGTTCCTGTTTAAACCTAACTTTGAAACATATCAATATATGTTTTCGGAAAAGGGGAATTTTTTCAGCTTTTTATCCAATAGTTTAATAGCTGCCATTGTTTCTACAGCTATTTCGCTTATTCTTGGAACATTGGGAGGCTTTGCCCTTGCGCGGGGAAAGTTCAAAAATGAAAAGGGATTGTCATTCTGGATCATCAGTACACGCATGGCACCAGTTCCGGCTGTCATCTTACCACTATACCTAATGTTTTCAAAATTGGGTTTGATCGGGACAATGCCCGGTTTAATTTTCGCATACACAACATTTAATTTGCCTTTTGCTTTATGGATGATGATGGTGTTCTTTAAAGAAGTACCGCCTGCGCTGGAAGAAGCGGCGATGATTGACGGGTGCAGCAAATTCCAGGCATTTTGGAAAGTTGCATTGCCGCCTGCAGCGCCTGGTCTTGTAGCAACAGGCATCCTTTGTTTGATGTTTTCCTGGAATGATTTTATGTTTGCTTCCATTTTCTCAGGGCATGATACACAAACCATTCCTGTGGCTGCTTCGCTTTTAATTACACAAACAGGTATCGCATGGGGACAGGCGATGGCGACAGGCACGGTCATTATTACTCCAATGGTCATTGCTGGATTGGCCGTCCGAAAATATCTGGTGCAAGGATTATCGATGGGGGCGGTGAAATAAGTATATCAATCCACATAAATCATTTGACGTGGATAAAAAACATCCACGCAAATGATTTACGCATAAGCGGCCGCCAAGCTCCCTTTCGGGTTCTTGTCAGCCGCTTATACGAAGACCTTTGTAAGATCGTTCAAGATGAAAAAACAGAAAAGCGCAAGTAGAAGAAGGACCGGTGACAGAGGTTAAAAAATTAAATTGGACCTATATAGAATATTGAAATCAAAGGGGATGAAGAGATGAGTACACAAAGTGTTGCCAAAGACGAATTACAAAAAGAAGCTCCTGCTGTGATGAAAGCAGCGGTCATGAATGAGCCATTTGACATTGAAATCAAAGAACTTCCCGTTCCGAAAGCGACAGGAGATGAAGTGCTTGTCAAAGTGATGGCCGTTGGAGTTTGCGGGTCGGATATCCATTATTACGAACATGGAAAAATCGGACGATATGTGGTGGAAAAACCGATTATTTTAGGACATGAATGTGCAGGAATCGTGGCGGAGATTGGCGACAGTGTAACAAAATTTAAAGTGGGGGATCGGGTGGCAATCGAACCGGGGATCACCTGCGGCCGCTGTGAATATTGCAAAGAAGGGAGATACAACCTTTGTCCTGATGTTCAATTTTTGGCCACACCGCCTGTAGACGGAGCTTTTGTTCAATACATTAAACATCGGGAAGATTTTTTATTTCCGATCCCTGATGAGTTGACTTTTGAAGAAGCGGCGCTGAATGAACCTTTTTCTGTAGGTATTCATGCCGCCAAACGCACAAAGCTGCAGCCTGGTTCCACTATTGCCATTATGGGAATGGGGCCTGTCGGACTGACGGCCATCGCAGCCGCAAAAGCATTCGGAGCATCGACCATCATTGTGACAGACCTTGAAGAGAATCGTTTAGAAGCAGCCAAACGGCTTGGTGCCACTCATACGATTAACGTATTAAAAAGTGATCCGGTTGAAGAAATCAAAAAGTTGACAAATGGTAAAGGTGTTGATGTAGCTTTTGAAACAGCAGGAAATCCAAAAGCATTACAATCAGCGTTAGCTTCCTTAAAAAGAGGAGGGAAAATGGCCATTGTCGGTTTGCCTCCGCAATCCGAAATTGCCTTAAATGTGCCGTTCATCGCCGATAATGAGGTGGATATCTATGGTGTTTTCCGTTATGCCAATACGTACCCGCAAGGAATTCAATTTTTGGCCTCCAAACAATCTGACTTGCAAAGTTTGATAACAGACCGTTTTTCGCTCGAACAAACAAAGGAAGCAATGGAACGGGCAAGAACGAATAAACAGGAAAGTTTAAAAGTCGTCGTCTATCCGAATGGAATCGTGGAAGAGTAAGGGGAGGGAATAATATGACTACAGTATCGACAAAGGTGAAGACAATGAAAGCGGCCGTTTACAATGGACCGCATAATATGACAATCGAGGAGGTTCCATATCCGGTTCCGGGCCCGGGAGAGATAACGGTTAAGGTGCATTGCTCTGGCATTTGCGGAACGGATTACCATATTTTAGAGGGGGATTTCATCTCGCCGTACCCGCTCGTGGGCGGCCATGAATTTGCAGGCACCGTTTTTGAAATAGGAGAGGGCGTTGAAGGTTGGTACTTGGGGGAACGTGTATCGGTTGATCCGTCCGTTTATTGTGGGAAGTGTTACCATTGCCGCAATAATCAATTCAATCATTGCAAAAACTGGAATGCGATTGGTGTCACATTAAATGGAGCGTTTGCAGAGTACGTGAAAGTTCCGGCTAAAAACCTATATAGGATGAAGGACAGCATGACATTTGAAGAGGGAGCTTTAGTAGAGCCAATGTCATGTGTGGCATATGCTCTTGAACGGGTCAATGTGAAATTCGGTGAAAAGGTGCTGATCTTCGGCGCCGGACCAATGGGACTCATGCTCGTTCAAGCGATTCGTACTAGCGGTGCTTCAGAAGTCGTGTTAGTGGATATTGCTGATGAGAAGCTGGAAACAGCCAAACGACTCGGTGCTACATCTGCTTACAAAAGTGATGCCCAATTGGAAGAAAAGATAGGCGGGAAACAATATCCGAACGGATTTGATATTGTGGTCGATGCGACAGGCATTCCTGCTGTGATCGAAAACATGTTCACCTTTGCGGGTCCGGGAGCCCGGATTTTACAGTTTGGTGTTGCTCCAAACAATGCGAGAATTTCTATTAACCCTTTTGACATCTATCATAAAGATTGGAAGTATCTTGGCACGATGGCGTTAAAATTTAACTTTTATCAGGCGCTATATATGATAGAAGAAAAGAGAGTGGATGTTTCGTCCCTTGTGACAAAGAAAATTGACTTGCATGAATTTGTGGATTATATGTCTCAACCAAAAAGTCCGGAGGATTGCAAAGTACTCGTGTATCCTTCCTGGTAATAGATACATCCAAGCATAAGGGTTTGCCAGGTCTCCTGGCAAACCCTTACAAAAAGGCATTTTGAACCTGTTAATCCTTGCTCCAACATAAAACATAGAAGTGAGAAAGGGAATATGCTAATAACACAAGGCGGATTTATATAAAAGAAAAGGGTGTGATGTGATGAGTGAGCCATTATTGCTCGGAACAGATATCGGGACACAGGGGACAAAGGTGGTTGTCATCACGTTAGATGGCAAAGTGAAAGCAAGCGGTTATGCCTCCTACCAATTTGAAGTCCCTCAACCGGGGTGGACGGAACAAGATCCCCTTATCTGGTGGCAGGCTTTTGTGAAAGCTTGCAGGGAAATTTGGGATAAAGGCATTGATCCCAAACAAGTAACAGCCATTGGGATAAGCGGACAAATGCACAGCTTGGTGTTACTTGATGACCATAATAAAATACTTCGGCCGGCGATTTTGTGGAATGATGTACGCACAAGCGAAGAATGCGTGGAAATTGAGAACATTGTCGGAAAAGAAAAGATGTATAACATAACAAAGAATGCGGTTCTACCAGGTTTTACAGCTCCGAAGATTCGCTGGGTCCAAAAGCATGAACCTGCTGTTTTCAAGCAAATTCACCGTGTACTAATGCCGAAAGATTATATTGTGTTCCGTTTAAGCGGAGAATTTTCGGCTGATGTATCTGATGCAAGCGGTACAGTGCTTTTTGATGTCGAAAGACGGGATTGGTCAACAGCTCTAATAGAAGCATTAGGATTTTCTCCAAGTTGGTTCCCAAAAGTGTATGAGAGTCAGGAGGTCGCAGGCACTGTTACAAGAGAAGCTAATGCAGAGACGGGATTACCAGAAGGGATTCCAATTGTTGCTGGAGCAGGCGATAATGCAGCTGCGGCATTAGGGAATGGAATATACGAAGAAGGCATGGGAATTGTGAGTATTGGCACATCAGGCACCGTTTTTGTTCCATTCAACGAGGTGCCGCAATTTGAAGTGCATAATGAAAAGCTTCAAACCGTACATTTCTTTTGCCACTGTTTACCGAATAAATGGCACGCAATGGGGGTGACTTTATCTGCAGGCATGTCATTGAGCTGGTTTAAAACCCAATTCTATGGCCAATCGTTTGAGGAATTGATCAAACAAGCGGAAGAGGTCCCACCTGGAGCGGAAAAACTCATTTTTCTTCCTTATTTGAATGGAGAGAGAACCCCTCATAATGATCCGGATGCGCGCGGCGTATTTTTCGGATTATCTTATCAACATTCACGAGGCCATTTTGTCCGTTCCATTTTAGAGGGAGTGGCATTCAGTATGAAAGAGTGTTTGGAGCTCATCAAACAACTCGATGGCACGAAGGCATATGATGAGCTGTATTTGACAGGAGGAGCGGTGAAAAGTGAATTATGGAGCCAAATTTTATCCAACGTATTCTCCTCCCGTTTCGTTGCCTATAAAGAACGCGAAGGCCCGGCTTTAGGAGCAGCTTTTCTAGCAGGATTGGGTACTGGTGTTTGGAAAAGGCCTGGGGATATTCCATTTGATACGTCAGAAGCAAGATTGACAGAGCCGGAAATGGAATTGACAGGGAAATATGAACGTTTATATGATGTTTATTCCTCTTTGTATCAAACAGTCGCTCCTTTATACAAGAGATTGAAATAGCCCAAACGATTTTTTCCCTACACACTTTCGAAGTCTTCAATGATAAAAGTGTTTTATGTATAATGAAATAAAATTCTAATTTATCAGAAAAAGAGAAATGTGGGGGAAAAAATGGGAGAACAGTTCGTGATGAATTCACGCCAGCAAGAGTTATTGCAAATATTATTGTCGAGTTCCAAACCAGTTTCATATCAGTATTTGGCAGAAATGTTTAAAGTGAGTACCCGCACGATTCAACGGGAAGTTTCCTCTTTAAAAGCCATTTTAAAGACCTATCAACTGAAATTGGTCAAGAAATTTGGTGCAGGGATTCAAATCGAGGGAGCTGTACGTGATAAGGAGTCGTTCATGCAGCAGTTATTAACGGCGAATTCATATATGCTTTACACACCGGAAGAAAGACAAGAAGCCATTATGTATGAATTGCTTTTGAACCGTGAACCAATCAAACAATTTGTCTTGAGTTATAAATTCGGTGTAACAGAAGCGACGGTTAGCAACGATTTGGATAAAATCGACCAATTATGCCAAACAATGGGGGTCCAACTTATAAGGAAACCTGGTATTGGGGTTGCCGTTGAAGGGGAAGAAAGCCAAAAGAGAATGGCTTGCTCAAAGCTTATTCATAAAGATATTACGTTCGAGGAATGGTTTGAGATTTTTCAGATGTCTTCAAGTGGGGAGGAATCAGCAATTGGACAACTGCAATTAGGAACGGTCGTAAAAAAGAGGTTGCAAAAATTCATTCACTCGCCCAACATTCATTTAGTTGAAAAAATTGTGAAGGAAGCCATTGGGCAAAATGGGACAATTAAGTTATCAGACCGCAATTACGTCAATCTGATTGTCCATTTGCTTCTTGCAATCGAGAGGATGAAATATGAAGAAATAGAAGGAGATGCTCCTATTATTCCCTATGTCGATCATTTAGAAGAATTTCAAATTGCCATCATCATCGCCGAGAAATTAGAACAGCAGCTGCATATTAGGATGCCAAAAACGGAAATTGGGTATATTACCCTTCATCTATATGGAGCCAGGTTTCAACACCAAGCAAGCAGCGCTTCTTTAAATGATTTGGACATAGAATGGGTGGATTTAACAAAAAGTTTTATACGCTCAGTTGAAAAATGTTTGCATCTTTCTCTTTCCGAAGATTTAATCTTATACGAAGGTTTATGTTCACATCTCGTATCCGCCATCAATCGTTTGAAATTGGGATTGCAAATCCATAATCCGATGCTGAAAGAAATTCAAAAAAGGTATGATAATATTTTTTCTGCTTGTGAACAGGCTTCTTCTATATTAGTACAAAAATTAGGCCGGTCAATTCCGCAAGATGAGATTGGATACTTAGCCATGCATATTGGGGCAGCTGCATTAAGGAAAAAAGAACAGGGGAAGCCCAAATTATCAGCTATTATTGTATGTGCAAGCGGCATGGGGACCTCCACCTATTTATCTTCCAAGCTGCGAAAAGAGATTCAAGGTTTGCAAGTAGAACACATATTGTCTGTAACGGAATTAAAAGAGTATATGAATGAGAAGAATGATGTTGATTTGATTGTGTCGACAGTTGTATTGCCTTTTCTTGACCAAAGTCAATACATTATCGTGAGCCCTTTTTTAGATGCACATGATTTGCAGGAAATCCAAAAACGAGTTTCGTTTTCCTCTACAAGAAAAGATGATTTGGTTCCCGAGGAAAAGCGTGTCCCATCTGCCGTTGTATCATCCGCTAAATATGGAGAAGCCATGCTGCAAATAGTAAGAAACTTGAAAATTTTCGAAGTGGCCTCCTTCCAGCAGCAAGCAGACTTGTCAGAAATGATGTCATGTGTTCGACACTTTTCTTTTATAAAGGATGAAAAACAAGTATTATCAGACTTGGTAAGAAGGGAACAACAAGGGAATTTTATATTGAACGGGTTAGCTTTGTTTCACTCTAGAACAACTGGTGTAGAAGAATTGTTCGCCGCTCTGTTCCGTTTTCACTCTCCGGTATACTGGGCAGGCGAAGAAGTGAGTACCTTTCTTTTATTATTGGCACCAAAGGATTCACCAAAAGAGCATATACAAATGATCAGTGAAATAAGCGCCAATTTAATTGAAGATTCGTTTATGAATATGTTATTAAAGGATGATGAAAGTACCGTTAGAAGCAAGGTTGAAACACTTTTGTCACAGGTTTATTTTGCAAAGCTAGAAGCAACATTGAAGGAGCCGGTCAATTAATGAGAAAGGTTGGCCAGCTTCTAAGCGCAATAGTTTATCAAAACATAGCGGTCATTATTGTGGTTGGATTAATCAGAGAGTTATTCGGCATTTACGGTTTTTATTACAACGATCGGATCTTATTATTGGTCAATCCCATTTATGAAACGCTATTGCCCATATTATTGGCGTATACAGGGGGAAGACTGACGGGTGGACAACGGGGAGCGGTTGTAGCATCGATTGTCACATATGGCTTAACATTGGCGAGCTCCGTTCCCATCATTATCGGTGCCATGGTAATTGGACCGCTCACGGGATGGATCATTTACCGGGTTGACAAACTGTTAAAACAACGTATCCCTATTGGCTACGAACTATTAATCTCCAACATTGTAACGGCCATGATCGGAATTGTGCTGACTATTGCCTGTTTCCTTTATGTAGGGCAAACATTGTCAACGGGAGTTAAATGGGTCATCGCCCTTTTGCAGAAGGGAATTTATTGGGGATGGTTACCGGCTGCATCGCTCTTCATTGAACCAGGGAAAGTCTTATTTTTCAATAATGCATTGAATTACGGGATGTTAACGCCTTTAGGCATTCAACAGGCAAAAGATTTAGGGAAATCGATCTTTTTTTTACTCGAGTCCAATCCAGGTCCGGGACTGGGGATTTTGACTGCTTATTGGTTGAAAACCAATAAGGCAAAAAAGAAAGTGGTGACTCTCTCCATTTTTATACATTTTATTGGCGGCATTCATGAAATTTATTTCCCGTATGTATTACGCCGAATGCGATTAGTGTTAGCCCTCATTGTCGGCGGATTGATTGGAAATTCATTCTTTCAATGGTATGGAGTAGGGCTTGTATCATTACCTTCCCCAGGAAGCATTTTGTTAATTGCGGCGCTGGCACCTTCTTCTGATTTGTCTTATGTCTTAATAGGGATTTTCCTATCTGGTTTTGTTTCCTTTTTCATTGCCTATTTGTTATTGGATAGAAAAGTTGTCAATGATTCAAATGTAGACTATGAACAGCAAATGGCAGAAATCCATCAGTTGCAACATCTAGACCATATTCGACACCTCGTAGAGCAAGATGATTCGGGGAGCAAGGGAGAGCAGGCAATCCATCCTACATTCCGCAAGCCTGTTAACTATATATTGTTTGTATGTGAGGCCGGGATGGGCTCAAGTGCAATGGGAGCAGCCATGTTGAGAAAAAAATTGAAGGAAGCCAATTTAAGTACGATTCAAGTCGATAATGCCTCTGTCAATGAAATTCCGCAAGAGGCCGATTTCATCATTTGTCACCGACAATTAAAGAATATTGTGATGAATATTTCACCAGAAAAAACATGTTACTGTCTGGATTCGTTTACGGACTTTCATGAATACGATGCCATCGTCGCCATCGTGAAAGAAAGTCAAACAAACGGTCATTCTTTTGAAGAGGGGAGTGTACGGTAAGGTGGAAATAACGTTCGGGATCTCAACGGGCTTTGCCATTAAACGATGGGGCGATCCGAAAGAATGGATTCGATTTGTTAAGGAAGAACTTGGGCTTGATGTCATTCAGTTTTCCTTTGATCAATTTGATCCGCGAGGCAGAAAAGAAAGTGTTCAGGGCTATTGCGAGTTAGTAAGAAATGAATGCGAAAAACGTAATGTTTTAATCCACTCTACATTTACAGGACTTTCCATTTATTCCCATAATCTTCTTTATCACCCGCTGCTAGAAGGGAGGATTGACGGTTTAGATTGGTTTGAACATGCTTTTTCAATGACCGAAAAGCTTGGAACGAATGGCACAGGCGGACCGTTTGGCGGAATGGACCTAAACACATTTTTTGATATTCAACAACGAATGTATATGGAAAAATGGGGAGAAGAAGCATTGGTCTCTCTTTTGCAAAAAGCAAAAACATACGGAATTGAGCATTTTTATTGGGAGCCTACACCAATTATGAGGGAAAATCCCGTTACCATCAAGGAAATAAAGGATTTTCTCGAAAAAATACGAGGTTTGGCAGGAAGGGATGCTGCTAGTCTTTCAATCTGTTTTGATGTTGGCCACACAACCAATCGGGAGGCGTCAGGGGATGATGCCAATCCATATGCCTGGATGACACGGCTCAGCGATTATATTTCTATCATCCATCTTCAGCAAACGGATGGAACGTTGGATCGTCACTGGCCGTTTACCTCCAGATATAATGAGATTGGTAAAATTAATGCTTCCGAGTTAATAGAATCAGTAGAACAAATGGAGAGAGAACGGATGACCCTCTTATTAGAAATAGGGCATCCCTTTGAGGAAGATGACGCTGTCGTGAAGAAGGAAATCATGGAGAGCGTGAATTATTGGAGAAGTGCCCTAAAGGAAAAAGGGTACGAAATTTAGTTTAGGGGAGGGAAGGAAAAAGATGAAAGAGCAAAAAAGACAAATGCTGACAGAATTGGAAAAAGCCTTTTTATCTATTAAACAAGAACAAGTAGAGATATTTGTAGAAGAAGTTGCCCGAGCAAACCGCATTTTTATCTACGGATTGGGAAGAGAACGGTTAATGCTTCAAGCTTTTGCCATGCGCTTAATGCACCTTGGTTTAAAAGTACATGTGGTTGGCGATGTAACGACGCCAAAACTGAAGGAAGGGGACTTGTTCGTTGCGAGTTCCGGGACCGGGTACCTGGCAACCGTTGAAGCGTTATTAAAGATCGTGAAAAGACAAAAAGCGAGCGTTTTGTTCATGTCTGCCAACACGGAGGGGCCTTTAATGGAGTATGTAGATCATTTTATTCATATTGAGGCACAGACGATGAAAGATGATATTGAAGCGCGCACTTCCCTCCAACCGATGGGTGCACTGTTTGAACAGGCCCAGCTGCTGCTTTTCGAGCTTGTGGTCGTTTTGTTGAAGGAAAGGCTGGGCGTTTCTGAAGAACAAATGGAGGACTATCATACAAACCTTGAGTAATGATAGATGAATCCACATAAATCATTTAGCATGAGTAAAAAGCGTTCTCATGTTAAATGATTTACGCATAAGCGGCTGCCAATCTCCCTTTCGGGTTCTTGTCAGCCGCACATGCATCACGAACAATGAAAGGTTCCTGGGAGTTCAGTAGCCTTTTGCTGTTTATAAAGATAAGTCCTCTAACTCACTCCATTTATTTGCAGTGGAGATAGGCTCGTAGTTTTTCAATTTTTTTAATAGAATGGCAGGTTCATTTTCACAAATAAGCAATGGGGCATGAGAAGCAGGAATGAATCCGGCATTCATTCCGTTTTTTACCATCTGCAGCAGCGGATTGTAATAGCCATCCACATTCAAAAGCCCGATCGGTTTACGATGGATGCCAATCTGCCCCCAGCTGACAACTTCAAATACTTCCTCGAATGTTCCAAAGCCGCCGGGAAGGGCGATAAAGGCATCTGACAGGTCACCCATTTTGGCTTTTCGTTCATGCATGTCTTTGACTTCGTGCAGTTCAGTAAGTTCTGTATGAACGATTTCTCCCCGGAAAAGCCCCCTTGGCATGACCCCGATTGCATTGCCGCCTTGTTGTAAAACGGTATTGGCCAACCGGCCCATCAATCCGATATTCGAGCCGCCGTACACTAATTCATAACCGCCTTTTACAAGCTCATTCCCGAGCAGTTCGGCCATTTTTTCAAATTGCGGGTTTAACCCGACGTTAGAACCTGCAAACACACATACACGTTTGATCATAATCATTTCCCCCTGAGTTTCTTTAAATTCCCTATTAATTCCTTCTGCTTCAATAGGGAATCTTTTGATTTTATCCCGCGAACCCTATTTTGAAAATCACAACGACCAACAGACTGACACCAAAACTGATAAATACGTTTTTACTCAACTTCATCATCAACAAACAAACCGCACTTGCAAATAGGTAGAGTGGTTCAAATGATAAGGAGCCGTCTTTTAAAAACAATGATTCAAAAATGAGTGCTGCGAAAATGCCGATTGGAATAAAGGAAAGCCCATTTTTTAAACGCGGCGAGAACAGGCGGTCAGGAAGCCGTAAAAAGGCTCTTCTTGATAAATACGTAACAGCAGCCATCCCTAAATAAAGAAGCAACATGTTCACGCTGTCACCCCCTCTTTTACCTCATCCGGCTGTTCGCCTACTTTCTCGTTATTAAAGAAATAACCGATGGCAAAGGCGATGGCCCCGCCTGCGAGAAGATGCAATCCATAAGGTAAGATGAAAGAAAAAAGAACTGACGCCACTCCGCACAGAATAAAGACGGCGATTCGCAAAGGAGAGGTAAATTGAAAATAAACTAAAGCGAGAAATAAGGCCGTAAAGCTAAATCCTAATCCCAGTTGTTCAGGGTCTGGAATCAGGCTTTGCGTTAAAGTCCCAAGCCATGTTCCGATAACCCATGTTCCATATAATGTGAAACTCACTGCCATAATGTAACGCTGTGTAGCTTTATGATGACGGAAATGGTTCATCGTAATCGCGTATTGCTCATCGATGAGGAAAAAAGCCATAATGGTCGAAAATTTGTTGGAAAACGGTTGATAGTAAGGCGACATCGATAAACCCATCAATAAATGGCGTGAATTAATGAAAAAAGTAACAAGAATAATTGTCCACATGCTTGCGTGATCAGATAAAAGAGATATAGCTGTGAATTGTGCCGAACCTGCAAACACGATGAGGGACATTCCGACACTTTCCAAAACAGATAAGCCTGTTTGAACGGAAAGCATGCCGAAGATGCCTCCAAATAAAATAAAGCTAAATGCAATCGGAAGGGCGTCTGTAAAGCCCTTTTTCCAGTCGTTCTGCTTCATGTTAACCTCCCTTAGATGTATATGTTTAACTACTATAAAAGGACGGAAAAATGGCTCATTTGACATTGAACCGTTTTCCTGTCACAACCTGATATAAATCAGGACGACTCCGCCAGAGGGTATCGAGCCTTTCTGCCCCAAATTCTCTTGTTATTTCCTCAATCATAATATCATGGCGTATATATTCAGTCGCTACGAGGACGAGTGCCGGATTTTTTGTTTTGACAGCCCTGGGAAGGGACTCATCCATAAAGTTGGCAATGACAACTTCTTCACCGTCACGCGCTGCTATGGTCAGGTAACCGCCAATTCGGTCTTTGACGACTTCAGGGAGCATATAGTTATGGTGAAAAGTGCGTCCTAACGTTTCATTTTCTGCTCCAAACACGATTGAGAACACGGGAATGTTTTTCTCGGCTGCTTGATTGACGGCCTTTTGAAAATGAGAAACTTGCGGCTCCCAAACGGACAGCCAAAGTTCATGTTTGGCTTGCTTAATGATCCCCAGCATTTCTTGCACGACTTGTTCATAACCGTCAATATGTACAATGACTTCCATGTCAGGCTGGCTTTCCAATGAATGCAAGGTGGATTCCAGGTACTCGACGGTTTCGGAGAATTCTTTTTGAACCCTTGCCAGCATTTCTTTCGCGGGAACAGGGGCATATTTTACCGGATCAGATGGAACGATGTAGGCAGCTCCTTTATCAATCAGCTTTCCGAGAACTTCATAAATCATCGAACGGGGCACACTGGACCTCTTGCTTACCTCGTACCCGGTAATAGATGAGTGTTGAAGCAGTGTGACATATGCCTTGCTTTCATATTGAGAGAACCCGAGTTTCTGCAGCTGGTGATACAATTCCTCGTGCATTTTTACCCTCCCTTGTTAGTCGTTAGTTTTATTACTACTAATAATAAATTCCTAATCATAAAGTGTCAATATCTTACAAATAGGCCGAAGCATGAATAATTCGACAAAATCTGCAAAGCGGGATAAGGGAAATAACAAAAGGGATGAATCGAAAGGCAGCAATCCATGCCTTTCGATTCATCCCCTTAGCGAAGATGTAACCCATGCTGTTGAATTCTTTTTACAATTTGTTCTTGAGTAACTTGCTCTTCGTTATATTCAATCTTTACTTCACCATCTTCCATATCTACCAAAGCCCTTTCAACGCCATCTATTTGCACGAGAATGGATTCTAATGTTTGGATTGGTTGTTCAGCGGTTGCTTCTTTCACATAAATAGTCGTATTTGCCATTTTTGGTTCTTCCTTTCCGTTTATTTGTTATGTTTCTTGATTGAAAATACTTTGTTGTTCCTGTTGTATATATACCCTATAACCGGAGAAATATGTGGTGGGTTCGATCAGTGTAATAGGTTCCAGCCTCGATTTTGGGTAAATATTCTTATTTTTCATTATTTATATTGACTATGATAATCATTATCAATTAATCTAAGTGATGTAATTTGATATTGAAAATCATTCTCATATAGTGAATTGATAAACATCGGAATTCTAAAAAACGTAATGATTTTGATTTTCGAAAAAGGAGTGTTGAATCATGGAAGCGGTCGTTCGAACTCGTTCAAGGAATGAAGCATTATTGATCATGCAGGAAAAAAGGGAATCAAATGCAAGGTCCTATCCAAGAAGATTGCCTCTTGCGATTAAAAGAGCGGAAGGCATTTATATAACGGACATGGATGGGAAGCAATATATAGATTGCTTAGCGGGAGCAGGCACTTTGGCGTTAGGCCACAATCACGCCGTTGTCCGGGAAGCGATTGAAGACGTTCTGCAATCATATTTGCCATTACATACACTTGATTTAACAACACCGGTAAAAGAAGCGTTCATTGATGAATTGTTCGATTCTTTACCACGTTCATTTGCTGAAAAAGCAAAAATCCAATTTTGCGGCCCTACCGGAGGAGATGCGATAGAAGCTGCCTTGAAGCTGGTGAAAACAGCAACCGGCAACAGAGCCATTTTATCGTTTCAAGGGGGATATCACGGCTCCACACATGGGACATTAAGTGTCAGCGGGACGACAAGTCCGAAACAGAAGATTCACGCACTTGTACCGGATACACATTTTCTTCCGTATCCATACGAATACCGCTGCCCGTTCGGTATCGGAAAAGGTGGATACCGCATTATCAGTACATACATCGAAAACCTGTTGGATGACCCGGAAAGCGGAATCGTCACACCGGCTGGCGTCATTGTAGAAGCAGTACAAGGTGAGGGAGGTTCTGTGCCAGCTCCAGTAGAGTGGTTAAAAGAGATTCGCCGCATCACAAAAGAACGAAATATTCCACTGATCATTGATGAAGTGCAAACGGGCATCGGCCGAACAGGAAAAATGTTTGCATTTGAACATGCCGGCATTGAACCGGATGTGCTTGTACTGTCAAAAGCGATAGGGGGAAGTCTTCCGCTTTCAGTCGTTCTTTACGATCGCCGTCTTGATCAATGGGAGCCAGGAGCCCATATCGGAACATTCAGGGGAAATCAAATGGCAATGGCTGCCGGACGGGCAACTTTACAGTTTGTGAAGGAAAATCAATTGCCGGAGCATGCGCATGAAATGGGGGTGTACTTAACTGAACAGCTGGAATCCATTCAAAAACAAGTCGCTTCAATCGGAGAGGTAAGAGGCAGAGGTCTTATGATGGGAATAGAAATCGTTAACCGGACGAAACAGCCGAACCAAATCGGAAGTTACCCTGCATATCCCGAGCTTGCTAAAAAAATTCAACAGGAATGTTTTAAAAGGGGATTGATTTTAGAAGTGGGAGGCCGTTTTGGTACCGTTATTCGCCTGCTGCCTCCATTAATCATTTCGAAAGAGCAAATCGATGAAGTGCTGCAGCGTTTCCATGAAGCCATTACAAATGCTGAAGCCCAATTTGGATTGCACTAGAAGGTGATGAAAATGATAGCGAACTTTGCACAATGGTTTCTTCATCCCAGCGATGAAAGCAAGATCATGTACCACACAATTATGGAGAAGGTTGTTTCGTTAATTGCCGATCAAACAACGAGAACAAATAAACCTTTTTCGGGAGCCCCTCGTGAAGAGATTGAATCAAGGGTGAAAGAGATGCTCAACATCCCGTTTGCAGCGCAGAAGATGGATGATGTGATGGAAGAGGTTCAAAACGTCATCGCGAGAAATTCTTTATGGGTTTCTCATCCTTCTGCCATGGCCCATCTTCATTGTCCGCCATTACTTCCGTCCCTTGCGGCTGAAGTCGTCATTAATGCACTCAATCAATCGATGGATTCGTGGGATCAAAGCCCTGCTGCTACCTATGTTGAAGCCGAATTGATTAAGTTTTTCACGAAGCGTATCGGCTATTCACATGAATCGGACGGTGTCTTTACAACCGGCGGGACACAATCCAATTATATGGGATTGCTGCTCGCCCGAAACAAAGCATGCCAAATAAACTTCTCGGTTCATGTTCAGGAGGAGGGACTTCCGGTTGAGGCGAAGAGATTACGAATTCTTTGCTCTGAGCATGCCCATTTTACGGTTCAGAAATCAGCGGCCCAGCTTGGATTGGGAACGAATGCCGTGATAAAAGTGGCGGCAAACGACAAGCATCAGCTTTGTGCAGACGATGCGAAGGAAAAAATCGAACAGTTAAGACAACAGGGACTTCTTCCTTTTATGATAGTGGCAACGGCGGGAACAACAGATTTTGGGAGTATAGATTGTTTAAGCGATATAGCAAAACTGGCAAACGAGGAACAATTATGGTTTCACGTCGATGCTGCTTACGGAGGGGCCTTGCTATTTTCCCATCAATACGAGCATCTCGTTCGTGATTTGTGTTTAGCCGATTCGATCACCATCGATTTCCATAAACTTTACTATCAATCAATCAGCTGCGGTGCTTTTTTCGTGAAACATAAGCGGGACTTCCAGCAAATTGCTTATCATGCCGATTATTTGAATCCTGAAGAAGACCGGGAAGACGGCATTATGAATCTTGTGGAAAAAAGTGTGCAAACAACCAAGAGGTTTGATGCTTTGAAGCTGGTGATGACTTTCAAATTGATGGGAACCGATTTGTTTGGAGAGATGGTGGATTATACAATCAATCTAGCGAAAGAAACGGCGGGGCTGTTGAAGAATGAACCTTGTTTTGAGGTGCTGAATGAGCCGGAACTCAATGCCGTATTATTTCGCTACCTGCCATCACACCATCGCCATGACCAGCGATATGCTGATGAAATCAACCTTGAGCTTCACCGCACTTTCTATCAAAGCGGTGAACTGGTCATCGCTAAAACGAAGCAAGGTGGAAAAGTGTATTTGAAATTTACGATGCTCAATCCTCTTAATACCATCGGTAATATGGAAACGCACATAGAGCGAATAAAGCAAGCGGGAGAAAAAATAGAGAAAGAGCAAGGAGAGACCCAGTATGAATATTCCGTTCATTGCTAATCATCTTACAGTACAAAATTTAATCAATTGTTATGTGAAGGAGACAGGGGAAGGCGAGTGGAAGCTCGCCGACGAAGTTCCTGTCCCATTGGAAGATGGAAGCATAAAACAAGTATTGGTTATTTCGTTTAACCGGCAGCCCATTACCTTGTATATTCCGGTTCGGCATAAATCGGCGACAGGGCGTCATCTGTTTTCGCCGGTTATGTATTATCAAGTGAAGAACGATGAAGTAAAACAGCTTGACTACGTTATATTAACGGCATTCATGCAAAAAGAGTTCTCACTCATATCCGACAAACCTGTACAAGCCGATGAGCTTATGCTGCGGACAATCTTAAGCTATCAAAATATAAAAAGAATTATTTCAGAGAGAAGCAACGATCTGGAAGAATGCTACCAAACGGAAAAAACGTTTCTTCAATCGGAACAATCGCTGTTAATCGGACATCAAGTTCACCCAACACCGAAAAGCCGTCAAGGCATTGATGAAGATGAAGAGTCTACCTTCGCACCAGAGCGAAAAGGGGCTTTCCAGATCCATTATTTCCGGGCTGCCAACGACATCGTAGAGGAAGGCTCTGTTTTATCCGAAAACGCTTCAATGCTTATAAAGGAAGAAGTAAGAAAAGATCCGTTCGTGACTCAATCATTTAAAGAAGAGTATTGCCAGGAAGATGGTTTTTCCCTGATTCCTGTTCATCCGCTGCAAGCAAGAAAACTGCTGGGAAGAGAAGATGTGTGCCATCAGATTCAATCGGGAAGGCTCTCCTATCTTGGGCCGCAAGGACGAAAGTTTTATCCGACCTCTTCTGTTCGGACGGTGTATCATCCGGAAGCAAGCTTTATGTACAAGTTTTCGATTCCGGTGAAGATCACGAACTCGCTGCGCGTCAATAAGCGAAAAGAGCTTGAACGCGGTGTGGAAGTGAGTCGTCTGCTCCAAAGTGAGATACGGGATCAGCTAACAGTACATCATCCGTCGTTTCAAATTATTCAAGATCCCGCTTATATTACGTTAAAGCTTGAAACGGAAGAAACGGGGTTTGAAGTAGTAATCCGTGAAAACCCGTTTCAAGAGGGGAATGATTCACGGACGACATTGATTGCGGCGCTTTGCCAAGACCATGTTGCAGGGGAAGCTTCCCATTTAGCCAACATCATTTATGAAATAGCAGGCAGGGAAAACATTTCAATCGCCCAGGCAAGTGAACGGTGGTTTGCACGCTATTTGAAAGTAAGCCTGCGCCCGCTGTACTGGCTGTACGCCTCATATGGAATTGCCCTGGAAGCCCATCAGCAAAATTCCATTATAAAACTTGATGAACAAGGTTATCCTGATATCTTTTATTATCGTGATAATCAAGGCTATTATTTTATGGAATCAAAGGCTGAACACTTAAAACGGCTCGTCCCCGGCCTAAATGAGAAGAGTGACACGATATGTGCCGACTCGATTGCGGAGGAGCGTTTCCGGTATTATGTTTTTTTCAATCACTTGTTCGGATTGGTCAATGCATTTGGGGTCAACCGTCTCATCGAGGAACATCGATTGCTGTTAGTGATGAAAGAGGAGCTGAAAGACTTAAAGAAAGTTTTGGGTGATCATACCAACTTATTGGATTCTTTGTTGTATGAAGAAAAGCTGCCATGCAAAGCCAATTTGTTGACGAGAGTGCATGATATGGATGAGCTTGTCGGATCCCTTGCGACACAATCCGTGTACGTCCATGTCACCAACCCGTTGACTGTGACTGCAGGTGAACTGTATGAAGTCTAAAGTCGACGTCAAACAGCGTTATCCATTTGAGCGGTACGATTCCATTATCAAAAAGGTCATTTCATTTCGCCATGTGAGCATGAAAGAGGATTTAGAACGACTTCATTCGTGGATGCATGAAGAGCATGTGATTCCGTTTTGGAATTTAAACATTTCATTAGCGGATTATACGGTCCATTTACAGAAGTTTCTGCAAGATGATCATCAAACGCTGCTGGTGGGTGAACTCGAGGGGGTACCGATGAGTTATTGGGAGTCGTACTGGGTGAAAGGTGATATGATCGGCAACTATTATGAGTTTGATGAATATGACCAGGGCATTCATTTGCTGGTTGGGCCGAGCGAGTTTTTAGGAAAGGGGCTCATATACCCTTTATTGATGACGATTTTACATAAAAAACTTCAAGTACCCGAAACGCGCAAAATCATAGCAGAACCCGATATACGAAACGGAAAAATGATTCATGTATTCAAAAAATGCGGTTTTCAACCTGTCAAGGAGGTAGAATTGCCTGACAAAACAGGTTTATTGATGGTATGTGAACGGGACGTGTTTGAAAGAAGGTGGACAGATTGGCAAACAAACAAATTTTAGACGTCATTGGAGTGGGAATCGGTCCGTTTAATCTTGGATTAGCGGCATTACTAAAAAAAACGGAATGCCGTTCATTGTTTTTTGATAAAAAAGCACGCTTTGAATGGCATCCGGGGATGCTGTTGGAGGGAACGACGCTGCAAGTGCCTTTTATGGCAGATGCCGTCACAATGGTCGATCCGACGAGCCCTTTCAGCTTTTTGAATTATTTGCATGAGCAAAAGCGGCTTTACCGTTTTTACTTTTTTGAAAAATTTCATATTCCGCGTACAGAATACAATCATTATTGTCAATGGGTAGCGGATCAACTTCCCCAGCTTCAGTTTGGGTGCGAAGTGGAAAACATCCAACAAACAGAGGAAGGACATTATCGCGTGACTGTTTTTTCTCATGGAGAAGAGGAACAAAAAACGTATCACGCCCAACATGTAGTCATCGGAGTAGGAACGAAGCCTTATATTCCGGAGAAATTTCATCCTGCATTGGGTGATCGGGTCTTTCACTCTTCACAGTATAAAAACAAGCGGGAAAATGTTTTGAAAGCGAACTCGGTTACGGTCATCGGTTCGGGGCAGAGTGCAGCGGAAATTTTCCATGACCTTCTGTCAAGACAGCCGGATCATGATTATAAGCTGTCGTGGTTCACAAGGTCCAAAGGGTTTTATCCGATGGAATATTCAAAACTCGGGCTGGAGCATTTCTCGCCTGATTATACACGTTACTTCTATAGACTGCCGAAAGAAAAGAAAAAAAACGTCTTGAACAATCAGTCTCTGCTGTATAAGGGGATTAGCTTTAATACGATTGCCTCCATTTATGATTTATTGTATGAGCGAACGGTCGGGAACAAAGAGCCGAACGTTCATCTGCAGGCATTGACTGAACTGGTGTCCATTGAAGAATGGAACGGACGATTTTATTTATCACTGTACCAGCACGAACAAGAAGAGAATAAGCAACTGGAAAGTGATGTAATCATTCTTGCAACAGGCTATCATCCTTATATCCCGGATTGTTTAAAAGGAGTGAAGCATCTGCTTGAGTGGAATGAGGATGGGCAGCTTGTCTTTCAAGAAGACTATAAAATGAAGTTAAACACGGAAGGCCAAAATCATTTATTCATTCAAAACGGCGAGCTTCACACGCATGGTGTCGGGGCGCCTGATTTAGGACTCGGCGCATTTCGAAACGCGACAATTATTAACCGGATAGCCAGGAAAGAAGTATATAGAACATATGAAAAAAACGTATTCCAGCAGTTTGGACTATAGGGGAAAGAAATGGTGAAGGGCAATAAAGGGTTTGTACATAGTTGTTTGCTGTTACTTTACAATTGAACTACCTACCACTTAATTTTCTAACGAAAGTTTGAAGTGGAGGATTCCTGCGAACACCCGTGTATCCACCAGTTTTTTAGCAGGCTAGCCCCGTCGTCCCGACGGTTATTACTTAAATATCCTGTACGTTGACTCGCCACACACCCGACTTGAGCTTGGTTTTCGCAACTTCGGTACGTGTGGGACGAAAGAACGTTGAAGATTTTACCTAGCAGACGTTTTCCTGCTAGAGCCCTCTATCTTCAGTTTTCAAAGAACAACTTGTACAGGAAAATTATACCACGCGAACGAGTGTTTCGCTACGCAAAAAGGCGATTCATCTCCCACTTATTTTTGGGCGTTGCCCTGCACAAAATTTGAAGTGGGAGTCTTCTCGCCTAAAATGATAAAAAAGGGAGTTGGACATCGTGAAAATTTGTGATGCACCTTTACATGCGTTGACAGACAAAGCTTGGAAAGAAGCGGATCAACAGCTGTTGGCGAAAATGATTCAAGAGTTCATGTATGAAGAAATTATCATGCCAAAGCTGCTGAGTGAAACAGAGGGCATTCGATTGTATGAATGGACGGATAAAAAAGGGACGGTGTACTGCTTTCAAGCAAAGCCCCGCTTATTTGACAGCGTTTATGTTTTGCCCGAAAGCGTTCAAATAATAAGAGACGGGACAAACGATATACCGCTGTCTCTTGCTCTTTTGTTAGGCATACAGGAAGAGGGAACCATGACGAGTTCCACGGCAGGACATTTAGTAAAAGAGTATTTGCACACATTAGTGGCAGATACTCACTTAAAAGCAAAAACAACAACGTCCGATGAGTTGATTGAATTGGATTATGCGGAGTTGGAGGGCGAAATGACAGGACATCCGTGGATTACTTATAACAAAGGCCGGATTGGCTTTGGATATGATGACTATATTCAATATGCGCCCGAGCAAAAGAAAAAAGTGCAGTTGTCGTGGGTTGCCATCCATAAAAATATTGGGACATTTCATTCAGTAGAGGGGTTGGCTTATGAACGTGTGATAGAGCAAGAGCTTGATGGAAAAACACGCCAGCGTTTTGTGAAAAAGCTGGAGGACAGGGGAGTGCAAGTAAAGGATTATTACTTTATGCCGATCCATGCATGGCAATGGGACAATGTGGTTGTATCCATGTTCGCTGCTGAAATTGCTAACAACGAGCTGATTCCATTGGGAGAAGGGGAAGACGAGTATCTTCCGCAACAGTCCATTCGCACATTTGTGAATATGACGAATAAGGACAAATATCATGTTAAGCTGCCGATGAGCATTTTGAATACACTTGTGTACCGGGGCCTGCCGGGTGAGAGAACGGTGATTGCCCCTGAAGTAACAAAGTTTATGAAAAATATACTTGAAAACGATTCATTTTTAAAAGAAGAATGCCGTCTTGGTTTGCTGGGAGAAGTAGCGACGATGAATGTCGACCATCGTATATTTGCGAAATTGCAAGGTGCTCCTTATCAATATCTTGAAATGCTCGGTGTGGTTTGGAGGGAGAGTGTCTATAAGGAGCTGCGAGACGGCGAACATGCCATTACACTTGCGGCATTGCTTCATGTCGATCATGAAGGAACACCATTCGTCTCGAAGTTAATTGAAAAGTCAGGACTTACCGTTGAGCAGTGGGTCAAGGAGCTTGCAAAAGCAGTTTTACCTCCATTGCTTCATTACTTATATCAGTACGGTACGGTTTTTTCACCGCATGGCCAAAATACGGTGCTCGTGTTAAAAGGTTACACACCGGCACGGATCATCATGAAGGATTTTGTGGATGATGTGAATATTAGCGACCAGTCGCTTCCGGAGCTGGAGATATTGTCTCCTAAATTGAAAGAAGTATTGCGCAGCGAGCCGCCTGAAGGGTTGACACAGTTTATTTTTACCGGATTGTTTATTTGTCATTTCCGTTATGTAAGCAACATTTTACAAGAAAACGAACAATTTTCTGAACATCGTTTTTGGAGGATTGTCCGTGAGGAAATCCTTTCATATCAAGAAAGGTTTCCGCAATTACAAGAGCGATTCGAGCTGTTTGATTTGTTGCGCCCGACATTCACGAAGCTGGCGCTCAATCGAAATCGCATGTTCGATTATGGCTATGAAGACGGAGATGACCGTCCGCATGCGAGCGAGCATGGAAAAGTCATGAACGCCCTTCATACGGTAATAGCTCAAACGACAATGTGAGAGCGGTAGATATATAAATCCACATAAATCATGTGGCATGGACAAAAGCGGTCCATGCTACATGATTTACGCATAAGGCTTCGCCCATTTCCCTTACGGGCCCTTGCCGAAGCCTTATACGAGAACCCTTTGAGTCTATTATTAATTCACCAATGAAAAGGCCATATAAACCGCCATTCCCCACATGAACAAGGCGGATACTTTATTGAGAATATATAAAGTTTTCCCCGACTGGTCAAGCCGGCTTGTCATTTTTCCAGCAAAGGCCAGGCTTGCGAACCAACACCATGAAACCGTAATGCATGCGATAGTAAAGATGACTTTTTCCACCCCGCTGTACTGAAGAGAGCTTGTTCCGATCACTCCTACCGTATCCAAAATGGCATGTGGGTTCAGTAAGGAGACAGACATGGCGAACATGACTTGTTTTTTTGCAGAGAGCGGGGAAAAGTCATCGTGTTTGACAGGGCTTGGGATACTTTTCCATGATACCCATCCCATATACAGTAAAAAGGCAATCCCGAAAATGAGCAGCATCGTTTTCAGCCAGGCAAATTGCAGCACAATGACGGATACACCCGTAATCGCAAGCAAAATCAAAGCTGTGTCACACAAGGAAGCCGTTATGACAACGGGCAAGGCTTTGTAATAATGTTTTTGGAGGGCGCCTTGGTTGAACACGAAAACGTTTTGGACACCAAGAGGTAAAATAAGGCCTAACGCTAAGAGAAATCCATGGGTAATAGCAGCTATCATATTTTTCACTCCCGAATCAAATGACTTCATCGAAATTGTATTAAATTTAAGATGAAATGTCCTCAACCAATTGGTTTGTTTTTAACCCAACCAAGTTTTATAATAAAAACGATGAAAAGGACATGTTCTAGGAGGATGATATGTACACGGAGTGGAGACCAGATCGTACGGCCGAAAAACTTTTATACATACAGATTAAACAATACATTCAATCAAAAATTGAAAACGGCGAGTGGACGGTCGGGATGAAAATCCCAACACAGCGACAGCTTGCTGAAATGTTCCAGGTGAACCGAAGTACTGTCATTTCAGCCTTGGAAGAATTAATAGCTGACGGATTGATTGAAGGAAGGTCGGGGAAGGGGACAAGAGTTATTAATAACTCATGGTCGCTTTCTCAAATGGCAGCGACACAATGGCTGGAAAGCGGCCGTTATGGTTCGTACCTTGAATGGATAAGAAAAGAGTTGAGATCTAGAAGAAAAGCGGCTATCCAGGCACTTGATGCAAACTTTTCGGAAATCGCCGAGTGGACGATTCCTTCAGGAGGCTTTTACATTTGGGTACGAATCATTCCGTCTATTTCGATGCAAAAACTGTTTGAAACTGCCAAGCAGGAAGGGATCCTCATTAACCCGGGAAGTGTATACGATCCATTTTCAAACCAATTCATCAGACTTTCCTATTGGTATGCAAAAGAGGAAGAGTTGGAAGAGGGGATTTGCAAGCTCTCGAAAATAATTAAGAGATTGAAAAAGTAGGGAAGGAGACGCGCTGTAAAGGTACTTTATTGAAGTTATAAGGAAATCGATTTGGAATCTTAATTACCAATCATCATTATAAAAGGGTACTCATATAAGATAAAAGAGGATAGATTTAAGCAGAAGTTATCTGCTTAAACCTATCCTTTATTTAGCACCCTAAAAGAATTCGTCCTGTTTTATCTTGATCCATGCTTTAAAATATGTTATAAACATTTTCACACGTTTCGCCTGTTGGCTGATAAAAACAGTGAGCCTTGTAACGTCCTGCATGAGGTTGATTATACCACTGTGGAGGACAACTGCCTGGTGGTTTAAAATACCATAAACTAAATTTTGCAGGCCAGTATCTCTCTCCATTAATAACCCGACGGGCTAAACGTCTTTCGCTTTCTCTTGCCCTTTGGTAGAAATACCCCTTTATAGTGGCTTCAAATGCATGTGGT
This sequence comes from Bacillus songklensis, assembly GCF_042649685.1. Taxonomy (NCBI): domain Bacteria; kingdom Bacillati; phylum Bacillota; class Bacilli; order Caryophanales; family Bacillaceae; genus Bacillus; species Bacillus songklensis. The sequence continues at coordinate 28,455 of NZ_JBHRZT010000007.1, read as the reverse complement.
TGAAAAATCATTTGCGGAATGGTACGGATTCCCCTAAAATCGCTGCAATTCGCTCGGATCCGGTTAATACCTACATTCCCAACCATCAGCATGCCTTGTTTCCCTTCTCCTTCAGCTTCTGCCCTAAGCAATCTTGCCAAGAGGTTAATATCTGAATTTGTAGCTTTGACAACTGCCATGATTTCACCTCCAGTGTGTTTTTCCCTTTATAATATTGCTTTTTAGTTAGGGCGATGACTATTTAATTAAATGAAATTAATGTTGGGGAATTTTTTGATACTGCTCAAACACTTGTTTCACTTTCGGCACAACATAATGGCTGCCGCCACGGCCTTGCACATGGTCAATCATCATGGCTACCAAAAGGTTTGGATTGTGCGCATCGACCGCCACAAACCAGCCTTTTTCTTCGCCTGTTTGCCCTTGTGCTTGTTTCAGTTCAGAGGTGCCTGTTTTACCGGCAAGGCGCATTCCCGGGATTTTGGCATCATGAGCCGTTCCTTTCGGATCCTCGATGACTCCGATTAAACCGTCACGCACAACTTGGCCTGTCTGTGGTGTCATCACTTGTTTTTTCCAAATCTCTGCTTCCTTGTTTTCATCCTTTATTAATCTTGGAGCGATAATGTTTCCATCATTCACAATGGATGAGTAAACGAGTGCCAAGTGGAGAGGGCTCATTTGAATCTGTCCCTGTCCATAAGCCGAGTCGGCCAATGTGATGTCCGATTCGATTTTTCCGCTATTTGAGATTTTGGATTTGGCAAATGGATAGTCAAGAGGAAGAGTTTCCCCGAAACCAAATGCCTGAACGCCTTTTTCGAATTTATCAGCCCCAAGTTCAACCGCCATTTTGGCGAAATAAATATTATCGGATGTCACAAGAGCATCCCTTAAGTTCACGTTTGGCAAGCTTCCTACGCGATTCACGTAAAAGCCGCCCCAGCTGCTGTCTTTTTGCCATTTTCCAGTAATTTGGATCGAGGTTTGCGGTGTGACGACATGTTGATCTAAAATCAAAGCGGCTGTAATAAGCTTGAAGGTCGATCCAGGTGAAAAGGTTTTTGTAAAACGATTCAATAACGGCTGGTCTGGATTTTTTACCAATGATTGGTACGTATTTGAGTCGATTCCGAATGAAAAATCATTGGGGTTAAAAGATGGCGTGCTCACCAATCCAAGCACATCCCCTGTTTTGGGGTGAATGGCAGCCGCTGTGCCCACCTCATTTTTCAGCTGCTCATATAGGGCCATCTGTGTGTTGCTGTCAATTGTCAGCTGCACATCTTTTCCGTTCACTGCCTCTTTTTTCACCATTTCCTTCACTTTATTTCCATCTTTATCATAGATAGAAATGACAGCTCCATCGCGTGCTCTTAGCTCGGATTCATACAAATTTTCCAATCCGGCATGACCGATCATGGATTGTGCTGTGTAACCTTCATCTTTATACTTTTCCAATAATTCTCCTGTAATCGGTGCCACATACCCGACTAAATGGGCACCTGCTTCTTCACATGGATACACGCGTGCCGGAACTTCGCCTACTTTTACGCCGGGATATTGCAAGGCTGCTTTGATGGTTGCTTTATCCTTTAAACTGATCGTTTTCATCGATACAAGCAGCTCATCCTTTACCCACGAAGCGCCGAGTTTTTTCTCGATTGATTCAACGGAAATATTCAACAGTTTACTTAATTGTTGCTTTGTAGTGTCTGCCTGTTCACCAAGTTTTCCCGGTACAATACCGATTTGGGCAGCTGTGCCGTTTTGGGCAAGGAAACTGCTGTTGCGATCCAGGATTTCTCCGCGTTCCCCTTTGAGGATTTGGACCTTTATCTTTTCATCTCTTTTTAAATCCGGAAAAATCATGCCTGAGTTCCATTGGATATACCAGCTTTTTTCGTCTTTTTGTTTTTCGTTTATGAGTGTTACTTCTTTCGTAAAAGCAATGTTTCCTGCAATCGTATCCATATTCAAATCAAGTGAAAGAGGGAGCTTTCCGTCTTCTGCCTTCGGTTCTTTCTTTGGTTTAATCACGGATACTTTGAGATTTTTTGCTTCCACACCGTTATAAATGTTTTTATACCGAGAAACAAACTCTTCTTTGGAAATCTCTTTTTTGGATTCTGACGACAAATACTCATACATGCCCGCAAAATCTTGTTTATTCCATCGTTTCGCGTATTCATTGAAGCGTTCCTGTGCCTGCTCTTCATTGGAGCATGCTGACAGCACTGTCACAAGAAAGAGAGCGAACAACAACACCTTCCACACTTTTCTCATTTTTTGTTTCCCCTTTTATGATTGGTAGAATATTCCTTAGTCTCTCTCATTGTAAGAAAGGGGTGCATGAAATGCAATGTTTTTACAGTTTGGAAGAAAAGGAGAATGTATCTTTTATATAATGATGGCTTATACCCACACAGTTTGTCCTGTTCATTAATAAACTGTATTAGTAGCGAAAAGAATGAAAAAGGAGATAGCAGAATTGGCTACCTATACAGTTGATGTGTATGCTTTTTTTGTTAATGGTGCTGATTCCCGTACAAATATTGACAGAGTAAAACAAGATATTAGTAATGCTAATCGTGCATGGAAAGGTTGTATAAAATTCGTTTTAAAAGGTATATATTTTAGAAAAAGCAAACTAATAGTAAATGCTAGTTCAATTCCAGCTGATAAAGTTTTTAAGAATAGACAAATCGATCCTTTAATCAAGTCTGCCAGAAATGCTACTGGTAATAAAATTGGAATATATGTTCTTTATTTGAGCGGCGATTATTTGGCTGAAGGCAGGGCTAGAAAGGTTATAGGGGTCGGTGGAACAGAGCTGGTATCTTTTAAAAACAGCACGGATTATAAATTGTTTGGACGTGTTTTACTAACTGACAAGGCCGCTGGCCGTTATACATTAGCACACGAATTCGGACATGTTTTATTTAACCATTACAATGTAATGCGAAAGAAGTTTATTCATGATGACCCTTCTGGTCCGTATATTAATTCTCAAATAGGAAGAAGAGATCGTGCTCATAATAATGATCGGAAAAATTTAATGTTCCCTATATCCCCTTCTGTTACCCCAATCGTTACATCGCAGCAATGCCAAATAGCTAAGATGAGTAAAATAGTGAGAGTACAAAACGATGATATTGGCAATAATCATGATTTGAAAAACATTCATTTCTTTTAAAAGAATACTTCTATCCCTCTCTTTTAGCTGCAACAAAGGCAAAAAACAACATGGAAATTCAACAAAGCCTACTAATAAGTAAATGAGGGATGATTACAAAAAAACGGGATTCCTTAAGTAAGGAAACACCGTTTTTTGCCGTTATTTAATGACACGGGAAGCCGTTAAACCGTCCCTTGGAGGAAAATGAAAACGATGGGGAGCGTGAGGGGTTCCTGCGATGAAAAGACAAAAATTCAAATTTATTTTATAAATATATTGCTTTTTACAGCAAGCATATTTCTCCAGCACAAAAAAAGAGCAAATCAATTCTAGTTAAGAATGCCATTATCATATTATGGTAGTATAATAGGTGGTATTGGGAATTTATATAAATCCACATAAATAATTGGACTTATATATTTAAATATTAGAAGAGAAAGAGATGAAAGAGATGTACAATTCCATCCAAGAACCAGTTATCGGAGTGTTAGATTCTGGGGTAGGAGGATTAACAGTTGCAAGAGAAATTATGCATCAGTTGCCTAAAGAAAGCATTTACTATATTGGAGATAATCAGCGTTGTCCCTATGGGCCAAGAAAAAGAGAAGAAGTGAAGAAATTCACATATGAATTAGTGGAATTTCTTATGCAATTTCCTTTAAAAGCTATTGTTATTGCTTGTAATACAGCTTCTGCTGCAGCTTTAGACTCTTTACAGAAAGAACTTTCCATCCCCGTTATAGGGGTTATTCATCCCGGAGCAAGGGCTGCTATTAAAGTAACTAATCATCAAAAAGTAGGAGTTATTGGGACAATCGGAACCATACAATCTAATATGTATGCTCAAGCGTTACAAGAACTCCATCCTTATATAAAGGTATATAGTTTGGCATGTCCTACCTTAGCAACGGTTGTAGAACACCATTTGGATGATGAAATCTATGTAAAGCAGCAAGTAGAACAAGCTTTAAAACCATTTCATAATAAAGATATAGATACATTGATATTGGGGTGTACGCACTATCCTCATTTAGAAACCTATATTAGAGAAGTAATAGGAGAAAATGTATCGATTATTAGTTCTGCAGAGGAAACAGCGGTGGAATTAAGTGCTATCTTACAGCATCAGGGATCTTTATCTCAATTGATATCCCCGCCTTTTCATCGCTACTTCACTACTGGACCAATCAATACATTTGAACATATTGCAGAAAAATGGTTAGGTCATGCAATTTCTGCCGAGTATGTCAATCTAAAAGAAAATTATGATATCCTTAGATCTATTGGAATATGATCTGGATTTTTTACGCCTATTATAATTTTATATACGTTAGATAGTTATCTGATGCAACATGATGGTTATGGAAAAGGGAATACTCCTTCCTGATTCCCGATTAACTGATCCGGCTGTTATAGCCAAATATCGAGGATATGGCATAGATGTAAATGAAGATGGAAAAGCTGATCCAATGGACTTAGAAGATGCAATTTATTCGGCAGCAAATTATCTTGCTGCAAATGATGCAGCTGAAGGGAAAATACGGGATGCCGTGTTTGCATACAATCACGCGGATTGGTATGTGGAAGAAGTTCCCGGCTTTCTTATTGTGTACTACCGGGGACAGGTTAGTATAAGAAATGATAAGACACAGTAAATGCTGTGATACTTATGTCTGAAAGAGAGTACTTGTAAAGAAAAGAGGATGACTCAAAAGGTATAAAAAGCCATACCTTTTGAGTCATCCTCCTGAAAGGACCCGTCTTGAAAATCCAGCAAAATCAGAGGATTAGGTGGCCGATGCCTTTACCAGGTGTGCGATCATAACCATCTTTGGGCTGGTCGTATTTTACAGGTTTTTCAATGATTTCTACAGACGACATGTAGTACAAGTCTCCAATTTTCGTCATTCCTTGTGGATGATATGTATTTAGATACCCAACCCCTTTTTTGCCGAGAATCAGTATTATGTTAACTAGTAATGTATAGGGTATATAACCTTTTAATCAGAATCAAAATAGATATTATGTAATTTAAATTTTTGAAAGAAGATTATAAAATGGATTTTTTAATCGTAGTGGGTTCTTCTACGGGAATAATCTTTATCATTTTTATGTTAGCTTATGCAAGCGCAATTAGAAGCGTAAATCAAGAAACAAAAGATAAAGAGAGAGGAAATTAAGTAATTTCCTCTCAGACTGTCTTTCGACGGTTTTTCTTAATCATTATTATTGTTTAAACTATTTGCAATGATTATTCTATTTTTTCCCCCTTGTTTTGCTTTATACAAAGCTTGGTCAGTAACGTTTAATAAGTCTGAAAAATGATTTGCTGTTTTTGGTGAACTTCCTATTCCCATTGAAACCGTAATCGCCTTTCCTATAGGGCTAATGGTCGTTTCAGTCCTTTTTCTTATTCGCTCTGCAATGATTTGAGCAATTCCAATATCGGTCCCTGGAAGAACAATCAAAAATTCTTCTCCACCTATACGGAAACACAAATCACTTTCCCTAGTTTCTTTCTTAACTAATTTAGATAGATATTTTAATACTTCATCCCCCATTTGATGTCCGTATTGGTCGTTCACGGTTTTAAAATAGTCAATATCAAACAAGATAATGGAGTACATTTCCAAATCATTAATCGTCTTTTCTAAAGAACGACGATTATAGCAACCAGTTAATGGGTCAAGTTTTGATTCACTCTCAACATAAGTAAGTTTTTTCTGATAAAAATCAACGGCTACTAAAATAGCACGCTTTAATTCATTTAACTCAAAATACCAGTCTGGAATGCGAGGCGTCGGTACCGATGGATCTTGTGTAATTTGTTTTGCGTAGATGGCTAAATTTCTTATCGGATTCACAATTTTTTTCAATAATATAAGGGATAGTATATAAACAAAAATCATAAATGGAATAGCGATTAAACTTACTTGCTTTGCCATTTCAATAGTTGGTTCCATTACGGATTGTTTAGGTGTTTGGGCGATTATCCCCCACTTGCTTGTTGATGTAGAAGAAGCGTAACCAGCTAACATGGGTATCCCTTTTGTATTGATAACCTTTCGATTTCCGTTATTCCCTTTCATCACTTGCTGCACGACTTTGTTTTCTTTGGCGTTATCATTGATTCTATTAGTGTCGGGGTGATAAATAATGTTACCTTCAGAATCAACCACATATACATACGAATCATTTTCATGTTTTGGATGTTGACCAAGAACTTTCCTTAAGCTATTGTCCTCATGTAAATGTATGGTTCCAGCAAGAAACCCTAAATACGAACCATTACCATCAAATACTGGTACAGAAACAAGCAATATCATCTTCCCTGTCACACTTATGTAAGGCTCTGATATTAAAGGTACTTTTTGTTTTAAAGCTTGCTTTGCACCAATTCTATTCGCCTTTGTACCTTCTAAATTCATGTGTGGTGCTGTTGCAACGATATGTCCTGTTTGATTCACAAACCATATAGAATTAAAAAAAGTAGTGGATTGTAACAGATGCTCTAGTTCTTTATATATCGCTTTAGAATCTGTAGTTAAATATTCTTTATCTTGTGACTCCATCGTTAGAGTTTTAAACATATTTCTAAAAAGAGAATCCGTTGTGTTTGCCAGCTTTTGAGCATAATATTGATTCTCTATTAAATAATTCTTTTCAAGATTATTTTTACTTACTACTACACTAGAAATAACACTTCCAACGAAGGTGCCAACCATGGCAAAAGCTAATAATGACAAAACAAGAAATTGTATACTCAATCTAATAGGTTTCATAACTTTTCACCAATAAATAAAAAGTGCTATTCTATTCTGAATAGCCCAATAAAATATACCATGTGTTTTGTAAGCCTAACAATAACTAATAAATAACAATTGTAAACATTTGATGATTTTGTTTACTATTAAAAGTTATAATCATAGATTTGGTTCTTGTGCAAAAACTTTAAGATAATTACAGACACTAGTGTTGCATTAAAATAATTTCAGTTTTAAAAACACTCAAAATGTTCAATAATCTCGTTTTGCGCAAAGAAAAAGTCCTTTTAGCCGGTAGTTAAGGGCCGCCTTGTGGAAGCCAGCGCGTATCCGGCTTCGAAAAATTGAAGGAGAAACCATCCCTTAATGAGCAAATCGTCGTTGTCCCTTTTGTCAAATTGTAAATAAAAACCAAATGGATGAAGCCACCTTTGTTTGGGTATTCACTTTTTTGGCTCTTCATCGAAAGAATGATAAAATTGAAAATTCAAATAAAATTCACGCAACACTAGTGATAATATTTGTTTATATAATTATGGCTAAAGCCAAAAAAGAGCAAACCTTAAGATTTGCTCTCTTTCTATATTGAATTTATATCCTTTTTTATTCATATTAGTTTAGATTAGGAAGAGGTGGAGTAGATACAGTAGTCTGACTATTTAGTTTGATCATACCATTTCCCTCGTCTTTTTTAGAGTACCCTAATGAAACTGTCTTTTTGATAAGTTGAGCGTAAATCTCAGGCTCCGTTAACATACGGTCAAAGGCTTGTTCGTATTGTTCGATCAGGAGGGCTAATGCTCCTGAAACATGTGGAGTTGCCATAGATGTACCCGATAAAACGGCATATTGATCCATAAGATACGTAGATACAATTTTTTCACCTGGAGCCACCACATCCACTTGATTGTTAGAATCACTAAAATGAGAAAGACGCTCTTGTAAATTGACGGATCCAACTTCCACGACTTCCGGGTAGGCACCTGGATAACTATGCTCATCTGTGCGACTATCTGCATCTCCTTCATTACCTGCTGCGCAAACCACCAAGATATTCTGCTGGACAGCTTCTTTTACGGCATGATGTAAGGAAGGATCATCTTGCGGGCCTCCCAAAGACATGGAAATGATTCTAACTCTTTCCCCATTTGGCCCTTTCCACTTTATTGCGTATCGGATAGCTGAAGTAATGTCTTTGATATTTCCTTCCCCTGTCTCTGTTAAAACCTTTAGAATTAATAGCTTCGCCTTAGGAGCTGCTCCGACAACCCCTTGATTATTTTCGCGCGCAGCAATGGTTCCGCACACATGAGTCCCATGACCATTGTTATCTAAGAAATTATGAGGATCTCCATCGTAATCATTGGTGAAGTTGTATCCTCCGATGATTTGACCTTGTAAGTCAGGATGGTTGATTTGACATCCTGTATCAATCACCGCCACGACTACATTTTCCCCTTTAAACCCTTGCTGCCACTGACTAGGAGCTTGAATAAGCTCAACCCCTGATGGAATTTCATTGGTTTGGGCCTTAATGCTTTCTACTTGAAAGGGGATTAAACGAACCTTCGTAGAATCAGACTCACCTGTTTTTTGATTATAATTCATATGATTACACTCCTTAACAGAATGCGTCGCATTTCCCTGATCATCTGTGCACCAAGACTGAGATTGAAAAGCCAGGAATATTCCAATCCATTTTTGGGATTCCTCAAAATAAAGTAAGATTCCGCCATCTTGCCATATCCCATTATCTTTTTGCCATTTCCCTACGTTACCTTGATTCATGTGTATATCATGTATTCCATTTCCAGGTGAAAATTTAAAGTACTGATCCGATTTATTATCCTCTGGTCCCCATTTAGCACCAAAAGCGTAGATGATGGCTTTTTCGTTAATGGCTTTTTGAATATAATCATTAATTTTTTCGTTTAAATCGTTATCAGGTCCTGAATTATCTGCCGGCAGGGGAATCATTTTCTTAGGGTCAAATAGGTTTCCGCGTATATAATCGAGGGCTATATCTGGATTGTTATGATAGATTTCTGTAAAGCCAGATTGTAGTTGAGGTAATGTGATAATATCTTCTGAATGAAAATCTTCACTGACAAAATATAATACTTCAGAGGGGAAGGATTGTGACCTAATGTTAATAGCAATTCGATACTTCGTACCTTGTTCGTCTTCTACGAGTACCTGATAATGAGGACTATCCTTTTTACCTTGTATGGAATCAAGTACTCTTCCTTTTAATACACCATATTTATTTAAAGACATTGCTTGTACCCTCCTTAAGTGAATAACTTTTTTATCAAGAGAAAATGTAACTATAAGTGGTAAAGAAATGGTAAAAAACCTCTGCATCATGATGGAAATTTTATAGATAATAAAAATTCCAGAGGATGCATAGTAAGGTGATAGTAAGAATTTTATAAGTTATCTCAAGGAAACTTCTAGTACCTGATTTAAAAATCGGTAAATTGCATTTAAATGAGAAAGTTATTTTACCTTAGGGCATTTTCTTCATCTTTACTTTTTTGAAAAATAAAAGCGCCATGGTTAACATTTATCGTTTTAACATCATATAGTTTCTCCTTCCTTTTTTATTAAAAAATTAAATAGACAACATCCTTTGTCAGGAACGTATGTTCTTATTTTAAGAAATAAATATTTCGCTTACAAGGGGCTTTTTTCCTTAAGGGAATGATGAATCCGAAATCAAAAAAGGCGAAGCTGCCCGCCCGCCTTATTGATTTCGCGATTCTATTTTCTCGCCAAATTATTTCCGCACCAGAACCCTTTGTTCTTCAACTACAGAGCAGGAATAGTGACGAGGAGAGTACAGAAGTCATTTGTCACCCTTTTTTTGATAACGTATTTGTTTAGGTTAATGTCTAAATAATAGGAAAAATTTCATTGTTTTTGTCAGATTAAGTCGAAAATTGTTTTTGTTTGTCGTAAATCACTGAAAAGTGTTTACGTTTACATTTGGTAAGATATTTCTATCAGTATTGAAAGGGGTAATAAAATTAAAATTATGGACCTTGAGGACTTAAGTAAAGAAATCGAAGTTTTAAGGAGAAAAATGATTACAGTCGGACTTTCCGAAGGTTTTACTTCATCTAAAACAATAAAAATAAGTCAAATTCTTGATCGATTAATTAACATTCAAATGGGCTTGCAAAATTGTCTGAGATAATACACGGACTTCTTAAGCCCTAGTCATTTTTTATTGAACCAATGGAGTTAGGTTAAATAACAAATACAATAATATTATTATTGTATACATCTTCTACAAGGAAGGAAGAAAGTCACTTATCATGATTAGTCCAGTCTATCATCAATGTGAAAAGGACTTTTCTATTTGGGGATTATGTTCTCTCATAATAGGAATTGGCCAATGGATCCTCTTTATGAGCTGCTTTACAGAATTAACCCCTATGCAAAATGTACATATTCGTCTTGCACTCATTTTGCTTCCTATGTTCATTGCGCCTGTTGGAGTATTGCTTGCTTATCTCGATTCTCGAAATGCTAGCATAAGTAAATATGGGCTGATCATTAATATTACGATGTTTTTATTACCTTTCGTTTATTTGATTTGCAGTCAATACATCGTTATTGATTAAAACCTTAATCATTTAGAAATTTTTTAGTCTGTATTCAAAAGCAGAGTTTCCATTGAGTTGGTCAATTCCTAACCGGACTCTGAGTTCAGCAGTCAGAAACCAACCTTGTCTATATAAAAATACTAATAATTTGTTGTGTAATTATGTAGAAAATGATAAGAAATTGTAAAAATTCATTAATTATTAAAACGATCGATTGTTCATAACAGGAACTATGTAAACGAAGAGACCCAAGTTTTGAACTAGAACCACCTCTTATAAGCTTTTATATTTATGTGAATTTTACATGAATTTTACTTTGAATTTACAAATTGAAAATATTTTCTATTTGACCATAAAGTCGTAATCGTGACAAAGGAGATGTAACAATCGTGCAAACAATAAGTAAAGTCAACACAGAGACCAATTTAGAGGATCCTTCCTTTTATAATAATCGAGAATTAAGCTGGTTGGATTTTAATCGGCGAGTATTAGAAGAAGCCAAGGATGATCGGAATGCTTTACTAGAACGATACAAGTTTTTAGCGATTTTTAGTTCCAACTTAGATGAGTTTTTCATGGTACGTGTAGCAGGTTTACTGGATCAAGTAAAGGCCGGATTTAATCGCCCCGAAAATAAGGCAGGATTAACACCTAAGGAGCAACTAGGTGCTATCTCTGAGATCACGCATGCTCTTGTTGACAAACAAGATTATACATACTTACATGAACTAAATCCTTTATTAGCAAAAGAAAATGTGAAAATGGTGTCGGTTTCAGAAATAGCCCCGACAGATTTATCTTTTTTAGAAACGTATTTTGATGACCAAATTTTCCCCGTTTTAACGCCCATGGCTATTGATGCTTACCGGCCTTTTCCTATGCTGTTAAACAAGTCATTAAATTTAGCCATTGTCATAGAAGAAAAGAGGGTAGAAACAGAGGGCATGTTCCCTTTTAATGAAAAACTGGCGATTGTTCAAGTTCCAGCCGTTATAAACCGTTATATCGAGCTGCCTGCAGATGAAGGAACAAGGGTCTTTGTCCTATTAGAACAAGTCATTTCTCATTTTATTCACAAATTATTTAAGGGCTATACAGTAAAATCGGTGACTTCCTTTCGCATCACACGTAATGCCGATTTAACCATCCATGAAGATGGAGCCGATGACCTTTTACACGAAATTGAAGAGGAACTGAAAAAACGCAAGTGGGGAGCAGCTGTCAGACTGGAAGTACAAAGCGATGGTTATGACCAGCAGGTGACTGACTACTTAAAAGAGGAACTCGAAATCCATAATAAAGATGTGTATTTTGTTCAGGCTCCCCTCGATTTAACGTTTCTGTTTTCATTTTACAAAGCGATTCAATCCACTCATGAACAGTTAGTCGAACCAACATTCATTCCTCAGCCTCCTCAAGATTTAGAAGGAGAGGAAGATATGTTTGTCAAAGCTCTTAAACAAGATATTTTACTTCATCATCCGTATGAATCATTCGAACCGGTTGTTGATTTTATTTCCCAGGCCGCAGATGATCCAGATGTGTTGGCCATTAAACAGACCCTTTATCGGGTAAGTGGGGATTCTCCTATTATAAAAAGCCTTGAGCGAGCTGCGGAAAAGGGGAAGCAGGTCACCGTCCTGGTGGAGTTAAAAGCACGGTTTGATGAAGAAAATAATGTACAGTGGGCAAAAGAATTAGAAAAAGCAGGCTGCCACGTTATTTACGGTATGACCCGCTTAAAAACGCATAGTAAAATTACACTCGTTGTGCGTCGTAAAAATGGACAAATTGAACGATTTGTCCATTTAGGAACGGGTAACTATAATAACGCCACAGCAAGGATCTATACGGACATCGGCTTGATTACGTCTAATGAAAAAATAGGGATTGATGCCACGAACTTTTTCAACTACTTAAGTGGACATATGGAAAAGCCGCAGTATCACTATTTATCTGTCTCGCCATTTGCTATAAGAGATCCCCAATAATAGTCCCGCCACTACCAATCCTAAGTTACTTTCCTTCGTTACTATCCTGTTTCTCCTTTATATCTTTGTCTTTGTTTTTATCGTTGCACCCGGATGCTGGGTCATATTTTCGCGATATTCTACTAATCCAATTTGGCAGCCGGGCCCAATTCTCACTTTATTGCCCCGAACAATATCTGCCTTTGTATTTTCCAGAGAGATATCATCTCCTTCAATTACTTTGGTCGTAAGGAAACCTTCCTTCTTTGAGAGTGAAATATTTGTGAAGGGAATCAGCCAAACCCCTCTTTTTACAGTAATTTTCCCGCCGCCTATTTCTTCTGCAAAGCTCTCCCCATAGCTCGAGACAATTTTTATCGTATCAGCAGATAGGAGCCCCTTAATTTCAAAACCGCCCCTGGAATCGAACGTTTCGTACTCCACATCGCCATTAACCGCTATACTTCCTTTGATTGTTGCTTGATCACCAACAAGTCTTTCGCCCACTTCGAGCAATCCGAATACCTTTATTTTTTTCATCTGTGCATTGCTGCCGACTATCATTGTACCCATTACAGTCGTTTCCTCGGCCTCGATATTGCCTTTAACTTCTGTCTCCCCAAAAATTTTTACTAAACCTGCTTTAACATTTTCAACCGCTTCACTCGTTCCATATACATTAAAAACCGAGCATTCTACATTATTTACAATCGTCCCTTCGCCTCTGATGCTGATTTTATCATAGCGGCCCCCGGGATAACTTCCCGAGCCATTGATAATCAAGTTATCACCTTTTTTTATGGTCTTCTCCTCCCATTATGCCTTTCTCACATCATTTACTATGGCATTTTTATCCTGTGAAAATTCATCTGTGTATTCTACAATGCCTATCTGGCAATTAGCACCAATTCGGACCTGATTCCCCCGAACCACTTTGGCAATCGTATTTTCCAACTCAATTTTGTCCCCTTCAATTAAATCCGTTTCTAATTGCGCTTTAAAAAGGGGTTTGAATAATGCGCCAATGAAAGACCCTTTATGTTGTTTAACGATGATCGTCTGCCCGCCGATTTCTTTTGCTTTACATTCCCCATAAATTTTAATATTTACTTGATCCGCGTTTAAAAGCCCGCCAACCGTAAACCGATATTCACCTTTAAAAATCTCGGCTTCACAATCTTCCTCAACCTTGAACAAGCCTCTTAATTTGATTTTCTCGCACTTTACTCTTCCGCCAACAGTAACTTTACCTGAAACCTTTAAATCTTTCACAAACAGATTTTTCTCAAATTTCGCTGTCCCTTCCACTGTCAGCTTCTGGCCTTCGACTGTACCTTTAAACCTCGCAGTTCCGTTAACTTTGGCTGTATGCGCTCTAATATCCCCATGGATCGCCCCCGAGCCGTTGCATTCAAATTCACTGCATTCCAAATCGCTGTTAATCGTCCCTCTGCCATTCACTGTGACTATGTTAAACTGACCACCGTTTGATGAACCCAAGCCATTAATGACCAAGTCTCCGTTATTTTTTAGTTCCATTGCCATTCTCCTTTATAATAATTTCGCCTTAATTTCTTCCATGCAGGTCATCAGAGAAAGACGGACGACCATCTTCGTTCCCCGCTCAATATGAATCTCTTCTGCATTAATTAATAAAAGGCACGATGATACGCCGAGCTTTCGGGTAATGACCAGCTCACAGCTTTTTTGCTTAATCAGCGCTGTATTATCCTTTAATAACTGCAGCAGCATTTTCCCTTCATCCAAATTAATTTCCCCTGACTGCAGAAGCTTTTCTAAAACATAAACTTCAAGCATTTTGGAAAAATTAAATTTCAGACCGCCATGATCATTCTCCAAGTAAAAATTCATAACCGTCTCCGAAACAATGTTGCGTTCTATTAATTCATCTCTTTCTAACTCCAGATTGCTCAGATTGGGAGAAAACATATCAGCAAGCTCATCCAAAGATAAATTTTCCTTCATCGTTTGGATTTTGTTGATTCTTTCTAAAATTTTTTCTTTCGGAAAGAACGTTTCTTGCCCGGTAAACGTGGACTTCCTTACAAACCATTCTTCCGGTATGAGATCCTTTCGTTTCCATCTGTACAGCTGTCCGTACGATATTCCTGCCAGTTCTAATAATTCCTTTTTAGAAATTAACTCCTCACTCATATTGTAAAACCCCTTTCTGAATACCAATGTAACATAACACTGTTACATTGTAAAGTCCTTAAAGAGGAGATCAAAAAAGCCTTAGATTTGGTAGAATCTAAGACTTTTTTTGTTTATAATATTGTACTTTTACGAACGTTTTTGACTGAATAGTAGAGAGAATAAGTAATAAAGGGAGTAAAAAATGGATGCTTGGAAGTCAATTTATTTAATTTGGATTTAACTCTTTAATAGCTATACTTTAAAGTCAATGTTCCATTAAAGGGCCATTTTCTTGAATAACACTTCATAAGGAAATGGGATATTTATACTAAAGTATAGAGAAATTTGTGAAGAAATGTACTTGAGCTAACTGGCAGGTTTGTTGAAGAAGGGTTTGGGTTCTCTCTTGAATATTAAAAAGGAAATAAACCTCGTTAAAATGAGTTTCCAATACCTTTATAATTAAACTATTATTGCTTAGAATTTAGACTTCAAAGGAGCTCTTTATATGTTTAAAAGAAAACTACATACATCTGTTTTATTGGCTTTTATAATTACACTTATCTTTTCGGTTGGAGATTCTATGTCAGAAGGAT
This sequence comes from Bacillus songklensis, assembly GCF_042649685.1. Taxonomy (NCBI): domain Bacteria; kingdom Bacillati; phylum Bacillota; class Bacilli; order Caryophanales; family Bacillaceae; genus Bacillus; species Bacillus songklensis. Next base: position 13,179 of record NZ_JBHRZT010000007.1, on the reverse strand, counting down.
ACGGAAGCATTTTGGACGGTTGGTTCATATATGCACTCTTTGTTTTTCCGTGCTTACTTTTTTATGCTCTTCCTGTTTCGTTGGTTTCTGAGGCAGTAACAAGAGGGCTTGGTAATGAAAGAAAAAGAAAAGTCTCTTCAATGATTATCCACCTTGGTGCAGCACTTGTTTTATATTTTTGGGACAGTGGTTTGGCGATAATTGCTTCCATTATTGCTTTTACCTTTTATATTTTGGATGAAGTGAGTAGGAGCTTTAGAGAAAGGAATGCATTCCAACGTACTTCGACTATTATAGGAACTACTCTTTGCATATTATCAGTTAGTTTATGGATTATTGCTGCAATTCAAATTTACTCTTAAACAGGCATATCCATAATTGAAAACAGTCTTCTTTAACGGGTGGCTAGAGTTAGAGAACCAGAGCTGCTTCGGTAGTCTTTTTCTTATGTTGCTAACGGAGCAGCATAACAAAGCTTCATACTGTTTTCTTGCAAATCTTAATCAATATAAGTGAAAATATTTGGGTAGTTTTGGAAGGTAATTCCAAGATTACATCGAAACTATCATTTGAAATGAAACTAAGGAGGGGTTTATATGTTTCAAACATTAGATGGTTTTTTAAAATCTTGGGAGTATGAGGCAGGAGCAACCCAGAGGGTACTAAATAATCTTACCGATGAGTCACTTAGACAGGAAATTACTCTACAGAATTGGACTTTAGGACGTATTGCCTGGCATATCGTTACCGCTATTCATGTGATGACTTCGCGTACAGGGCTGACGTTTGAATCTCCGTCTGAAGACTGGCCAGTTCCAACTTCGGCTCAATTTATTGCGGACAGCTATTCTAAGGCAAGCAATGCATTTATTCAGGCGGTGAAAAATCAATGGACTGACGATAGTCTAAAAGTCCTTAATGACTTTTTTGGACAACAGCAGCCAAATGCCATTTTTTTGATGACTCTGATTCTTCATCAGAACCATCATCGCGGACAAATGACTGTTCTTATGCGTCAGGCAGGGTTAACTGTTCCCGGAATTTATGGTCCGTCAAAAGAGGAGTGGGCTAATATAGGTATGGAAGCACCAAAAATGTAATCCAATTCTAACAAAATACTATTGATTAACGGGAATCGACAGAACAATAACGGTCTTCTTGTTCAACTGATGGATCGCATTTTTTTAACAAGGGGTGCTGTTTTTTTGTGGAACAAACCAGCTAATAGAAGCTTTAGTGATCTTCAGCAATCGGGCGCGATTGTGAGATAATACTTAGATTTAATCGACTTTATTGTTATATTTTTAAGTGCGGTGGAGTGTTTTATTTCAAAAATTAAACAACTTTATTGTCATGTTCCACTGACCATCATTTTAACCGTTCGTAAAAGTACACTTTTACGAACGGTTCATTTTTGCTTAAAAACGGTCATTTTTTACGTTCGTAAAACTAAAAAAAACATTTATGAACGTTCGTCGATTTTGATAAACTTTTGCGAACGTTTTTTAATAGAAAGGAAGAAAAAAGGAGTCGCTGCAGCAACTTCCCCTCTTGAACTCAAGCTCCCGTTAGCTCAATAAGACCCAGAAGAATAAATAGGCTATTTCTTAATAACCTTTGCCACTCCCATAGCCAAATGCTCCCAAAGGATTCCTTCCACTAACTCAGCTTTTGTGTCGTCGCAATCAACAATAAGTATGACTTCGGCACTTTTACCACGCAAAGGGGTTCGCTGTTTCCTAACAACTTTTACCATAAATAACTTTATTCCCAATCCTAAAATAAAACCAATAAAAGCACCGATTAATCCCCAATAAATGGGACCCCAAGCCAAAATAAATCCAACACTGGCTCCAATTACTGAAAAAGCGGTCGCAAGTGCCATTGCTATATCAATAAGAGATATTCCGTCCGAACGATGGAGTGTATCAAAGATTTTACGTTCTTCTTGTCGGTTGTGTAGTGGAACAGCAAATATATCTTCTTTTTTTATTCCCTTTTGCTCTAATGAAGAAATGGCTAATTCTAAATAAGTTGATTCATCAAAGGTTGAGAAGACCTGCATATCCTCACTCCATCACTTTTCCCTTTAAGATTTTAAAATAGGGATTTTGATAATCCCTTTTCAAATAGTTGAGTTGTTCATCTTCATAAAGTTTATTGTTTTCTACCGTATTAACATAGGAATCATACGTAGCAAAACCGTAAACAGATGGAAGAAAAAGAAACCATTTTCCATTCAATACGGATGTAGCCTGTTGAATTTTTCCTATAAAAAGCAAGGAGACGGCTTCAAGAGTGTGGGAATAGTAGAAAAAAACAACCGACCATATAATGACAAAAAAAGCAGTGATTAGTCTATGGATGTAGAGTTGTCCTAAACCTGGCATAAATAGGGACCAAATAAATGCGGTAGTGGGTTTCCTTTTATCCAGGTAGTTAATCTCCATAGCCCCAATGCTAAAGGAATTATATCGGTGGTTCTCACGTTCAGCTAAAAGATACACTTTATTCAAATCAACTGTAGTACGGTAACTATCCCATATGGCAAATAGGTAAACAGGGATATAAATAAGCAGCCATCTTGTGTTTAATACTTCTTTTGCCATATCAATTTTCCCTTGAAACGAGTAAATCATGGCTAAGTTCACATTTGCTTGAAGATTAATTACCACTTCCCATATAAATAGAACAAATCCCCGTAAATATTTTGATAAAAGCAAATGCCCAAATCCCGGAAAAGCTGCTGACCACCAGCCGATGATATAAGGGTTCCTAAGGTGCAATTGAGTGGTTCCGAGAATACTTACATGAGCCTTATAGCGTCTGGCTGTATTGTTATTTGTATAGTTGTTCATACGATATCTCTAGGCTCCTATATGTAGATAATAATGATAGTTTATCCATCGATTGAATTATTATAAAGGATTACGTTCTTATTAACCTGTCCCGTTAGCCAACCATGCCTCGATTTGAGGCACCACAGTTTATGGAAGGTTTATCGTTCTTCCATGGTAGCCAACCATGCCGCTTTGCGGCACCATCAAATGAATGAAAATGGTTACTGACCTAGTCTAGTTTTCATCATTCTTGTCAATCCTTCTAATACGGCTGGCGAAGGAAGGTCGTTCGACTATGGTGCCTTGAGCCCGCAGGATAGACTGACATACAACGACCAGGTGCACCACAAATTGTCGCTCTCTTTAAGAGAAGCACGCAGGATAGATTAATCTTAATAGGGTTTGTTGCACCAGCCTAGCCTTTTTCGATACCTATATAAGAAAGGATCTAATTCCAAGTTGTATTTCATTACATACTGTAGTTTAATCAGAAGGCTCAGCCTTTTTTTTAAAACCATTTTAGCTGGGTCTACTTTTGTATGGCCTTTTTTAGATTTTGAGCAAGATAACTTTTTCAGGATAGTTAAAGAATCGGTAGGTTAATTTTCTCGCGTTATTGTTTTATAATAGTAGTTTGAAACAAATTTAAAGAAAATAAGGTATATGGAAATTACTATTAGATAGGTTGGAAATGAGTAAAATATATTCCACCCTTTATATCTAAAAACCTGTATCATAACCAAAAAATATTCGAAAATCACTGCAAAAACAGCCCATGCTAAAATATAAAGCAATACAAACAAACCGTTTTTTTGGAGCCTACTATAGAAATAAACACATAAATAGCCAAAAGGGGGATAACAAGCATACAGCATTAAATCGAATAGCTCATACCGCTTTGTGTCATTCAAATCATAGAGGTCAAAAGGTAAAACGGCAATTGTATGATTAATAATTTTTGGGATTGAAATGCTTAGAAGGACAATTAAAACAGTTATGGCATTAGGAAAACGTTTAGGTAACTTAAATAAGATTATGTTAATGAGAATAATTAGGATAATACACCATTCATTTATATCGAATTGTTTAGGAAAGTCTAACATTAGAGACCATCCTTTCTCCACAAAATTCTTCTATACCAAAACCACGAAAAGTAGGTAAAGACAAAAGTAAAAGTCCACTCAATCAGTGAAAACCATACATTCCAATTTTTATTTATAAGCACACCTTTCCAGATAGAAAAATACTCCACCAAAGTTAATAAAATAATTGAAGAAAAAATTATGATGGTTTTAGCCTTATATTTAAATCTGGTTTGAATATCGATGAACCATACAATTATTAACGGATAGAGTATTAATCTTTTGTATAGATGCAGCCAATAATGTTCTGGTTGTTCAGACAATTTTAAATAACCAAGATTCACTGTAATGATTGAGAAAACTGAATGAGTTATTAACCAGACTATCATCCATATAAAAAGTATCTCAAATAAGTGTAATTTCTTTTTAGTGACACAGTAGGAAATAAGCAAAATTATATAGAAACTCCAAAAGGTAGAAAGAATCATTTTTGTCACATCCATAAGATTAAAAACTAAAGTTCAATATTATTACACACCTTTGTTATATATATTGTTCCCTATTTTGAAAAAAAACAGGTTAGCATTTTAACCTCATTGTGTTTTTGTGCAATAATGTGCAGAGGAGAGGATACATATGAAATTTGGTTACATGCGTGTTTCTATAATCGACCAGAATCTGGACCGACAAAGGAAGGGGTTCAGGCTGCAAGAAAACGAGGGAAACACCCTGGAAGACCGAAAACCGATGAGGAAAAGTTAATTATGCTTTATATCTTATAGATCAAGGGATGAGTCGCACGGATGCTGCAGAGAAAGCTGGTATCTCTAGAATGACTCTGTAACGTAAGATGCAAAACAATAATGAGACTAACTAGTAACCAATAGGGCAAGGGGTACTTGAGCGATGTTTATTCTGCCCCTGGTTGCACGAACACTGGTGTGAATGACAATAAAGTTGTTTCGTAAACGGGTTATATAATTGAACAACATCTTTAAAGAAAACTGGATATTTATTTTAAAATATACATGAGATTGTGAAGGGTTGTACTTAAACTATCGAAGCAATTTAGTTGAATAAATACATCCTTCATAGTTAATGGCTCCCTTCGTGTGTAGCTCTACACTTGGTTTTTAGTTTTTGACACTAACATTATGACCAAGTGTAACCTACGTTTAGCAAACTGGGGCCGTTTCGTTCATTATGACTAACGGGCATAGTATTTACAGGGAAGAAAGCGATAATTACATGAGTAATATGTCCCCCGCTATTTCGATTTCGACCAAAAAAAGCGATTTGGAAAAATTCCAAATCGTCTTTTTTAATATTATTGCTTTTTAGGTTTCTTATCTAAAATAAAGCGTAGTTCATTGATATCATCATCAGATAGGGCATCTTCCTGAATGAATTGGGCAAGCATGGATTTCAGGGTACCTCCATAGATACGCTTGATAAATGATTCGGTCTCGGCACGCTGGCACTCTTCCTGTGTATAGAGCGGGTAAAAGGTGTAAACTCTTAGATTTTTATTGACACCTACTACACCTTTTTGAACCAATCGATCGAGAAGAGTGCGTATGGTTTTCGGCTTCCAATCGGTACTCTCCTGTAAGGAAAGTATGATGTCATTCGCTGTTTGAGGAGCTTTATCCCAAAGCACGTTCATGATTTCCCATTCTGATTCTGATATACTAGGAATGTTTTTCTCCATATTTATCCCCTCCATTTTCTTTAATAGATTCCTAAATCTTTTAAAATTGATAAAGTAATTTCTACAGCCTTGCTTCCAGATGCATCATCTTCATTTTGTATATTGGTAGCAAAGAAATAAGTATTGTTCTTCGTCTCTACATACCCGATAAACCAACCATTGATGTTTTTTCCATTCACTGTTCCTGTACCTGTTTTTCCTGATAGGCGAGCTTCTTCATTCTTTTCTAAGAGTAGTGCTTCCTTCACAGCTTGGATATGCATTTCCTTATATCCCAATTGATTGTTATAAAAGGCTTGCAGCAGTTGCACTTGCTCGACTGGAGAAATTTTTAATGAGGATTCGTGCCAGAATTCACCTAATTCCCCAGATACATTGGAGTTTCCATAGTTTATGTCTTGTAGATTGGATTGTATTGTTTCAAATCCTGTTCTACGATCTAGTTCTTGGAAATACCAGTTTACAGATTTTTGTAAAGCAGATGAGACATCCTGATCCATATTCCAAGCGTCATAGGGTTGCTCCGTCCCATCCCATGAAAGGGTGGATTCTTCGGGTGATATCACATTTGATTCTAGTGCAAATAAGGCACTATAGATTTTGTATGTGGAATCAGGTGATACCCGCAACGTACTTTTCTCTTCATTATAAATGCGATATTGTTGTGCACTATGATCATATAAAACAAAGCTTCCTTCATACCCTTTAAAGAATTGATGTAAATCCTCATAAACTGTTCCGTCATTATTAAAATAGTATCGGTCGTTCTCCGTCGCAAATGCGGAAATGACAGGTAATTGGATTGTCAAAATGATACTGGCCAACACATAAATAAAGACGCTTTTTCTTATTGATTTCTTTGCGCCAGGCTTATAGGCAGAAATTTGTTCAATTCGTTTTTTGATTTGACGCTTCGAACCGTTTATTTGTGTCACTAACTGTAGCTTACTTGACCGTTTCGAAAGATCCACAAAATTAATGATTGTATTTCCATATTCACTAAATGAATTATCATCTAGTAAATGTAAAACAGATGTATCACATGCGATTTCCCGATCTAATCTCATTTCTCTAAAAGCAAGCCAGACAAGGGGATTAAACCAATAAATGATTTGATAGAACAATATCACGTAATTTGTCAGCAGATCCTTGTTTTTATAGTGATTCAGTTCATGAAGAAAGATATACTCGTAATGTTTCAAGCTGAGCCAGTTTTCATGCTGAGAAGGTAAGACGATATATGTTTGAAAAAGTCCGAATATCATTGGAGATTGGACTTTTTTCGAAATAACAATCTTTATTGATTTTTTAATCTGTAGTCTTTTCTTGCATTCTTCGAAAAGCACGAGAACTTCTTGATTGGAAAACGTAGAAGAATAATTCTTTATCCTTCTAAGTGTGAGCCATCCACGAACCATAGTAAAAATAAATAATAGCAACCCTGACATCCATAATCCCATCACTCCCATATTAAGTAAGGACAGGTCCGGCCGATTGACAGATACAGAAAAGTCTTGTATCAAGTGTAGGCCCTGCATCATATTAGTTCCAGTTATTTCCGTATTAGGGCTGAGCGCATTAGTCTGATATGTATCCCCACCGCTAAAGAGAGAACTAAAATTATATAAATGAGTAGGTATGAATGGAAGTGCTAAAGCGATAAAAAGAAACATCCACAAATGATAATGCCATTTTGCTGTTAGTTGTCTTCCAAACCATTTTCGTATAAGTAGAATAACAGTAACGGAAAATGAAGACACCAATAGGCCAATTATAAAATGAGTTAAAAACATGTCCTTCAACACCAGCTCTCTTGAATTTTTAAATTTTTAAAAACAGGTATATAGCATATTTATAGTAGCTTGATGGGGAAAAAATAAAGAGTTGACTTTATTTGATTACATATGTAATATTGTACTACAGATGTAATCGGACTACAAATGTAATCTGTTAAAACTCCTTGAATAAGGTTGTTTTTTCAATTCGTACATAAGAGTCTAATCAAATAATTAGGAGGTTTTACATCATGAACAAAAGAGGGATTTATCAAATACTAGCACCGATAGGCTTGGTACTTATGGTTGTAGGCTGCTCAGATGAGAAAAAACAGGTTGTACAACAATCAGAAACAGAACATACGGGGGGAACTAACCAAACGTCAGAAAATATAACGGCAAAAGAAACCACAATGGAGAAATTTGAACAACTTGAGAAGGAATATGACGCGAGGCTTGGGGTCTATGCCATTGACACAGGAACAAAAGAAACCGTGGAATTTCGTGAGGACGAACGATTTGCGTACACATCTACATTCAAAGCCCTAGCCGCAGCTGTTTTATTAAAGCAAAATCCGATATCAGTGCTTGAGGAAATAAGGACATTCACCAATGAAGATATTGTTACCTATTCTCCAATTACAGAAGATTTTGTGAATAAAGGGATGAGTCTAGGAAAGATAGCTGAAGCAGCGATGCAGTATAGTGATAATACAGCAGGAAATCTTCTGTTCGAAGAATTAGGCGGACCAGATGGATTTGAAAAGGCGTTACGAGAAAGTGGCGATACTATCACAATGGCTGACCGTATTGAACCAGATTTGAACGAAGCTATTCCTGGGGATTCACGGGATACAAGTACCCCTAAAGCACTTGCAACTACCCTTGAGGTGTTTGGAATCAGTGAGTACCTTCCTGCCGATAAGCAAGAAATTTTCACAAATTGGCTAAAAGGGAATACTACAGGTGATTCCCTCATTCGAGCTGGTGTACCAGAAGGTTGGGAGGTTGGAGATAAGAGCGGAGCCGGTGGCTATGGAACTCGAAATGATATAGCGATTGTGTGGCCACCAAATCGAGAACCGATTATTATTGCGATCATGTCAAGTCGCAATGCAGAGAATGCAAGCTTTAATGATGAACTCATCGCAAAGGCTACAAAAGTGATTGTTCAGGCGTTTTCTAACAACAAATAGATTAACATTTTAGAGAAAGAGTACGACTCTTTGGGTGAAGGTCGTTTTTTACTACAAGAAAGTTTTTGAGACTTCAACTTCTTTTTTCTCCAAATCTAAAACATGAAAGACTTGTTCGCCATCGTAGCTTGAATGAATATATCGTTTTTTACCTATCTTGAAGAAAGTATAAGTAGCATAACAACTTGTAACAATGAATAAATCTCTAATTTGTTTCATATAGGGATTTTGTGGTTCGGTACATCTCTGTTTTTTCATTATAAACACCTCACTTATACAATCTTCCTTTTATTTTACACCATTATACTAATAATGGAATGTAGAGGTTCAGCCGAGATATGTGTAAAACTAGATCATAGTGATACAATATTTACCAATGCATTGGTACCGATAGGACTTGTAGCAAAAACGAACATTTTAGATAATAGTGGTAAACCCCTCTATACTTTATATGCCGGATTTATTATTTGTAAAAAACTTTTATGGGTACGTCAATCACACCTTATAGTGAAATTCTAAAAAAACTATGACATCTTTGTTAATAACAAGGTCTTTCTCTTCCTTATCAGGAATAACTTATTTATAGAAAAAAATGGTAAAGGAGACAAAGACTTATGCAAAAAATAGAATCCTCTCTTATAGGTCGCTTACGTGATTATACAAAGGGAATGATGAAAGATTTAAAGGTTCCAGGGACAGCAGTCGCAATCATAAAAGATGGAGAAGTTATTCTTTCTGAAGGATTTGGATACCGTGACATTGAAAATAAGAAACCTGTTACGTCAAATACACTATTTGCGATTGGTTCATCTACAAAAGCATTTGGTACACTCTCCCTAAGTTTACTTGCCCAACAACAAAAATTTAAATGGGATACACCAGTTCAAACTTACGTTCCTACTTTTGCACTTCATGATCCTCTAGTAAGCTCAGAAATTACAGCTCGTGATTTAGCTTCTCATCGTGCTGGTGTTAGTCGTCACGATCTACTATGGTATGGATCATCATTAAGACGAAAAGATATCATGGAAAAAATCCGACACTTGGAGCTAGATGCACCTTTTCGTACAACCTTTTTATACAATAATTTAATGTATGCAACCATTAGCTATATGGTAGAAAAAATTACACATCAAACATGGGAACAATATGTAACTGAGCATATTCTGCAACCTCTTCATATGGAACAGACAAACTTCTCAGTTACCACCTCACAAGAAGCAGATGATCACGCACTTCCGTACATTGAAAAAGACGGAAAAATAATTGAAGTGCCATTTCGTAACATCGATACAGTTGGCGCTGCGGGATGTATAAACTCAAATGTCGATGATATGGCTAAATGGGTGCTATTCCACTTAAATCAAGGAAAAGTGAGCAAACATGAACTAATTACAGCGAATATGTTACAACAAATGTATCAACCGCATATTCCGATTCCAGAGGAGCCACTTTTATCTCCACCAGAAACAACACTAAATTGCTATGGACTTGGATGGTTTATTAGTGCATATCGTGGTTATAAAATAATCCATCACGGTGGGAATATTGATGGATTTTCAGCACTTGTTTCCTTTATACCACAAGAAAATGTTGGACTTGTTATATTAACGAATACTGGGACTACGTTACTACCTACTTACCTTTCAAATCAAATTTATGACGAATTACTAGATCTGGATAAAATTGACTGGCATAATCGAGCTATAGAAGACACTGTTAAGTTTAAAGAAATGATGAAACAATTAGATGAACCCCTTCCACAGGTAAAAGAAACAACTTTTACACATAAGTTAGAAGATTATACAGGAATTTTTGAACATCCTGCATATGGAAAAATCAACGTGTATACACAAAATAATACGTTATATTTAAGGTGGGAAGCCTTTGATACAGAGATGAAACACCATCATTACAACATGTTTATGACAAAGTGGAACCTTTTCGGGACAGAAATGAATATTTTAATAGGTTATGAAATAGACGTAGAAGGAAACTTGTCTCATTTTAAATTACACTTACCACTGATGTTAAGCTCGAAACCGATTACATTTAGTAAAATATCAGATAAAATCTCATAAAATTAAACATACCATTACCATTCCAAAATTTAAACAAAAATAAAGGATGAGACAGAATGCTCCTTCTCGTTTCATCCTTTATTTATATAAGGCATGTTATCGTCAGGGTAAAAAAGATCTTCAGATGAATATCCTTTGGTGACTAGCCCTTCAGGGATCAACTGATAATAACATTCTTTACTGTCGTACATGTTAATTCAACACACCTATTAGCCAACCATGCAGCATAAGATCAGCGCTGCATGGTTGGCTAACGGGTAGCCGTTGTTTAAATAGCTCCTATAATTAAACTTTTGCGGGTTATTTATACGGCCACCTTTGAAATGGCATTCAAATTATTAACTTCAGTAATATGTTAAATATCTCTTTCATATTCCTTCATGATTTTATAAAACGTGTTTTTCTTCAGTTCTAACATTTCCATGAATATGACTCCAGTCACTTCTCCATTTTTCCATTTTGGATAAGTTTCTTCTATTATATATAGCTGCTTCTTACTGAGGGTTGATAAGTTTACCTGAGGCCGCCCTAGATGCCTTCCCTGGGATTTCGCCACGGCAATTCCTTCTGCTTGGCGTTGACGAATTTTCTTGCGCTCCTGATCTGCAACGTAAGAAAGTAAGGATAAAAACTGATCTTCCATTAGACGGCCCATATCTCCCATGTCCCTGAACTTACGGCTGTCGAAGAGAGACTCGTTTTCCAGAACAATGATATCCGCCTTTAGTTCTCGTGTAATATGCTTCCACTCTGCAATGACTTCATCATAATTACGGCCCATCCGATCCAGAGCATCTATATACACAAGGTCACCTTTTCCAAGTATCTTCCGCAGCAATTGGTATTGAGGGCGATCAAAATTTTTTCCACTTGCTTTATCGACAAAGATGCGTCGATCCTCCACACCTTTCTCTAACATTTTTTGTAATTTTCGCTGTTCATTCTGTTCTTTCGTACTTACACGCATGTATCCGTAAATATTTTCCAATTAAATTTCCCCTCTGATATTATGTTCCTTTATTATATCATTTTCGTTTATAAAGGTGTTTCGTTGTTATAAACGTTTATAAAATATTTTAACCACCCTTTTAAACTTGATTTTACTGAGTTTGATAGCTTCACAGGTTGTATTTACAAAGGTATACTTTTATGCACGGTCGGGCTACCAATAGCACTATTATATGAACAAAAAATCCTTCAGAACACAAGGTCTGAAGGGTGTTTTTATAGTGTCCGAGATACATTGACTACCGATAATCTGGGTTATGTGAACACAATACCCTCATAATCTTTTTAGATAGGGGGATTCAATTATTATCCTGCTCAGAAAATCATAGATTTCTTGCACCAGAATCTTCTGGTACCCATAAATATACGATTTTCTTTTACCAAAGCAAAGGATTGCTTTGTGTGATGTCATCGATCCTATATCGTTAACGTTGATCATATCTAGGAGAGTTATCCTGATGCCACTCGATGTTTGTGCTGGTGATGAAAAAACGAGAGAAAATTCCTGTTAGTCAATCCTACACCAGTTATTTTCAAAAACTACCTAGGTTTTGAAGATTTCTTCTGTTTTAGGATAAGAATAATCTGATTTATCGTAATTTTTGCTAATTTCATCCCAGAATTCATCCTTTATGAACGTTATCAGATAAAATAATTTACAAGGATACAAGAGAGAGAGATGAAAAATAGAAAACGCTTACAATGTTATCCGGGAGTATTGTTTATCAAATCGTGTGATCCTGACAGAGAAAGGTAGACATGACACTAAGATTAAAGGATTTACCTGAGCTGTTGATGTCAAAGCGGTACCCTTTACGTTAGCAAAGCGTGAGGAACATCATCACTCAAAGTCAATTGATACGGATATTAAGGTTCTGGTGCAAAAATAATTCACTAGAATCATAGAACAGTAATATCCTGTTAACCTTGAGATTAAGAGGCTGATCTAAATAACTTATGAATAAATTCAACTTCATTTTGTGCAGAGTTCATCCTTTGATAGAATTCCCTTTTTTTACCGCGCGTAAGCTTTGACGCTACTTACCGTTAAGCTGGCTACACGAAATGATTTCAATCCTAACATCGAGCATAGTTATGAGAGCACTTACATTATAAAATGCAGGAGAGGTTCAAGAAATGAATAATGTTTTGAAGTATTATTTTCTTAAAGAAATCGAGAGAATTAAGATTGAAGATGCTCTATTGAGGAGTGCTTTAAAAAAGAAGATGATATCTTAGAATTAGACGACAACGAAATTACTGAGCTATATCATAAATGTTTAAAAGAACAACCTGCCTAAAAAGCAGGTAGTGATATACTATGATCAGGTTATAATTGATGCAGAAAAGGTGTGTTCCTAGGTCGCGCCTGGCTTTTTGTGACACCTAAGCAGGAGCGCCTACATCCTTTCTGCAAACTTAGGGGATAAGGATGGGGAAAATGAGCGACAGACAGAAAAAAACAGACGTTATCTTAATTGGTGCC
>NZ_JBHRZT010000006.1:0-806 GCF_042649685.1 Bacillus songklensis | reverse complement strand
TCCTGAAGAATGCATGGTTCCTTTGATTTGTTCTAAGTTTGCATCTTTAGAAAATGCACGTTCTGTTAAGTCCATGAGCCATGAACGAATGACTGAACCGTTATTCCATACTCTTGCCACTTTTTCATAGTCAAAATCAAACTCACTTTTCTCCAATACTTCAAATCCTTCGCCAATCGCAGCCATCATCCCATACTCGATTCCGTTGTGGACCATTTTCAAAAAATGGCCGCTGCCTGCTGGACCAGCATATAAATATCCTTTTTCTACCGCTGTGTCTCGAAATATGGGTTCAACAATATCCCATGCTTCTTTATCCCCGCCAACCATGTAACAAGCTCCGTTACGTGCGCCTTCCATCCCTCCGGAGGTGCCGACATCCATAAAATGTATACCTGATTCCTTTAGCTGCTCGTAACGGCGGATGGATTCTTTGTAATGAGAATTACCTGCCTCAATTACAATATCTCCTTTACTCAAGTGTGGAGTGATTTCATTTATAACGGAATCGACAACAGCGTGCGGAACCATAATCCAGATAATTCTGGGGGTTTCTAATATTTGAGTAAGCTCCTTTAAACTTGATGTTCCTATAGCACCATACTGACTGATTTCCTCCACAGCATTGACATTTAAATCGAAGGCGGCAACTTCGTAGTTATGATCAATTAGATTTTTTCCTAAGTTTAACCCCATTTTCCCTAACCCGATTAATCCAACTTGCATCCTCTTGTCCTCCTGAACTATTCGTGTTGTTATCCTATTTTTAATGCTTTTACTGATTGATCTTTTGAAATCATCTCATA
>NZ_JBHRZT010000005.1:0-54145 GCF_042649685.1 Bacillus songklensis | reverse complement strand
GACGTTGTCACAGGACGTGACGTTCTTAGTCGATGTTCCTTACTCTAATAAAAAGAATTAACGTTGACGTTTGTTCGTTTGTTCAGTTTTCAAAGTTCATCATCGTCTCAAAGCGACTTTAACAATTTAACACATTCTATAATTCCCTGTCAACACTTTTTTTAACTCTCATCTTTAAAATATAAGTTACTTTGCTGACAACAAATATTAATATAACAGAATAAATCATGTTAATCAATCACATTATAATAAGTTTAAATTTTAAGATTTTACTCTTTTATCCCGGATAAATCGAAGAAGAAAGAAAGGCCGCCGTTTATCCAAATAAACAGCGGCCTTTAATTTATTTTAGCGATGACGCATTTGCGGGAATAGTAGCACGTCACGAATAGATGGAGAGTTTGTTAATAACATCACTAAGCGGTCAATACCGATTCCCAGTCCACCTGTTGGAGGCATACCATATTCTAGTGCTTCAATGAAATCATTATCCATTTCATGTGCTTCATCGTTTCCTTGTTCTTTTTCTTTCAATTGAGCCTCAAAGCGCTCACGTTGGTCAATCGGATCATTTAGTTCTGTAAAGGCATTTGCATGCTCACGACCAACAATGAAGAGTTCGAAGCGATCTGTAAAGCGCGGATCTTCATCATTTTTCTTTGCGAGCGGAGAAATTTCTACAGGGTGACCATAAATAAAGGTTGGCTGAATAAGCTTATCTTCTACTTTTTGCTCAAAGAACTCATTTACAATATGACCAAATTGCATGTGTTCCGCTACTTCCACACCATGTGCTTTTGCTAGAGCACGTGCTTCTTCATCCGTCATTTCCTTCCAGAAGTCCACCCCTGTATACTCCTTGACGGCATCTACCATATGAAGTCTTGTCCATTCTGGTGTTAAATCCACTTCATGCTCGCCATATTGCAATTTCGTAGTACCTAACACTTCTTTAGCAATATGTGCAATTAGATTTTCTGTTAAGCTCATAATATCTTTATAATCTGCATATGCTTCATAAAGCTCAATCATTGTAAATTCTGGGTTGTGTCTCGTTGAAACACCTTCATTGCGGAATACACGTCCAATTTCATACACTTTTTCAAGTCCACCAACAATTAAACGCTTTAAGTGCAGCTCAATAGCAATACGCATGTATAAAGTCATATCCAATGCATTATGATGCGTGATAAATGGTCTTGCTGAAGCACCTCCGGCAATTGAATGCATCATTGGTGTTTCCACTTCTAAATAACCATGGCTATCTAGATAGCGGCGCATTGATTGAATGATAAGGCTTCGTGTAATAAATGTATGCTTACTTTCCGGATTTGTAATTAAATCTAAATAACGTTGGCGATAGCGTTGTTCAACATCTTTTAAACCGTGGAATTTATCAGGTAATGGACGGAGTGCTTTGGTTAATAACGTGAATTCACTTACTTTAATAGAAAGCTCGCCCACTTTTGTTTTGAAAACAGCACCTCTCACACCAATAATATCACCAATATCAGCAGTATTGAAAATTTCATAAGCTTCTTCTCCTACTGCATCTTTTCTTACATAAACTTGAATTTGTCCAGTTAAATCTTGAATATGCGCAAATCCAGCTTTCCCTTTACCGCGCTTTGTCATAATACGACCAGCTAAGACTACTTCAAAAGCTTTTTCTTCTAACTCTTCTTTTGATAATCCGTCATATAATTCAAAAAGCTGTTGAGATGTATGTGTACGTTCAAAACGCTTACCAAACGGATCAATTCCTTGTTCTCTAAGCTTTTGCATTTTTTCTCTACGGACAAGCAGTTGGTCGTTTAATTCTTCATGACTCATGTGATCATCTCCATGCCTTATTTTTATTCCGTTCTAACAAGCAGTAAAACTCTCGCTTCTTCAACTGGAGAATAACTGCCCATAAGAACCTGCTTGCTTTAACCAACCATCAACGCGGGATGAAAAGCGAAGAGCACAACAACCTGTTGCAACACCTTCGCTAGCACGCCTGTGTACTGGAAGCTCCCTCATTTTTGGAAGTTTCATTTTAGACAAACAGAAAAAAAGCCAGTTTTCCACTGGCATTTAGTAGTATTCTTTATGGGTAATTATAGGTTAGCAAATTCTAGATGTCAAATGACTTGAGCATCGCTTTGCTGCTTTAATTCTACTTCTTCAACATAGTTTTTTAACAATGTCGTTAATTCGTCTCTTGTTGAACATTCGTTAATGCCATTTCGAACTTTGGCATTCCCGCGAACTCCTTTTAAATACCATGCAGCATGTTTTCTCATTTCACGCACAGCTATGTTTTCACCTTTTAAATCAATTAAGCGGTTAAGATGAAGTAAACAAACATCAATTTTTTCTCTTACCGATGGTTCACCCATTAATTCACCTGTTTCAAGATATTTAACGGTTCTGTAAATCATCCAAGGATTCCCAAGCGCTGCACGGCCAATCATAACACCGTCAACCCCTGTTTCATCTAACATACGTTTTGCGTCTTGCGGAGTTTGAACATCGCCGTTTCCGATAACCGGAATCGAAACCGCTTCTTTCACCTGCTTAATGATATTCCAATCTGCATGTCCTTCATACATTTGTACGCGTGTTCTGCCATGAACTGCTACAGCTTTTCCGCCTGCACGCTCTACGGCTTGTGCATTTTGAACCGCATAAATATGGTCTTCGTCCCAGCCAATACGCATTTTTACCGTCACTGGTTTTTCTACTGCATCGACTACAGCCGCTACCATTTCATAGATTTTATTTGGATCTAATAACCACTTTGCACCTGCATCACACTTTGTGATTTTCGGTACTGGACATCCCATATTAATATCAATAATGTCAGCTGTTGTGTTTTTATCAACAAACTTCGCCGCTTCCACTAATGTTTCTTTTTCGCCGCCAAAAATTTGCAAGCTTAACGGCTTTTCACGTTCATCAATATATAACATACCCATTGTTTTTGCGTTGTTGTATAAAATCGCTTTGTCGCTAACCATTTCAGCACACACTAAACCGGCGCCAAACTCTTTTACTGTCAAGCGGAAAGCCGCGTTACAAACGCCGGCCATCGGTGCAAGTACAACGGGGTTTTTCATTGTAATGTCTCCAATTTTAAGCAAAACTGTTAACCTCCTTTAATATTATTCAAAGTCTTGTGGTGCTAATTCCTGAACACTAACGTTTAAGGCGTTAGCGATATCTTCAACAAATTGGTCGGAAGGTAATCGGTTCCCGCGCTCAATCTCCCCTAATACAGAAACAGAAACTCCTAAATCTTTCGCAAAGCTTTCTTGAGTGTATCCTTTTAATTTGCGAAAAGCGCGTATACGTCTTCCCCATTTTTCCGCTTCCATATCCTTACCCCTTCTTTATCTTGTAATGAATCTATAATAGTCAAAACAGAATGAGCCTGATTGGGAATAGAAACGTGACGGTCCACTTCAACTAACGGAATCATCACAAAAGCTCTTTCAGTCATTCTAGGATGCGGAATCTTAAGGTGCTCTGCTTCAATATTTTGTTGGTTATACAGTAAAATGTCAAGGTCTAAAGTCCGCGGTCCCCACCGGATCTCCCTTTTTCTTCCGTTTTTCTTCTCAATTTCTTGTAGAAGATGCAAGAGGGATATGGCTGATAGAGAGGTGCGAATTTTCACTACCATATTTAAAAAAGCGCTTTGATCTTCATATCCAACAGGATCTGTCTCGTAAACAGAGGAAACATCTACCACTTCTATAGATGGATTTTTTCCTAATTCAAGAATGGCACCTTTTAAATACTGGAAACGATCTCCTAAATTTGAACCTAAAGCAATAAAGGCAATGTTCTTCATTTAACGGCTCCTTGTAATTTCCACTGCAACGGATTCATAATAACCAGGGATAGGTGGGTCCGGCTTATATAATTTCACCGTACAAGATTGAATAATAGAGAATTCACCAAGAATTTTCGATGCAACTTTTTCCGCTACTGCTTCCACCAGTTTAAACGACTTTCCCTCCACGATTTCCCGGCAAATAGTATAGAGTTCTGCATAGTTCACTGTGTATTGTAAATCATCGGTCATTCCAGCGCGGCGCAGATCAACTTCAACCATAAGATCTACATTAAAACGTTGTCCAAGTTTATTCTCTTCCGGATAGACACCATGATAACCATAAAACTTCATACCATTCACATAAATCTTATCAATGATGATCCTCCCCTTTTCCTACCAACACATCCATCATTTTAGCCGTTCTGGCAATGAGCTTCACATCATGTACCCTTGTTAAATGGATCCCCTTTGTAATCCCTAAACAAACAGTGGCAGCCGTTCCTTCTCCACGCTCTTGGGGAGGAAGATCTAAGACATGCCCAATCATCTTCTTACGGGAAGTCCCCAATAGCACAGGGTAGCCTAACGTGGTAAAACGATCTAAGTTTTGCATGACTTCTAAGTTTTCCTCAAAACCTTTTGCAAATCCAACCCCTGGATCTAAGATGATTTGCTCATCTTTTACACCAGCTGCTTTAACGATTTTAATGCTTTCATATAAATCCGTCAGCATATCGGAAATTAAGTTTTCATAATTGTGGTTTTCCCGGTTATGCATTAGGATAATCGGGACATCGTAAAAAGCCGCTACCTCGGCCATTTTAGGATCGGCCTTTGCTCCCCATACATCATTAATGATATGGGCCCCTGCTTCAATTGCTTGTCTGGCTACCTCTGCTTTATAGGTATCAACAGAAATAGGCGCTTTCACATATTGAGACACCTGTGAAACAACTGGAATGACTCGTTGCAGCTCTTCCTCAAGCGATACCTTTTTAGCACCAGGTCGCGTTGATTCTCCCCCGATGTCAATGATGTCAGCTCCATCTTCGACCATTTTCCGAGCATGTTCAATAGCTTCTTCAACACGATTGTATTTCCCACCATCGGAGAAAGAGTCCGGGGTCGCATTCAAAATACCCATAATCAACGTCTTTGAGGAGTAATCCAATTCATAGCCTTTACAGCGGATGACTGAGGGTTGTACTAATGTATTAGCTGTCATATCCAATGTTCCTTTCTTTTAGATCGTGTTTGCTCCATAAAGAATAGCAAACCTGTTCGTATATAGTCTGCAGCTGATATGTTAAAGTATGATTTCCTTTGGGATATAGATGGCTTCCAATCTTCGTAATGGGGGTAATTTCCTGAACTGAATTCGTTACGAAAACCTCATCACTTTCCAGCAAATCCTCCGTTGTAAACAGCCCTTCTTCGGCTCTTACACCCAGTTTTTCTAAAAGCGACAAAACAAGCTGTCGAGTCACCCCATCTAAAATACCTGTTTCTAAGGAAGGAGTGTAGACGATATTTTCCTTCACGAAAAATACATTAGAAACAATGCCTTCGGCTATATAGCCTTGCTTGGTTAAGAAAATTCCCTCTTTAGACGGATTACTTCCAATTTCTTGTTTTGCCAAAATATTATTTAAATAGTGATGGGATTTCAGCCTCCTGCTTCCCTCTGGTGAATTCCTTCTCGTTTCTAGCAAAATCCCTTCCTTTTCTTTTTGCTTTAATGAAGGGAGCGGTTTTACATACACGATGACAGTTGGATGATTATAAGGATCCACCTGTAACCCTACATCTCCAACACCTGCAGAGACATTTACCCTTACATACGCCTCTTGCAGTCCATTTACCTTTAACAACTGCTTTAGAATCGAAATCATCCCTTCTCTTTCACAGCGATATTGTATATTTAGGTCCTCTAATCCTTTATTTAAACGAACCAAATGGTCATCCAACAAAAATGGATGACCATTATATGTACGGAACGTTTCAAACAAACCTATTCCGTACATGTAGCCGTGATCAAAGGGAGAAATCACCGCTTCTTCACGTTTTATAATATTCCCGTTTAAATATATATACATAACTCATCACTTCTTTTTATAAGTAGAGATAAAATTTTCCAGCATTTCTTTCCCAAAAGACGTCATAATTGATTCAGGATGAAACTGAACACCCTCAACCGGGAATGTTTTATGACGAATCGCCATAATTTCGCCCTCTTTTGTCCAAGCTGATATTTCAAAGCAATCAGGCAACGTTTCTTTCTCTACGATAAGAGAATGATAACGCGTAGCCGTAAAGGGATTATTTAATTGTTGAAAAATCGTTTTGCCGTCATGATAAATCTCAGATGTTTTTCCGTGCATTAATCGTTCCGCACGTACCACTTTTCCTCCAAACGCCTGCCCAATAGATTGCTGCCCCAGGCACACCCCAAAAATCGGAATTTTTCCGGCAAAGCGGGTAATAGCTTCTAAGCTAATTCCTGCTTCATTAGGACTGCAAGGACCCGGGGAAATCATTAAAAACTCCGGATTTAATTTTTCTATTTCGTCTAAGGTAATTTGATCGTTCCGTTTAACAATTAACTCTTCTCCTAGTTCACCTAAATACTGCACTAAATTAAACGTAAATGAATCATAATTATCAATCATTAAAATCATCTCGTCTCACCCTCACTCAACTCGTTTTCACTCTTCTCTTTTGCTTTCCATAAAGCTGTGGCTTTTTTCAATGACTCTTTGTATTCATACTTAGGATTAGAATCAATGACAATACCAGCTCCCGCTTGTACATAGGCATGATTGTCTTTGGCAACTAATGTTCGAATCACAATGTTAAGCTCCATATCATCATTAAAACCAATCCATCCGATGGAACCAGTATACAACTCTCTTCTGACAGGCTCAAGTTCTTCAATAATTTCCATCGTTCGCACCTTTGGAGCCCCCGTAATGGTTCCGCCCGGAAATACTGCATCAATCACGTCTACATAATCTTTAGATGGCTGGAGTTCCCCCCTTACATTAGAAACAATATGCATAACATGGGAATACTTTTCAATGACCATAAATTCATCTACATGTACTGTACCGTACTTACATACTCTGCCTAAATCATTTCTTTCAAGATCCACAAGCATGACATGTTCCGCACGTTCTTTTTCGTTATGAATCAATTCATTAGCCAGCTGCTGATCTTCTTCATCCGTTTTACCACGTGAGCGAGTTCCAGCAATCGGCCTTGTACTTACTTGGCTGCTTCTCTTTTTAATCAGCAGCTCTGGTGAACTACTGACAATTTGAAAATCAGAACTATGCATGTATCCCATATACGGAGAAGGATTAATTTCACGTAGCTTTTCATAAATATGAAAAGGGGTAGTTCCTAAAGGCTGAGCCTGCCGGACGGATAAGTTAACTTGAAAAACATCCCCTTGTCCAATATACTGCTGAATTTTCTTTACCGCTTCCATAAACGCCTTCTCTGACATGGAAACATCCAAAGCAGGTGAATAGGATCGCTTGGGAACGTTCCCTTTCCTCCGTTTAAATTCAGCTGTCCATTGCTTTTTATAAAATACCAATCTTTCAAAAGCTTCTGATTCGTTAGAATCTGCATCATTTACAATAATCCAAAGTTCTTCTGTGTGATGATCATAAACAAACACATCATCAAATACAAGAAAATAAAGATCCGGCATGTGTAAATCATCTTTTGCGATAGATGGGAGGCGTTCAATGTAGCGAACATAATCATAGCTGATGAACCCGATCGCACCCCCTTGAAAATCTGGCAAGGCAGGGTTAGAGCGTGCGCGGTATTGATGCATCCACTTTCTCATTACATGAAGAGGATTTCCTTCTAACTCATATGTTTCGAATTCATTCGTCACCTTTAAACGATGATTACGACCTTCTAAAATAGCGAAAGGCTTTAACCCAATAATGCTAAACCGGCCGCCTCTCCCACTTTCAAGCAATACATGATGGGGCTGTTCTTTCGACAATTGTTTATAGATGAAAAACCATTCGTTTTTAGGAATGGCTATCTTTTCTCCCCAAGATCTACGTTGTTGCATTCCTTCACTCCCCTAAAAGTCAATCATCTATTCTCCATTTTACATGATTCACCCCGGGAGTTCATATATGGTTTATTGAAAATATGCAAAAACAGTCTCCATATGGAGACTGTTTCAATTCTACTCTTCGAATTGATAAAGAGGTGTACTTAAATAGCGCTCACCGTTACTTGGAAGGATAGCAAGGACCTTTTTTCCTTTTCCTAGTTCTTTGGCTACCTTGAGCGCAGCTGCAATAGCTGCCCCTGAAGAAATGCCGCCTAACACGCCTTCTTCTCTTGCTGCTTTACGAGCATACTCAAAAGCTTCTTCATTTTTGATTTTAAGGACACCATCATAAATATCTGTATTTAAAATAGCCGGAACAAACCCTGCACCAATTCCCTGAATTTTATGGGGGCCTGGTTTACCTCCACTTAAGACCGGTGAATCTGTCGGCTCTACAGCATAAATTTTAATAGATGGATAATTTTCACGTAATACTTCACCGACACCTGTAATGGTTCCGCCTGTCCCTACACCTGCAATAAAAGCATCTAACTGCTCGCCCATTTGCTCAACAATTTCTTTACCTGTTGTTCGGCGGTGAACCTCCGGGTTAGCCCCATTGTTAAATTGCTGCGGCATGAAGTAGCCATGTTCTTTCGACAATTCTTCTGCCTTGCGGATGGCCCCGCCCATTCCTTCACTTCCCGGAGTTAACACAAGCTCTGCTCCATAGGCACGGAGTAAGTTGCGACGCTCCATACTCATCGTATCCGGCATGACTAGAATAGCTTTATAGCCTTTTGCTGCCGCTACCATCGCCAAACCGATTCCAGTGTTGCCGCTTGTCGGTTCTATCAGCGTGTCACCAGGTTTTAAAGAACCGCTTTCTTCTGCCGCTTCAATCATCGCAAGTGCAATACGATCTTTGACGCTGCTGCCAGGGTTCATAAACTCCAGCTTTAAATACACATCTGCCATGTCTTGTTCCACAAGTTTATTCAACTTTACAATAGGGGTTTGACCGATTAACTCAGCCACTGAATTTGCTACACGTGTCATATGACCACTCCTAATCCCGAGTAAATTTATTGGATATAAAAAATTTAACAGTTATGTTCTAAATTGTCAATCTTTTTACCTATAAAAAATAATAAGAGTGCCCTCTTGCACTCTTATTATCGTTAGTACCTAAATAGCACTTTCTTTTAATTGTTCTAATTCCCCTTTTGTAAAGAGATATTTTTCATTGCAGAAATGACATTGCGCTTCAGCCTGCCCTTCTTCTTCAATCATGGCCTCGATTTCTTCTGTTCCTAAGCTTATAATGGCATTCCCGATCCGATCTTTAGAACATTGGCATTGAAACTCTACAGGCATTGTTTCTAATATTTTGACATTCCCTTTCCCTAATACTTCATTCAAGATTTCTTCTGGTGAAAGACCTTGTTGAATTAAACGAGAAATAGGAGAAATCTTCCCTAAACGATCTTCGATGAGGGACACCGTCTCTTCGTCTGTTCCTGGCATAAGTTGAATGATAAAACCACCTGCTGCTAAAATGGTATTATCAGGATTTACAAGGACACCCACACCTACGGATGAAGGAGTCTGCTCAGAAGAAGCAAAATAATATGTGAAATCTTCGCCTAGCTCACCCGAAACGATCGGCACTTGACCTGTAAAGTTTTCTCTTAATCCTAAATCTTTTACCACTGTAAGACTTCCTGTCGTGCCTACAGCTCTTCTGACATCCAGCTTGCCATGTTCATTTAAATCAAAATGGGTCTGAGGATTCGTTACATACCCCCTTACTTGACCTTTTGCATTACTATCTACAAGGATATGACCGATTGGTCCCCCTCCTTCTACTTTGATGGTCAGCTTGCTTTCACCTTTTAGCATAGCTCCCATCATGACTCCTGCCGTCATGGCTCTTCCTAGTGCAGCAGACGCTGTCGGCCACGTATAATGGCGTCGTTGTGCTTCACTAACTGTTTCGGTTGATGTTACCGCATAAGCTCGCACTTGCCCTTCAAAAGCTAAGGCTTTTACAAGATAATCACTCATTTAATGCACACCTTTCCCAGGTTAATTGATATTCACGAAATGTTATATCAGCACCCGTTCATGCCACCCTAAACTGACTCTACGTTCTTTATATAAATTAACTGTAGGCCTTTTAACGTTAGAAACGGATCTACCACATCAATAATGTCAGATTCCTTAGCAACCAGCGTAGCTAAACCGCCTGTGGCAATAACTTTCGGTTCAATCTTAGATTGAGCCTTCATGCGAGAAACAATTCCTTCAACTTGTCCTACATAACCATAAACGATTCCCGCCTGCATGGCTGCAACTGTATTTTTTCCAACAATGTCGTTCGGACGTGCAATTTCAATTCGCGGAAGCTTGGCTGCACGCGAATAAAGAGCCTCTGTCGATATAGTGATTCCCGGTGCAATGGCTCCGCCCATATATTGTTTATCCTCGTCAATATAACAATAAGTTGTCGCTGTACCGAAATCGACAATGATTAAAGGACTGCCATATAAGTGGATACCCGCAACCGTGTTTACGATTCGGTCAGCCCCTACTTCACGAGGATTATCATATTTAATATTAAGACCTGTTTTAATTCCAGGACCTACAATTAAAGGCTTTAAATGAAAATATTTTTGGCACATCCGTTCTAATGAAAACATAATTGGCGGCACAACAGAGGAAATAATAATACCACTTATATCTTTAAAAGATAAACCAACATGCTCAAATAATACTTTTACTACCATGCCGTATTCATCTTCTGTTTTATTTCGGCTTGTTTCGATTCGCCAATGATATTTTAATTCTTCTCCATCATATACTCCCAACACCGTATTCGTATTCCCCACGTCTAATACAAAAATCAATTTGATCACCACTTTTATCTATATTCAATATTTATACTGCCATAATCATATCATACCTACTATGGGCACGCTCATAAAGTGAAACTTCACTACTTTGTATTTTTTTCCATTTCTATAAAGTATGAGCTGAGAAAACTGGACTCTTATAGACAGTTGTCTCCTGCCTGTTTTTACTTGACGTGAGGTCTTACTGCTCGTTAAAGGAGGGATAAAGATACAAGTATTTCTGATTTTTCATGGGTGTTATCACAAAAAAAACTCGCCCTTTACCTCACTGATAAAGAGAGATAAAGGGCGAGTTTGAGGTTTTCATCAAAAGTTGCCGCTCACAGGATGAAAACATTAGTTTTTTACATTATTAATCATTTTTTATTGGCGGCTCATCTTTTTTAGGTTGAATGTTCACTTTTACATCTTCTGATGGTTCTAAGTCCGAAGGTCTTTCAGGAAGCTTTCCTTGTTCTACTAAATGCTTAATTTGCGCTGCATCTAACGTTTCTACTTTTAAAAGCGTCTGTGCAATTAATTCAAGCTTGTCGCGATTTTCAGTTAGAATTTGTCTTGCACGCTCATAACAATCTTTAATGAAACGCTGCATTTCCATATCAATTTCGTGAGCAATGGCATCACTGTAATTTTGTTCGTTATGAAGATCGCGTCCTAAGAACACTTGACCTTGAGATTGACCAAATTGCATCGGACCAAGCTTATCACTCATTCCATATTCCGTTATCATGCGACGAGCAATACTTGTCGCACGCTGGAAGTCGTTATGAGCGCCTGTACTTACTTCGCCGAACACAATCTCTTCAGCAACGCGTCCGCCAAGCAACCCAGTGATTTTATCTAACAACTCCGGCTTTGTCATGAAGTAACGATCTTCTTTTGGTAACATAACCGCATATCCGCCAGCCTGACCACGCGGCACAATAGTTACTTTATGAACCATATCAGCTTCGTCTAGTACAACACCGATAATGGTATGTCCTGCCTCATGGTAGGCAACGATGTTACGCTCTTTTTGAGAAATAACACGGCTTTTCTTCGCAGGACCCGCAATGACACGGTCAGTTGCTTCATCAATATCTGTCATATCGATTTTCTTTTTATCTTGTCTTGCAGCTACCAGTGCTGCTTCATTTAATAAGTTTTCTAAATCAGCACCAGAGAAACCTGGTGTACGCATAGCAATTGCTTTTAAATCAACAGATTGATCTAGAGGCTTATTGCGGGCATGTACTCTTAATACCGCTTCGCGTCCATTCACATCTGGACGGTCAACCGTAATTTGGCGATCGAATCGGCCAGGACGTAATAAGGCAGGATCCAAAATATCTGGACGGTTAGTCGCCGCAACGATAATAATTCCTTCGTTCGCTCCGAATCCATCCATTTCAACAAGCAATTGGTTTAGTGTTTGTTCACGTTCATCGTGACCGCCGCCTAAACCTGCACCACGTTGACGACCAACTGCATCGATTTCATCGATGAAGATGATACACGGTGCATTCTTCTTCGCATTCTCAAATAAATCACGAACACGAGAAGCACCGACTCCGACGAACATTTCAACGAAGTCAGAACCACTGATAGAGAAGAATGGAACACCAGCTTCACCCGCTACAGCTCTCGCTAATAATGTTTTACCTGTCCCTGGAGGGCCTACGAGTAAAACCCCTTTCGGAATGCGAGCACCCAACTCAGCAAATTTGCGGGGGTCCTTCAAAAACTCTACCACTTCGACTAATTCTTGTTTTTCTTCATCGGCACCAGCTACGTCTTTGAATTTTACTTTCTTTTTCTCTTCAGTATAAAGCTTTGCTTTACTTTTCCCGAAGTTCATGACTCGGCTACCGCCGCCTTGCGCCTGATTTAGCAAGAAGAAAAATAAGATAAAGATAATGACAAACGGAATAATGGATGTGAAGAACGTTACCCAACCGCTTGTTTCTTCAGCAGGCAAGATCTCAACCTTAGAGCTCTGGGCTGCTGCATCAATACGTTGTAAAGCTTGATCACCGTTTGTGATATACGTTAAAAATTGCTTATCTTCATCATACGATTTAAGCTTGCCTCGTACTTCAAAGACTCCCCGCTCCGGTTTCATGGAGAGGGATTCAACATCACCTTTTTCAAGATGATTAATGAATGTATCGTAACTCATTGGCTCAGTTTGTTGGTTTGAACCACTAAAAAAACTGACAACACCAATGATTACTAAAAAAATGAGCAAGTAAAATATGGTATTACGGAAGATGCGATTCATCCCTTACCTCCTCCCATAGTAAACAAACTATATTAAATAGTATCATAGAAAATTTATCCTATACAACAATTTAGCTGCAACCAATCATACTTTATAGTCGACTTTTAATTGCTGTACACTTCCGGTTTTAAAACGCCAATAAAAGGTAAATTGCGATATTTCTCTTGATAATCCAATCCGTAGCCTACTACGAATGCATCCGGGACGTTAAAGCCGACATAATCAGCTTCGATTTTAGCTTTTCGCCCTGTTGGCTTATCTAAAAGGGTCACAATTTTGATAGAATTTGCCTTGCGGTGTTTGAATAATTCCACCAAATAGCTAAGCGTTAATCCGCTGTCAATGATATCTTCCATAATCAGAAGATCTCTTCCCTCTACGGAGGTATTTAAGTCTTTAATAATCTTGACTTCTCCAGATGATACTGTTGAATGACCGTAGCTTGATACATCCATAAAATCCATTTCTAAATATGTATCAATTCGTTTTACTAAGTCTGACATAAAAGGCATAGCGCCTTTTAATACACCGATAACTAAAGGGAACTTATCTTTGTATTCCTCTGTTAACAGTTTACCCAAATCCTTCACTTTTTCTTGAATTTCTTCCTCTGTAATCAAAATTTCTTTAATATCTTGATTCATCTGCTTACTTGCCTCCTAGAAGTTCTTCACTACTTATAGTATAAAATACCATACTTTCTACCATGTATGGAGTCAAATTCATAAGCTGACTTTTTTAATCCAGGCAGCCATAAAATACGACCTGAACCATCCTCTACAATAGGCCAAGTACCTCGTTGTTCCAAGGGTATTTTTTCATCAATAAAAATATCCTTTACCTTTTTGGTGCCCTTCATCCCTTTAACGGCTATTTTATCGCCTTTTTTTCTTGTGCGAACGATCAGAGGCAATGTCAACTCATGAATATCCAATACAAAAAAATCATTTCCTCCTACCCTTATAGGAAGTTGGTTATGTATTTCACATACGATTTGACGACCGTTTGGCAAATCCACATACCCAGGCATCGTTAACTCATACATATAGGGAAGAACTTCTTCCTGGTGAAACGTGAACAAACAATCGTTATATGAACGAACAACTTTTAAACCGTCGGGAAAATGAAGCACACCGGAGGGCTGCTCACTTTCAAGAAAGATCAAAAGGTTGTCAACATGAACCGAGGAAAGAGATGGAGGAACTTTCTTATAAAGATAGTTTAATATTAGTTGAATCCCTCTCCTTTGTAAAGGTTTACGCACTTCAAGAAACGCATCTCTTGTGAGGAGTACTTCCTCCTTTTTTCTTTTCATTACTTTATTCATTGCTTGGACTGTTAATTCCTCCAAGTATTGAGCATCTTCTAACAATTTTTCGCTAAATGATTGAAATTGTTTGTGAACATGAGCATTTTCTTCTTTTAAAAAAGATAAGACATGGTGGCGAAATCGATTTCTTGTATAAGTCTCCTTTTCGTTACTCTTATCAATTCTGGGCTGTAAGGCATTTTGTTCACAGTAAGCTAGGATTTGGGTTTTCTCAACTGTCAAAAACGGTCGAACAAGATTCCCTCCAGCAAACGGGCGCTTCATCTGCATTCCTGCATAACCCGTCATCGTGCTTCCCCGCGCCAATCTCATCAAGATTGTTTCGACTTGATCGTCTCCATGGTGAGCCAGGGCAAGATAGGAAGCTTTATATTTTTTCATCACTGTTTCAAAAAATTGATACCGGCATTCACGGGCAGCTACTTGGGCACCTAGTCCTTTTTCTCGTTGATACAACGATACATCAATTTGAGCCGTCTCGCATAAAATGTTTCGTTCCCGGCAAAACATCTTTACATATTCCATGTCTTCCTCTGATTCTTTTCCTCTAAACATATGATCAAGATGCGCCGCCACAATCGTGATCTTTTTTCTTTCTCTCATACTCCACAACAAATGCAGCAATGCTAGCGAATCAGGGCCTCCGGAAACACCTACTACAACCGTTTTATCGGGCTCTATTAATGAATGTCTTTCCATAAATTGTTCTACTTGCTGTTTCATCTGACAAAATCAACCCTTAACAAAGATAAATTCACTACTCTATGTTAAATGTATCATTATTTCTGTATATACGAAAAACATAATAAAAAGTTTCACATTTTCTTCAAAAGTTTTTTACCATGTTTGAATTAACACATACATAGCATAAGCAACCATTAAAGATAAAAACAATAAAATCGTTTCGAGGACATGATATCTTTTCTTTCTTCTCTTTGCTATTCTGCTCTGTATCTTTTTTGGATTGGTTTTCTGAGTATGGGTGGCTTTTTTTGACCCTACCGGTTCTTTTGAAGGCTGGCCGCTTATTTGCCTCAGCAAATCCGCCCGCATTTGCAAGGCATGGTTATATTTCCCCGTTAAGGCTTTGAATAAACAATGGTGATACGATTTTAATATTTGATTTGATTCAATAATTTGTTTCAATTGAAAAAGACCGTTTTCTTGTTTCGCGAAACGCTTCGGATAAGCCGTATTTATCATAATCATTGCTACAGCAAACAGGTCGTAAGAGGGCTCAGCTTTTCTTGTCCCAAGCCCCCAGTATCCCCGGTCATAAAAATCCGTAAATTCCTTGATTGATCTTCCCTGTAGAGTTGTTCCGCCTACATCTAACCACCTTATCTTAATAGGTGATTCCGTTACAATTAAATTTTCTGGTTTTAAATCTCCAAACACCCAGCCCGATTCATGAAGATGATGAAGGTCATTCAATAATTGCAATGTTAAAATCCCTGTCCACTCCGCACCTCTTTTTTTTACAAAGGTTAAAAAAGGTTCCCCTTTTAAGTATTCCATGACATAAAAAGAAAGCGGAGAGGTACTTAATGGACTCTCCCAATCATCAACGTCTAGCAAAGAAGGCCCAAGGACTTTCCCATGGGCCTTAGCAAAATGTCTAAGTACATTCACTTCTGATGTTACAGACATATTATTAAAGCTAATCTTCAATGCTACTAACACTTTGGCTGATTCAGCCAAATACACAACACCCGTTGCCCCTGAGCCCAGTTTTCTAACAATGCGGTACGCATGATGATGCCATTTTCCTTTGACAACTGTCCCTGTCGATAAGTTACATACCTGATTCTTCAGCAGATCGTTCATCACGAGTCAATAAACTCCTTAACGAGCGTTTTTGTTTAAAATAATGCAAAGCTTCGCGAATAGCCGGACCAGTTGGCGTAATGCCTCCTGCTGTTAGCTTCGGAAAAATCGTAGACATGGATTCTAACTTTGGACTCCAATCCAGTAATTTTTCGACATCGTTCTTTTTCCCAGGAAATAAGAAAATAGCAAACATATTATCTCCTATCCTCGCGTTTAAACTCAACGACAAATCCAACAGTGCCTCTTTTACAGTTGGCAGTTTACTTTTCATACTTGCACTCATGTCAACTAAAATAAGCACTTCTAAGTCCACAGTCTCGCTTAATTCATCTACAACCTCCATGACTTCGCCTCTTTTTTCAGGAGGCAAATCCTCCATCTGGACACGTGAACCTAAGATTTGTTGAAGCTCTTTGTTTACGACCCCTTGAAGTGTTTGAGTCATCGCTTGCCTTGTCACCATTTGGACCGTTTGGGAAAGTTCTTTTGCATAGACAATCTGACTTACTCCTCCGCCCGACATGGAAATTCCTTCAATCTCTTTCATACTTTGTTCATCAATAATATTTTCTTCTATCACACCAATGACATTTACCGTTATTCCTTGTTCTCTTGCCAATGCCGCCATAGCAATAGGGTCTTCTCCTGTATTAGAGCCTCCATCTGTAATAACAAGCATTTGCCTGATGGTTCCTTTCTTCACTCTAATCCCCTCCTACTTGTATGAATATTATCATCTTTGACGGCCATCTTGAAAAATATACCTTTAAGGAGAGGACATTTCAAAAGAGGGACTTGGCAGCATAAAGAACATGCTGCCAAGTCCCTCTTCTATACTTTATAAAGCTTTCTTTTTATAGCTGAGGGCAGGTATAGAAGACCATTTCGGAATATTATGCTGTATCTTCGCCACCACTACTGTCATATCGTCTTCAATCATTCCTGAACGAGTTCGAATGACTTCTTCCATAATCAAATCGGCTACTTCTTGAGGGTCAGAGGTTTGAAGTTCGGAAATTTTCCGTTTCATCCACATATCATGATTCTCAACATGCTTAGGACCCTCGAATATACCGTCTGTCATCATAATAAGCAAGTCACCAGCTTTAAGCTGCTCGCTTACAACATCCACTTCAAAATCTTCGATAATTCCCATAGGAAGGTTGTTTGCTTGGATCCTAATTACTTTATCTCCTCTTTTAACAAAGCTTGGAGTTGATCCAATTTTCAGGAATTTTGAGTTGGCATCTTGCAAATCGATAATGGCCAAATCTAAAGTAGAAAATACTTCGTCATTCGTTCTAAGTGACAGAATAGAATTTACTGATTTAATTGCGATTGTTTCTTCTATACCTGTTTGTAAAATTTGTCTGAGCAGCTGAAGCGTTTCATGACTCTCATAGTGAGCCCTTTCACCATTTCCCATTCCATCACTAATGGCAACGGCATATTTTCCTGAGTTAAGTTCAAGTGTGGCATAGCTGTCTCCCGATACAAATCCCCCTCCTTTAGCTGCATGTGCCACTCCGGTTTCTATAACATAGGCTTTGGTCGAACCAAAGGAAACATGGCAATATCCTTGAGGATAGGACGCACATTCTTCACGCTTGACGACAATTGTCTCCCCTAAAATATCTGAAAGCATAGGGGCAATCAACTTTTCACACTCTCCTCTTCCGTTGCAAAACGGAGTCCACATATCAATATCTACATTTCCTTGCTCCAAGCTATATATTTCAATTTGATTGACTTCAATTCCAAAGTTCTTTAATACTTCTAAGATTTGCTCTTCTTGAATGTGCAAATTTTCTCTTTCTCGCTTAATTTCCTGAGCAAAATTCTGCATCACCTGAGAAACGCCGGACAATTGCTCGGCTACAATCCGGCGGCTTTCTCTTATTTGTTGTTTTAACTTTTGATTGGCCTGAAAGAATGTGTATTCCTGCTCAATTACATCAACGACCTTGTTGGCTTTCACGCAATGCTTGTCCATTTCCCGTAATAGCCTTGTATTTTGTTGAAGAGTACCTTGTTCGATTCCTTGCATAATCCCCTTCATATAATCATATGTTTTATCAAACTGGTAAGCCCAGCATTGTTCTTTTTTAAAGCAAAGCTGACAAGTTCGTTCTGTTACATTGCTTAGAAAAAAATCGATGTCCCGCGTCTCGCTTTGCGTTTCTTCATACAAGCCATTTTGAGAAAAGCTTTTTGACAGGGCATCAAACACATTTGAAAACTGTTCTACCCTGGTCGCGGTCACATCGCGAATTTTACGTAAATACTGCTGTTGTTCTACGGTATTTTCATTTGTACCAGGTATCAACCTTCCCACTTTTCGAATCCAAACGTTAGGAGTGAGAAGAAAAAGCAGGACAGCCGCGATTGATTCATATAAATTCACTGATAAAATTTGATTGTTTTGACCGTATAAACCAATTAATGATGTTCCAATGAGAAGACCGATGGAAGTGCCGAATTTCTTTCCATCCTTTAACAATCCCCCTAATAGACCGGAAAATGCCAGCAAACTCATTTCATACAAACTCGCTACATTGGCTAGACTTAAAATTAACCCTGTTACAACCCCGACAGTCGAGCCGACAGTAGCTCCTGCTACAAAAGCAAACACCAGCACCAAATAGCGGGATAAAATATGTTCAAAGGAAAGTCCATAAACCTCCCATCCAATTGTACCCGTTAAGACGGAAGCCAAAAGAATGATAAGACAGATAACTTCCTCTGTTTTCAATGATTGACGATTCTTTTTATTAGATAAAAGGGGAACACTTTGAAGAAAGATCATGGTCAGAATAAAGCTCAATCCTGCCTCTACTGAAGCAAACAACGCATCATAACTACCCAATTGTTTCGTTAATAAATAAAACATACTCAGCTTGGTAAAGAGCATCGTAAAAAAAATGGTGAAAGGAAGCTTTTTAAATTCGTCAACATCAATGATATGACTCAATCGATTAAAAATTAAAAACATCACGATCGAGGCCAGGATAAATCCCCCATTTTGAACAGAGATCGAAAAAGCTCCCGCTAAAACAGCTAACACGACTATGCCCGTTTTTTCTCTTTTCATCATATACACGGTCGCGATGAACGGAAGGGCAAATGGCATAATCTTTGTTAAAATAAGGGCTCGTCCCAATAAAAATCCCACCGCAAGTAATAGCAGCCCCCACTCAAACATGACTTTTTCTGCCTTAATATTCACCTGGCTCCAAAATTTTGAGAACTCCAATTTCGTTCTATTAAACACTACTTCCGTTACCGGTCCTGCATAGTTTCTCTCTGTCTTTTGCATGTCTTCACCACCCGAATAAATATACTTATATGTAATTATATAGAATGTGACTTTCATTTTTTGTCAAAAGAACTATTAGAATAAAAGAATCGTTCGACTATTTTCTGTTCTTCCTACAAAAACCATACAAAATGTGAGGATATCAGTGTATAATGATCATGAAGTTATGAAATGTGTCGTAAAAAGAAAAGATTATTCCTTTTTTCTTCTCATCTACTTTTTTAAAAAATATGTTGACTTTCTAATTTAAAATAGATATTATATTAATTGTCCTTTAAAGAACAAAACATGGCGGTGTAGCTCAGCTGGCTAGAGCGTACGGTTCATACCCGTGAGGTCGGGGGTTCGATCCCCTCCGCCGCTACTTTATAAAATGGCCCGTTGGTCAAGCGGTTAAGACACCGCCCTTTCACGGCGGTAACACGGGTTCGAATCCCGTACGGGTCATAAGAAAAGGCGCTGCTTCTGAGCAGTGCCTTTTCTATTAGGTTAATGGTAAAAGTTTCTAAGGACATTATCTTTTCAAGCCTTATTTCACTTTTTACATCAAAATTTACAATTTTTCACTTATTTTTATTTCTAATGAACCTTCTAATTCACTGTCCCCTTCTACACGAGGATTTCCATCTCGATCAATATGAACTTCTTCTTTCTTAATCATATCTGCAACTTTTTGAGTTTCCTCAACCGTACGCTTTCCGATTACGATTTCATCCGTAACGACTGGTTTTTTCGTAACTTCTACTTGCTGTAATCACTTTATGGCACTATCAATACCCGCCGCATTCCTCCTTATCAAACTGTTCAATAAAACAAAAACACCCTTAACTAAGTTAAGAGTGTAACCATACGATTCATCTTTATTTATTAATAAACAACAAGTTAGCCTCGTCTTGCTCCGCGTCCACCTCGTTTAGACTCAGTGTGACGCTTCAGGGAAGATAAGCGATCTTCGCTGTCTTTTAAGAAGCGTGCCATTTTTTGTTCAAAATTTTCTTTTCCACCACGATCGCGTTCATGACTTCGATTGCGATCATGATTTCGATTGCGGTTTGGACGATATCCTTCACGGCCTTCACGGCTTTGAGGTTGTTCTTTCGCTTTTTTTATAGATAAACCGATCTTACCGTCTTTTTCTACATTAATGACCTTAACCTCTACTTGGTCACCGACCTTTAAATGATCATTAATGTCTTTAACATAATTATCCGCAACCTCACTGATGTGAACCAAGCCTGTTGAGCCTTCTGGCAGCTCCACAAACGCTCCAAAATTAGTAATGCCTGTTACCTTTCCCTGTAACTTGCTGCCTACTTCAATTGACATAAAAAAAATGCTCCTCCTTAAAAAATATACAAAAACGATTTATTATAATTATACCTAAAGCGATTTTATGCTGTCAATCAGATGAAGACCCGTCTTTCACATTGAAGATGATTTCACCTTTTTCTGATAAGAAGTAGTCCCGTCTCGCAATCTTTTTAATGTATTCTTCATCATTTAATTTCACAACTTCATCTTTTAAATGTTTTTCTTTTTGTTTCATTTGCGCTAACTGCTCGGTTAATTGTACTTTTTCCTTTTTCTTATCCGAGATGGTTGAGGCCTGCGAGATAAGAGTAGAAATCATAAATACAGATATGATAACAGCCAGAACTCCAAAAGCGGTCAAACGTCTAATGAGCCCTATACGCTTCCGGTTAGAGCTCTCTTGCATGATTTGCTGTTGGGAAACATATTCTGTATTTAATTGCGTCACATTCTTTTTTCGTATGGCACTCATTACTACTTGTCCTCCTTCTTTTTAAAATAATCGATCCACGCTTTTATCCTTTGTTTCGTATTCTTGATTTTTTTGTAAAATCCTTCTACATACTTAAAAGAAGAATGTAAAAAGCTCTTTACATTTTTAGGCATCATTCGCCATATAATCATTCCAATCCAGCGAATAGGTGCCCATACAATCTTCCAGGTAATTTTCAACAATGCCAAAAGGCTTTTGTATACAAACAAAAGGATCATTACTAAAAGGCGAGAAACCAGCAAAACAGGTTTCACAATCAGCAGCTGAATTAGTCGAACTACAAAACCGTATGTTAGAACAATCATGTTAATGATCATTTTTAAAAGGCGCATATAAACAGTTTTAAATAAACTTTGATACGCAGCAAAACCGCACAAAATAGCTAAAAAAGCATATAAGCGCAGTTCCCCTTCATTCACATAAAATAATACATAAAAAAACAACAATGCTTGTAGCGCCCAAAATAATACATCGTTAATAAAGACAATCCAGCCCGCTCTTTTGGGGCGATTTAAAAAAAATTGATACGTATCGAGGGCAGCACCTAAATAGCTGCCCATCGCAATCATTGAAAGAATGGTATAAAATTGAGTGGTTAACGTCATCGGAATAACTTGCTAAAAAATCCTTTAGCTTTCTCCGATTGATTTTCATCTAAATAAATGATATCAAAAACTTTCCCTTTTATCGAGACAATCCCTTTGTCTACATCCAAATTCTTCATTTGAAGATTTTGACCCCTAATAGATAAAAAACCCATTACAGTTTCTAATAAAAACTCTTCGTTATCGAAGCTTTCTACTTGTTTAACACCTGTAATATCTAAGAGCCTTCGACCTTTCATGATAACATCATGATTTGGAGTATGATCTTTATTAGCATTGCCTGTTTCATAATATTGGTTCATTTTCATCCCCCACCTCAATAAATGAGAGCTCTTATGTCTCTGGTATTTATAAACATATTTCGCTCTCACCTTCTCTTGTTTAAACATATGAGGATGAAAAAAAATTTAGAACAAGCCCTCCTAAGACAAAAACCCTTATTCGTTTACAATTTTCTCTTCTTTTATAACTGTGTATAAATTGCCCGCTTCTTCTTTTTTGGCTGTTTGCTGCAAGGACTCTACTTTAACTGTTACTCGTTTTGTCCCGAATTGAATCGTTAATTCATCGCCCTCTTTTACATTCGTACTTGCTTTAGCTGTTATTCCGTTGATGCTGATACGTCCTTGATCAGCCACCTCTTTGGCCAAGGTTCGTCTTTTAATCAAGCGAGAAACCTTTAAAAATTTGTCTAGTCTCATCATCCCAAAACACTCTCCCTTTCTTACAGTCCGTTTTCCTTTGCTTCGTTCCAAAATTGATCGAGTTCCTCAAGAGTAAACGCCGAAAAGGGGCGATTTAAATCTTTTACCCGCTTTTCAATGTATTGAAAACGTCGAGCAAATTTCTGATTTGTTCCCGCCAAAGCCACTTCAGGATCAATCTTATAGAACCGCGCTACATTCACTAACGCAAATAAAATATCCCCGTATTCCTTGCTCATTGCCTCTGTTTTATCTTCGGCATGTTTTACTTCTTCCTGAAACTCGTCGATTTCTTCTTTTACTTTTTCCCACATAGGCTGAACATCTTTCCAATCAAACCCTGCTTTAGCAGCGGCTTTTTGATACTGATATGCTTTCATTAAGCTTGTAGCTTGTTTAGGTACGGCCTGTATGAGGGATTCTTCTTTCATTCCTTTTTCCTTCTTTTTAATGTCGTTCCAATTTGACACGACCTCTTCTGCATCTTCCACTTTTACACTTCCAAACACATGTGGATGACGTCGCACCATCTTTTCCGATAGCATTCGAATCACATCCGAAATACTAAACATTCCATCATCTTCACCAATTTGAGCATGTAACATCACTTGGAGCAAAACATCACCAAGTTCTTCGATGATATGATCATCGTCTTGTTCATCAATCGCTTCAATTAACTCGTAGGCTTCCTCAATTAAATAAGGCTTTAAAGATTCATGTGTTTGCTTTCGATCCCAAGGACAACCATTTGGTCCCCTCAGTGTTGCAATGATTTCACGGAGTGCTTCAAACTGATGATACAAAGTCTCTGACTGCTTCACTGGCGGCACATATAAAGTCGTTAGATTGTTTAATGTCACTTCACGGTCCAACTCATATAATTTCACCTTTTTAATCTCTTCTAAATGACTGCCTGCCGCCGTTACAATAAACACTTCATAATCATCCGGCAATTCCTCCATTAATGTTAACTTTACTTCAGAAGCAATAAATTGGTCATAAACCTGGGCAATTAACACATGATTGGTTAACTGGATCTCCTCTCTTTTAAGTGCCGTTCCGTCCAAAAGCTGAAATCCTTCAATGGGATCGATATGTAAAGCAGCAAAAATAGGATCTAAAAAGCTTTGTCCCCCTTTTACCGTCACCTCCACTCCTCTTTCCATTCCTTGCCCAAGCAAAAGTTGAACGGCACGCTCTGCAACAAGGGGATGCCCAGGTACCGCATACACAATTGCACCTTTTTCATGAGCAGCCTTAAATAACTCTTCCACAATCTCTTCATACACTTTTTCGAATGTATCCCATTGCTCATAAATTTCATCAAAAGAGGTAAAGGAAATTCCTTCTGTAATCAAATCGCCCACGACTGGATGCTCTTTTGTCCTTAAAAATAAATGCTCCGCGTCTTTCAGCTCTTTCCACATTCCAATGGTTAATTGGTTAAGATCTCCAGCCCCTAATCCAATAATTGTAATTTTTTTCTCCATATTTCAATCCTCCATTTAGGATTTCATCCATTTAGACAGTTTGTCCCCATAAGGGATTTTTAACACTTCTTCTTTCGTAAACAGGTGATTTCGTAAAATCATCCAACCATAAAAGAGGCCTCCTACTGCAACGCCACTTAACGCTTCCCAAACTACTCTCCAGTTCCGTTCAAGAAGGGAGGGACTAATCCATTGCCATACCTCTTTATAGATAAGCAGCACCAGCAACATTCCTGCACCAGCTTTGAATGTCAGCCATAATGTTCTCCCTTTAATAACAGGAAATCCAAGCTTTTTATAAAGGTATAAATTGTTCATAACAGCAATAAGAGCAAAACTTACAACAGAAGAAACAGCAGCTCCTGTTGTTGAATATGCAGGAATCAGTACCATGTTCAATACCCACTTTACGACCATTCCTGCCACCATTGTCAGAGCAGATATTCCGGCATGGTCCATTCCTTGTAAAATAGCGGCTGATGCGGCGACAAGCGTTGTAAATAAAATCATAACACAAAATACTCTCAGCATCCCTGTCCCTAATACATCGCCGTATAACATAATATTGGTTGGTTCCATGATTCCAATCAGTCCTAAAACGGCTCCCACTCCCACTACAAAAGACAACCGAATGGACAATTCCGTTTTTTCCTTTAGAAGACTATAGTCCTTCTTCACAATGGCTGCAGAAATCACCGGAACCAATGAAAGGGAAAATGCTGTACCTACAACTGTACCTAACTGAATGAGAGGTAAACCGCGGTCATAGATCCCTTTTATGGATTTTGCCGCGTGTTCGTCCAATCCATTTTCAACAAGCTGTGCATACAAAGTAAATGAATCAATGAATTGTATCAATAAGATTCCCATGCTGCTAATGGAGATTAATGTCCCTTGAATGAATAGAGCTTGTAAAATTTTTTTTGTTTGTACAGTCACTCCTTTTGACTTTGTAAAAAAAAGGCCCCCTTGATGCTTTGAAAGAAAAAAGAGTAAAACAGCAAGAGATGCAAATCCTCCGGCAACTGAACCAGCTATTGCTCCTGCCCCTGCTTTATATACTCCATATCCCTTGCTTAATAAGGAATATGAAAAAACAAGGATAGCGGACACTCGAACCGTTTGTTCCACTACTTGTGACACAGCGGTGGGAATCATGTTATTTTGTCCTTGATAATATCCTCTTGCTACGGCAATAAAAGGAGTCAGCAAAAAGGAAAATGAAACGATTTTTATAAGGTTCGTCAGTTGGGCATCCCCCATTAAATCCGCAATTTGTTCAGCTGCTCCATACTGAATGGAAAATAATAAAACATTTAGGAGAAGCAGGGCAGTAAAAGAGACTTTTACAATATGAAAAACCGATTCCCTACGCCCTTTCCCCATCTCTTGCGCAATCAACTTAGAGATGATGACTGGAAATCCGTATGTACTAAATAATACGGCTAAGCCGTAAAAAGGATAAATCTGCTGATAGATATAAAATCCTACATCACCAGCTATATAGTGATATGGAATCCGATATCCGGCGCTTAGTATTTTGGAGACCAATGCCGCCATAGTTAAAATGACAGCACCATTCAACAACCTTCGCAGCGGTCTTTCTGTTATATGTTCATCTATTCTTTTCACCTATCATACTCGTCCTTCCTATCCTTTTCAAAAAAGAACACCAGTAATTATATCATGAGTTCCGAATAGAATATGGCTGGACAGCCAAAAATAATAGGGTGCCCAAAAGCCAAATGCTTTTTGAACACCCTATTATTTGTGAATGATTGCTTACACAATAACGATAATCAATGTGTACCCATACTCTTATCACTAACATAACGGGAGAAAGAATTAGTATAAAATAAATTCCTAAAGCTTGTCTCACCAAAGATTGTTTTTATTGCTCCATTTGACGGGATAAGAATCCAGCTGCTGTTTCGACTGCTTTATGTTCAATTTCGCTTAATGATTTATCCTTGGAGAAGATGACAACGGCCCCTATCGGATCACCGTTTGCCACGATTGGTCCAACTGTATAAGAAACAACATCTTCTTCATTACCATCTACAAGCTCAATCTGTTTTTGTTCAGTCACTAATACTGAATTGCGGCTTTCCATTACTTCTTCTACAAGTTCACTAATATTCTTATTTAAATATTCTTTCTTAGATCCACCTGCTACAGCAATAAAAACGTCCCGGTCACAAATTAACACCGGATGGCCTAGACTGTCATACAGGGCTTCTCCATATTCCTTTGCAAAATCACTAAGTTCGCTGATTGGAGAATATTTCTTTAAAATGACTTCTCCATCACGATCCACAAATATTTCTAATGGATCTCCCTCACGAATACGCAATGTTCTTCTAATTTCTTTCGGTATGACTACCCTACCTAAATCATCAATACGACGAACAATACCTGTTGCTTTCATCCATGGAAGCCTCACTTTCATATGATGATTGAAAAATATTTGGTGACAATGTTCATCATGTCCTTTGATTGAAGATATCACCATTGTTGAAATTAGTATCCTTCACAATTGAACTTCTATACACCAACAGTATCTTTTTTTGTTAAAAAGTCCCCAACATAATCGTTAACAACCTTTTTCAAAACTAAACCTTAAATTTTTATAAAGTGTAACTACACTCGGCAGGGGTTTTGTTCACCCCACCCCCGAGTGTTAGTTAAACTCCTCCGGCTCTTACAGGCAGTTTGAACAGAGCTTGCAGCAGGGGGGAATCTTACTGCCCATTAGAGCGGGATAAAAGAGGATGTATCACTTCGTTGTATAATTTGTACCCTCGTCCTTTTTTATCCAAACTCCTTTTCTGAAAAAAATGGAAATTTTTTATTTTAAAAAAGTATGGAGGGACACCCTCCATACCTTTTAGCTTTTAACCCCTTCTCGCTGTGCCTTAGGCAGTTCCTTGACCATTTGGTAAGCGATATCCAACCATTTATCTTGTGAAAGACCTTTAGTGTTAATAACCATTTTCACTTTCTTACCTTCCATTCCTAAGCTAATCATACGGCCGAATTCGTTACTCATCTTAAATAATTTTGCCCCATCAATGGTTTCACTAGCTTTTTCTGATAAGAGGATTGTGACATTTTGTTTAGCTTGAATAATAGATTCGACAAAGTTCAATTTGGCATATACTTTTAATTCGGCAATCTTAAATAAATAAGCGACTTCTTCCGGGTAATCACCAAATCGGTCAATCATTTCATCTTGTAGTTCTTCCACATCCTCTAATGTTTCAATGGATCGGAAGCGTTTGTACATTTCAATTTTTAGGCGTCCATCTGAAATATAGTGGTCCGGAATATAAGCATCGATATCGACATTGATTTCTACTTCAAATGCTTCTTCCTTCTCTTGCCCGGTTTCTATTCTCTCTTCAATTGCTTCTTTCAACATTTGAGAATACAAATCAAAACCAACTGAATCAATAAAACCATGCTGCTGAGCACCAAGCAGATTTCCCGCTCCCCGAATTGACAAATCTCTCATTGCAATCTTGAACCCGGATCCTAATTCCGTAAATTCTTTAATCGTCTGTAATCTTTTCTCTGCCACTTCTGTTAACACTTTGTCTTTCCGATAAGTGAAGTAGGCGTAAGCCACACGACTGGAACGCCCTACACGTCCACGCAATTGATACAATTGGGATAAACCCATCTTATCCGCATCATGGACAATTAATGTATTAACATTTGGAATGTCAACACCCGTTTCAATGATGGTCGTACTAACGAGCACATCATACTCACCTTCTAAAAAGCTCAAAATGACAGCTTCCAGTTCATTTTCATTCATCTTCCCATGTGCAAATGTCACACGCGCATCAGGTACTAACATGGCTATTTCTTCCGCTTTCCTTTCGATGTCTTCTACCCGATTATAAAGGAAGTATACTTGTCCATCGCGGGCTAATTCCCGTTCGATGGCTTCTCTTACTAGACCAGGGTTGTACTCCACAACGTATGTTTGGACAGGGAAACGGTTTTCCGGCGGTGTTTCAATGACCGATAAATCCCGAACCCCCAGCATGGACATGTG
Source organism: Bacillus songklensis (assembly GCF_042649685.1). Classification (NCBI taxonomy): domain Bacteria; kingdom Bacillati; phylum Bacillota; class Bacilli; order Caryophanales; family Bacillaceae; genus Bacillus; species Bacillus songklensis. The sequence goes on along the minus strand of NZ_JBHRZT010000005.1, from coordinate 25,918 downwards.
CAGAGTCCTTGGTATCGGCGTCGCCGTTAAAGTTAACACGTCTACATTCGTTTTCATTTGTTTGATTTTCTCTTTATGCGTGACCCCAAAACGTTGCTCTTCATCGACAATTAGTAACCCTAGATCTTTGTAAGTAACATCTTTAGAAAGAAGACGATGGGTACCGACGACAATATCAACCGTTCCATTTTTCAGGCCTTTTATTGTCTCTTGAAGCTGCTTTCGCGTACGGAAGCGGCTGAGTAACCCAATATTGATCGGATATTCTTGAAAGCGTTCCCTAATGGTTTCATAATGCTGCTGCGCCAGAATAGTGGTTGGAACTAAGAAGGCCACTTGCTTTCCATCACTAATTGCTTTAAAAGCAGCACGGATGGCTACTTCTGTTTTCCCATACCCTACATCTCCGCATAACAGACGGTCCATTGGGCGTTCACGTTCCATATCACGTTTAATCTCATGGATAGAACGTAATTGATCCTCTGTTTCCTGGTAAGGGAAAGATGACTCAAATGCTCGCTGCATATCTCCATCCGGTGAAAAAGCATACCCTTTGCTTGCTTCACGTTCCGCGTAAAGTTTGATTAAATCGTCAGCAATATCCTGTACAGAGGATTCGACTTTCTTCTTAACCTTTTTCCATTCGCTTCCGCCTAACTTATAAAGCTTTGGCTCTTTTCCTTCAGATCCGACATACTTTTGAACCTGATCAATCTGTTCGACAGGGACATATAATTTATCGCTGCCTTCATATTTAATGTGAATATAGTCTTTATGGATGCCGTTAATTTCTAACGTTTCAATCCCTAAATATCTTCCGATTCCGTGATTCACGTGAACAACATGATCGCCTACATTCAACTCCGAATAGCTCTTAATTCGCTCTGCATTGGAAAGTTTTTGACGTCTCTGAGTTTTCTTGATACGTTTTTTGAACAATTCTTCTTCTGTCAACACCGCAAGCTTATGCATCGGAAGCTCAAATCCAGCCTGTAAGTCCCCTTCTAAGATTTGAACATTGCCTTGGACGATGTCACTGTCGCTCGAAAGAATCGATGCCTGGATATCATAATCGGCTAATACACGTTCAAGCTTTTCGACACGTTCTTGGTCAGCCCCAAGCATCACAACAGCTGTGTTACTTTTCATCCAGCGATCAATTTCGTTTTTCAGCAAGTTCATTTGCCCGTAAAACTGCTGCATGGATTTACAGGATATATTTACAATATTTTGAGGGTTTGTAAACGGAATGTGCTTTAAAAATAAAGATAAATAAATACGTCTTTTGTTCGTTTTCCCGATTAGATTGCCTAATTTCTGTGAAAACGTGACATTATGAATGATTTTACCTGTTGATAATAAATCCGTGATCCAGTCGGCTTCCTCTTTATCCAGTTGATCTGACGTCTCATGAATCCGAGTCGTCTCATCAAGAATGACCACTGTCTCATCTGGAACATAATCTAGTAAACTTGTAGGCTTTTCATAGAATAAAGATAGGTACTTAAATATATGCTCAGGAATAGAGCCTTGTTTCAATTGCTCAAGCTCTTGTCCTACATGTTCAAGAATTTTTTCTTTTACAGCCGGATCCTTCACTTTTTTGACCGTTTCTGAAAGTCCCTTTTCTAATGAGCCAATTCCTCTTTGTAGATCCTCTTCTGTAAAAATGGTTTCAATGGCAGGCCCTATCGTTACCTGCTCCATCTTTTTCTGAGAGCGTTGATTCTCTATCGTAAACGTTCGAATCGAGTCAATCTCTGTATCGAATAACTCAATACGCACAGGAAGCTCTTCTGTCAGAGGATAAATATCAATAATTCCGCCCCTAATACTAAACTCACCAGGAGATGCAACCATGCCTACACGTTCATATCCTAACGATACTAACTTCATCAATTGCTCATCTAATTCAACGTCTTCTCCTACTTTAAAAGTCAACTGACTTTTTTGCCATAGCGTTTTAGGAGGCAACATTTTTCTTAATCCAGAGATTGGGGTGACAATCACTCCCTTTGATTGGCAACTCCAATAATTCAGCACATCAATACGCTGTGCCCGAAGTTCTGGACTTGCTGTTCCCAACTCTGAGGCGATCAAATCATTGGCAGGATACAGAAATATTTGTTCACTCGGCAATAAATTCACTAAATCATCGTAAACTTTTTGTGCCTGATATAAATTATGAGTCACTATTAAAAGAGGGTATTGTTTCTGCTCATGCAAAGCAGCGGCCAGAACCGAACGGGCAGAGCCCGATAAGCCCGCAATCAATTGTTCCCTCAATCCTTCTTCCAAACTCTGAATAATTATTTGTATATCTTCCATTGTATAAAAATGCTTTTTAATCCCTATCAAAGGATTCCCTCCTCTCGTGAAACGATTTATATAAACAGAAAAATGCTTTGGGTTTTACACCAAAGCTATATTTACTGTATAAATGTTTCAAACTGATGATAATCTGGATTTCTATCTAATGCTTCATGACAATCCTCACAAATCGTTTTGATGGACATGTCACCGTTTGCATGATAGTGAATGAATTCTTTTCTTTCTTGTGAGGTTAAATGATCAAAACCAAGTTGTTTACTGTCAAGCGTTGTTTGATCGATCGCTCCCACCTTACAGCCGCAATGCCTGCAAAAGTAATGGATAGACATAGATATCCTCCCAATTGTTTTACTGCTATTATGGACATTTAGGAGGCGGTTTATTCATCACTTAACCATTATACAGATTCATCACTTCCAAAAATGAACGATTTATCCATTCTTCGCTTGCTAGAACAGATTTATGGATGGCCTCTTTTAATAATACCATTTCTTCGTTTGTAAATCTTCCAAGTACATAATCCGTTACTTTCATCCCATTTTGAGGCCGGTCGATGCCAACCCGAATTCGCTTAAATTCTTGCGTCTTCAAATGATGCTGAATGGATTTAATTCCATTGTGTCCCCCGGGACTTCCTTTTGTTCGAAGCCGGATTTTGCCTTGAGGCAAGTCAAGGTCATCATAAATAACCAAAAAATCCTCTATTTCGATATTATAATAATCCATTAACGGGCGAATTGATTCTCCTGATAAATTCATATATGTTAACGGCTTTAATAATATGACTTTTTCACCTTTTACTATTCCTTGCCCATATAAGCCATTAAATTTCATTTTATCCAATCGAATATTAAAACGATCGGCCAATTCATCAATAATCATAAACCCGATGTTATGTCTTGTATATTCATAATCTCTCCCTGGGTTGCCTAATCCTACAATCAGTTTCAAATAAGTGTACTCCTTTCCAAAATACTCGCATTATCTTTATTATAATCAATTCATACGAAAAGACGTAACCTTTTATGGTCACGTCTTTTCATTTACTCTTCACTTTTTTCTTCTGTATTCTCCGTTTTTTCCGCCTCATCTAGCTCATCTTGCTGCTCCCCGCTGTCAATGTCCTCCTCTTGTTTAGGAGGGAGAATAGAAGCAATCGTTTCACTCGGCTCATGGTTAAGTTCGTACTTGCCGTTTGTATCGATGTTTTCCACCGTAACCGTGTCACCGATTTGCAAGTTGGATACGTCGATTTCAATAGAAGAGGGGATGTCTTGCGGAAGGGCACGAACCGATACTTGGTGGATGGCCTGCTGCATGACTCCACCCTCCTTCACGCCAGGTGCATCACCCGTTAAGACGATATTTACGTCCACTTCGACTTCTTTAGACATATCTACCACCTGGAAGTCCGCGTGAAGTACTTCTCTCTTTAATGGATCGGTTTGAATATCGTGAAGCATTACGGAGAATTTATCGTTATCGACCGTTAATGTCAAAACACCATTTCGTCCTGATTCTCTGATCGCCTTAATAAAATCTGCACTATTAATAGAGATAGGTTTTGATTCCACTTTATTTCCGTATACCACTGCCGGGAAGTTTCCTTGTTTCCTCAGCCTCGTAGTCGTTGAATGTTTTAAATCCTTGCGTTCAGTTGCTTTTAATAATGTACTCAATCTATTTCACCTTCCATGCCTAATAATTGTCTAATATAAACGTTCCCCAATTCTCTTCTTGTTAAACATGGAACTTAAGACACAAAAGAGACACTGCCTATGGGCGGTGCCTCTTTCTCTCTTTATTAATCGAACAACGTACTTACTGATAAATCTTCATGAACCCGGATGATCGCTTCCCCGATTAACGGCGCTACTGATAATTGAGTCAATTTCTCAATTTTCTTTTCTTCCGGTAAATTAATGGAGTTTGTTACAACCAATTCTTTAATTTTAGAATTTTGAATACGCTCGATAGCTGGGCCAGATAACACCGGATGTGTACAGCAAGCATATACATCTGTTGCACCGTTTTCTACAAGGGCATTGGCAGCAAGAGTAATTGTTCCTGCTGTATCAATCATATCATCGATTAAGATGGCTGTTCTGCCTTCAATGTTACCAACGATGTTCATAACCTCCGCTACATTCGGACGCGGGCGGCGTTTATCAATGATGGCGATTGGAGCTTTTAAACGCTCAGCTAATTTTCTTGCACGTGTTACCCCACCATGGTCTGGGGATACCACAACAATATCTTCAAGGTTTTTACTCTTAAAGTATTCTCCTAAAATCGGAACCCCTACCAAGTGGTCAATTGGGATATCAAAGAAACCTTGAATTTGCGGTGCATGCAAGTCTAATGTAATCACACGCGTTGCACCTGCTGTTTCTAATAAGTTCGCTACTAATTTAGCTGTGATCGGCTCGCGCGCACGCGCTTTGCGATCCTGGCGAGCATAACCATAGTAAGGCATAACAATGCTAATTGTCTTAGCAGAAGCACGCTTTAAGGCGTCAATCATGATGAGTAATTCCATAATGTGTTCGTTAACGGGTGCACTTGTCGATTGGATAACGAATACATCGCAGCCGCGAATACTTTCTTCAATATTAATTTGAATTTCTCCATCGCTAAAACGTGTAACTGAGCATTGTCCAAGTTCTACGCCGATCACTTTTGCAATCTCTTCAGCTAATCCAGCGTTTGAATTTAACGAAAATACTTTTAAATTATCGTCACCATATTGTTTTGACATTTTAGTATAAGCCCCTCCATTAGGATTTTTTATGAACATCCATTTTTTCTGCGTAGTCTTCTTTGTTTACCTGACGTGCACGCGCAATCGATAATGCATTTCCAGGCACATCGTCTGTAATTGTTGAGCCGGCTGCTACATAAGCTCCTTTTCCTACCCTTACAGGAGCAATTAAGTTAGAGTTGCATCCAATAAAAGCTCCATCTTCTATCTTGGTCAAGAATTTATTTTTCCCATCATAGTTAACAGTTATTGAACCGCAGCCTAAGTTTACATTTTCACCCACTTCAGCATCACCGATATAACTTAGATGAGAGGCCTTGCTTCCCTTGCCAAATGATGTTTTCTTGATTTCTACAAAGTTGCCGATACGGACCTCATCTGCAATTTGGGATTGAGGACGTATATGAGCAAAAGGACCAATTTTGACTTCATGGCCGATTTCACTATCATGAGCTACAGAATGTCGAAGGGCTGTATCGTTTCCAATTTGGCAATCTTTGATTTCTGTATTCGGTCCAATCTCACAACGTTCTCCGATTGTGCTCGCACCTTGAATCATAGTTCCAGGATAGATAACAGTATCACGGCCGATTTGCGCATCCGCAGAAATATATGTGTTCGATGGATCAATAATGGTAACACCATTTAACATATGTTTTTTGTTAATGCGCTTTTTCATGATTTCTTCAGCCTGTGATAATGCATATCGGTCATTTACACCTAATGTTTCCTCAAAATGATGCGTCTGATAAGCAGAAACCACTTCACCAGCTTGTTTTAAAATTTCAACCACGTCCGGTAAGTAATACTCTCCTTGAACATTATCATTGGATACTTTCGATAAGGAATCAAACAATGCTTTATTGTCAAAGCAATATGTTCCTGTATTAATTTCTTTAACCGTTCTCTCTTCCTCTGTGGCATCTTTATGTTCCACGATTTTCTCTACTAATCCATCTTCGTTACGAATGATTCGTCCGTAACCTGTCGGATCTTCTGCATAGGCAGTTAAGATGGTTGCCTTAGCTTTTGTATGTTCATGATGTTGAAGCAAAGCATCGATTGTTTCCGCAGTAATTAAAGGTGTGTCTCCACATATAACAATCGTTGTTCCTTCTGCATCAGCAAGTAAATCTTTTGCTTGCATAACAGCATGAGCTGTCCCAAGTTGTTCTTCTTGCAGGGCAAATAAACTTTTATCACCAACATGTGCTCGAACTTTTTCAGCACCATGACCAACAATCGTAATCATCTTTGTTAATTGTAATTCTGATAATTGATCAATGACATGCTGAACCATTGGCTTGCCACAGACAGGATGTAACACTTTATATAAAGATGACTTCATGCGTGTTCCTTGTCCAGCTGCCAATATGACTGCATATCTATTTGTCATAACCGGCCTCCAATTTACCTTTTTATCCATTAAGAATATATCCTAAATAGACGGGTATTTCAAGGAATGAAGAAAAAGTACATATTTTTGTCAGTACTTTGAAGAAAAATGGGGGAAAAGGAAAAGAAAAACAAAAGAAAAGCCTATTGTTAACAATAGGCTTTTGACATATTTTATGAAGCACCCGCTTCTTCAAATTCAACTTCCAGTTCACCTAATCGGTGATATTCAGATAAAACAGCATCTTGAATTTTTCCGCGAGTATTAGAGTTAATTGGATGAGCGATATCGCGGAATTCACCGTCTGGCGTACGTTTACTAGGCATTGCTACGAATAAGCCATTATTGCCATCGATTACACGAATATCATGAACGACAAATTCATTATCTAACGTAATTGATGCAATCGCTCTCATACGTCCATCGGTATTTACGCGGCGTAATCTTACGTCAGTTACTTCCATTATGTTCACCACCTTTTCCTAAATCAAGCTTTAATAATTAATTCCACAGTTTTTTTTATTTTCCTTCAATTCTAAAAAATTTTTTATATTATTTTTAAAATTTAGTTATCAACTGAGAAAACGTCAAAAAAAGCCTGCCTTTTCTAGCAGACTCCCTAGCTTATTTTAGGAAAGAAACATAAAAGAAAATCGAAATGAACTTTCATGTCTTTTGATATGATGATCTTTCGAAAAACAATTTCGATTTTCAATATTTTGTGCTCATTCGTACAAAAGCCGAAAGAAAACCTAAAACCGATACTAGACTTTTACATAGCTAATACGATAAATAATTATTTCACTAGTGCTACGACTTCAATTTCAACTAGTACGTCTTTCGGAAGCCTAGCTACCTCCACGCATGAACGTGCCGGCTTGTGATCAGCAAAATATTGGGCATATACTTCATTTAATTGAGCAAAGTCATTCATATCTTTAATGAATACCGTTGCTTTTACGACTGTGGAAAGAGAAGCTCCTGCTGCTTCCAAAACAGCCTTCAGATTCTCGAACACCTGTTCTGTTTGTTCTTCGATACCGCCTTCAACCAACGTTCCATCCGGTCTTAAAGGAATTTGTCCTGAACTGTAAAACATGTTGTTCACAATAATTCCTTGTGAGTATGGTCCGATAGCTTGTGGTGCTGCTTTCGTTTGAACTTGTTTCATATTTTTGGCCCCCTGTTTAGACAATTATATCCTTTTTGTATCACATACTTTACAAATGTGCAAAGTAATTCCCTTCTTTAACGTTAATTTGTTTTTCTTTAACATTCACATCTGTCAATTTTACAAGGGAAATGTACTCATCTACTAACCGTTCTTCTATGTCCTCCGATTCCACCAACACGCCGATTCCCGCTACTTTAGCTTGGAATTCTTCCAGCAAACTAATCATTCCATTTACGGTTCCTCCGGCTTTCATAAAATCATCGATAATTAAGACATTAGAGCCTGTCTCCAAACTTCTTTTCGCTAACAACATCGTTTGAATTCGCTTAGAAGAACCTGACACGTAATTAATACTCACCGTCGATCCCTCTGTTACTTTGCTGTCTTTACGCACAATCACGACGGGTACATCTAAAAACTGTGCTACTGCATAAGCTAATGGGATTCCTTTTGTTGCTACCGTCATGACTACATCAATCTTACGTTCAGCATATACAGAAGCAAACAACCGGCCAATTTTGTTGACTACTCTTGGATTTCCTAAAATATCTGTTAAATATAAATAACCGCCTGGAAGAAGACGCTCAGGACTTGCCATCATCCCACAAAGTTCATCAATAAAGCCCTTAGCTTCTTCTACTGAAGCTTTCGGGATAAATTTAACGCCTCCTGCTGCACCTGGCAAGGTCAACAGAGTTCCCACACCTTGTTGTTCAAACGTGTGTTTAATAATTGCCATATCTTCACTAATAGAGGATTTAGCGGAGTTATATTTATCAGCAAAATATGTTAATGGAATGAGACGTTGAGGGTTTTGAAGAAAGTAGTGTGTCATATCAATTAATCGTCCGCTTCGCCGAAACTTCATGGTAACCTCCTAAAAACCGAATGTTTTAATGTAAATATAACATTAATATACGGTTTCAATCAATATCTACTCGTTCTCCTAATAACCTTACAGCATAAACCTTCTCACAGAATCCCCGTAAACCGTTGTAGATCCTTTGCATACGTGAATCGTATTGGACCAATCCGAACACCGTCGGGCCGCTCCCACTCATTAACACTGCATCTGCCCCAAAGCGCTTCATTTGTTCTTTAATAAGGGCCACTTCCGGGTGCATATGCAAGGTAACGCTTTCTAGCACATTTCCTACAAGGCTGCACATTTTGTCATAATCTTTATTGCTGATCGCCTGAACCATTGCTTCGACATTGGGATGCTGGACGTTCAATAAATCAAGATTTTTATATACCTCTGCGGTCGATACGCCAATTTCCGGTTTCGCTAAAATAACCCAGCAATTAGGAGGGGGTTCAATTTGCTCAATGATTTCTCCCCTTCCCGTGGCTAATGCTGTCCCCCCGTACACACAAAAAGAAACATCGGATCCAATCTCTGCGCCTAGGGAAGCCAATTCATCGATTGAAAGGTTTAATCCCCACAGTTTATTTAATCCTCTTAACGTAGCTGCGGCATCACTGCTTCCTCCTGCCAATCCGGCTGCAACAGGAATCGCCTTGACAATGGAAATAGTCACTCCTTTATTTATATGAAAGCGGTCTTTTAAATGCTGTGCCGCTTGATAAGCCAAGTTACGATGATCATCTGGTACATAACGATCATGTGAATGAATCACAATTTTTTGATCATATCTTTCTGCCAATTCTACTCGATCAGCTAAATCAATGGTTGTCATGACCATTTTAACTTCATGATAACCATCCGAACGCTTATGTAATACATCTAATGAAAGGTTTATTTTAGCCGGCGCTTTCACCATCAGCTTCATTAACTCGTCACCTACTCTACCTACTAAAGTTTAATGCTATTCTATAATAAAATATACAACATACCTCCCTTTATTTCGACATTTGTCTGTAGATAAAAGGAAAACTTTTAATATTAACTGCTAAAATTCAAGAAGCCGAAGCACTTGCGCTTCGGCTGTCGCAATTTTATTTTATCTTCTTTCGATTAGATCGGCCATCCATTTTATAGCTGATTAGATGAATTGATTAGGTTTTTTTGAGCAATTTCAATTGCCCGCTTTACCATATTGCCTGCATCTTTCGATCGAATGGCTCCCCATCCGTCTTTTTGAACCACGTCGTAAAAACCTAATTCCTTTGCCAATTCTTCCTTTAAGCGGTATGACATAATTCCTTTACGTCTCCCCACTCTTATGCAGCTCCTTTCACAAAACTGCGACATTTATAGTATGTATAGATAAAAAACAATCTATGTCGGGACAAAACAAAAAAGCAGCAAACAAATGTCTACTGCCCGCCTATTGCTAAATTCCCTGAAGTCTCATCAAAAAAAGTTAACTGCACTGTTTCCGTTAAAACATCTGCATAGCTATAAGAAACGCGTTCTAATGCATTTTCCTCATCGAGTTCTACGACAAATATAGAAGGGTATGTCTCTGTTAGCACCCCACAACGCTCGATCGTTTTTCTACGACCGCCGTTTGCCTTTAATTTAAGCCTTCTACCTAAATTAGAGTCAAGCGACTGCTTAATATCAGATAATGTTTTAGCCATATTCGCCACCTCACTGTCTATATTATAGCACGCATTTTAATATAAGTCAAAAATTAAAATTATATCAACGCGCGCTCCCCAGTGTCAACACAAAATTCTCAACAAAAATCTACATTTCCTATTATCTTCTTTTTTTGAAAAAAGTATGTATAGTTGAAAGAAGCTTCTAAGTGATCTTTTTTAAATTTATGCAAATAAGCCAATAGAAAAACTAATGATGAATTTAGCATCTTTACATAAGAGGAGACCTTCGCCTAATTCAGATTAAACGAAGGTCCTTTTCTAGAGAAGTGTTTCCAACCGCCCATATTCCCATCTTTATTCATCATCCTGTGGATGATAGGGCATGCCCGTACGCAATAATCCTCTTGTTTGGATACCGCCTAGCCCCTTGTCTCCTGTTAATGTGTTCTTTAATACATCCCACACATTTATATCATCTGTAAAAGGAGTAAAGCTGATTCTAGAGACGATATAGACGGGATCCAAGGCATGAATATTCACCCGGGCTGGAGAACTAGCGAAGTTAGCCCCCGCAGCAATAAGGGACTCAAAATGAGATTGACATGCTCCGGCAAAAATCACAAGCTGATCTCGATGAGGGACTTTTTTGCGTGCTTCCTGAACAGTTTGAACAAAATGTCCGGAATGACGATAAGCCATCAAATCCGTTTTTTTTCCTTTAGATCGAGAATACGCATCATGGCCTGTAATGACGAGTAAATCAGGCCTCACCTCGTCTATTAACTTCCCTATGCGGTGGGGCATCTCTTTTTCCAAACAGTGCACACCGTAAACAGGAATACCGATTTTCTCGTATAACATTAGACACTTCCTTAAATAATTCGGATCTCCATCAAGATGAAGGACCTTTCCGGGCATTTGAAAAAAACGGTGAGAATGACTATAGCCGTTTGTAGCTGTATATTCACTTTTTTGCCTGACTAGATGGTAATCTTGTTGAATCAATGACAAAGACTGTTCCAATAGTTCATCTTCTTTTTTTAATCGTTGTTCACGTTCAATCCTGCTTACTACTTCTAAATCAAAAAAAGGTGCATCAGCAATCAGTCTAACATCTTCTCCGTACAAAGTAGCATAATGTTCCCCTTTTTCATTGGTATTAATTGAAATAACTCGAAATAATAAGTCTCGCCCATAAGATGGTCGAGTAACAATATCCCCAATTTTAATGCTCATTTTTTCCACTCCGCCCTAGCTACTTAAAGAATGAATGCCTCTTCTAAATAACCTATGTGGGAATGAAAAAAAGGTGATTGCCAATCAACGCTCATCTTCTTTACTTCACTTTATATAAGGCGTCACTTAATATTGCAAACTCTTGTATAGATAAAGTCTCTCCTCTACGCTTCGGGTCGAGCCCAACTGAGTGAAGAGTTTGCTCAATTTCCTGCTTTTTTTCTTTTCCAAAAGATAAATTATTCGTCAAATTATTTAAAAGCGTCTTTCTTCTTTGGGCAAAGCTTGCTCTCACTACCGTGAAGAAGAATGCTTCATTTTGCACTTGAACTGATGGTTGCGGCCGTTTTGTTAGGCGGATTACAGCTGAATCCACATTCGGCTGCGGATTAAAAACCGTTTTAGGCACAACCATGACCGTCTCTGCTTCTGTATAATATTGGATTGCAATCGAAAGAGAGCCATAATCTTTTGTTCCAGGCTTAGCTGCAATCCGATCTGCTACTTCTTTTTGCAGCATCACCACTATTCCACGAACCGGAATTTGATCTTCCAACAATTTCATTAAGATAGGTGTCGTCACATAATAAGGTAAATTTGCCACCACCATTAAGTCTCGAATACCCGGGAACTCTGAAGCAATCATCTCATGTACATCCGCTTTTAAAATGTCCTGATGAATAACCTTTACATTTGGATAAGGAGAAAGCGTGTCCTGCAAGATAGGCAGCAGCCGTTGGTCAATTTCAAAAGCTACTACTTTTTTGGCTCTTTTTGCTAACTGTTCAGTTAAAGCTCCAATGCCGGGTCCAATTTCAATAACACCTGTTTCTTCTGTCAATTCAGCATGATCAACAATACGGTTTAGAATGTTCGTATCAATTAAAAAGTTTTGTCCTAAGCTTTTCTTAAATGTGAATCCGTACTTCTCCAATATTTCTTTTGTTCTTTTCGGGGTTGCAATATCTTTTAGCAAGTTTACATTTCCTCCTCTTGTATGCTATATAAAGCCTCTATGAAGACATCTCTCGAAATTTGAAACATTTGCAGCCTTTTATGAAGCTGTTTTCCATTTGTATATCCAATCTTTAATTTACGCCCTAGTTTCTCTCGCCGTTCACTTGCTCCCGGCCCGCCAATAAGCCCAGCATCCACCAAATCTTCCTTGGAGATTTCTCCTTCTCCTTCCGTCCATTCTTGCTTTACATGCTCAAGTGCTGCCTTGATAGCCTCATCAGACGCATGCTCAACTCCTATTTTCTTCCCATTCTTGGCTCTTGCTTCTTCCTTTGGTAAAAAAGCATGCTTGCATCCTGGTACTCTCTCCGCAATCGTCTTACGGATTTTCTCACCTGGATAATCTGGATCTGTAAAGATAATGATGCCTCTTTTCTCCTGGGCCAGCTTAATCTTTTCAATCGTCTCCTCGTTGACTGCGGAGCCGTTTGTTTCAATTGTATCTGCATTGACAGCCCTTTGAACGGCTGTCGTATCATCTCGCCCTTCCACTACAATGATCTCTTTAATTTTCATTTTTTCCTCCAAAAACTGAAACTTTCCCGTTAATTTTACGTCTAATAAGTAAAGAGCAGAAATCTTTTTTATTTTAACCTAAAAAAGGCAGAGGATAAAATATCCTCTGCACCTAAATTAATTGTCCAGCTATGAAAGCCAAGCCGTACGGCTGTTTGACTTCTTCCAGCGGAATCAAAAAGCGATTCCTTCTCACAAGCTCCAGCATCATATCGGTAGGAGCCATGGATGGCGGGGGTTACAGCGTTGCCCACAGGACGTGAGCGTTCTTAGCTGTAACTTGGCTTTCTCCACTTTTCTTTTAATTTAATACTTTAATCTTAATGGTACGACGACCCCAAGTATATGCTCGAGATTTATCAGCAAAGAACACATCAATTTTGTTTCCTTTAATAGCTCCCCCTGTATCGGCAGCGATGGCATAGCCATATCCTTCAACGTATACCTTACTTCCTAAAGGAATGATACTAGGGTCAACTGCAATCACTTTAGCATTTGGATTAGCGCGTAAATCAATACCCGTTCTCGTTTTGCCGGAACAACCGCTGCAAAAAGCTGTATAAGCCGTTGATTGAACATAAAACTCTCTTCCTGATTGATGATCATCACGCGATACTTGTGCAACTGCTGTTTTCGTAACAGGTTTCGTGGCTTTAGAGCCCACTGCTACAATACGATCCTTACTCTCTTTCAATTGCTCTGTTTTCACTAATTTGCGGGAAACTTCTTTATTGTTCTCCATGACAACTTCGTAATGCTTGGCTACGCGTCCTTCTGTTCCTTCTGAAACTATTTTTTCAATTCCTTTTTCTAAGGAAGGATCATTTTTCGTGACCACTGCATAGCCAATTGGTTCTTCCACTACATCGGTGACTTTTTCCACTCTCACAACATTTACGACGGTATTTGGCTTGACTGGGCTAGATAAACTAGGTTCTACACGGTCTAAGTCATTTAGTTTAATTTCTCGTTGCTCTAAAAAGTCAGCGACCGTAGTCGAAGTGGACCAAACTTTTTGTTCGTTTCCACCATGATTCAGCTTTACAGGAAAGGCTTTATCTACTTGAACTGTTAAATTATCTTGGACGGATGTATCTAAATCAGGCTGTACTTGGTCGTACTTTGATATATGAATCTTCTCTTTTGCTAAGACCTCTTTAATGGTATCTGCTGTTGTCCAAATATTTCTCTTTTGCTGATCAACCACCAATTCAATTGATTTAGCCGGCTCCCAAACAATATTCATATCGCTGTTCACCTTGGCTGATAAAGCATGAGACAGGTAATCTTCATCTCGGACCTTTATATCTTGCTCTTTCAGTAATTCACTTACTGTCTGAGCGTGTGTCCTCAGCTTTTTCTTTTTTCCATCAATTGTTAACGAGACTGAAGCTTGTGTTGTTGTGTATGCGGCAAATGATAAAACTGCTGAAACAACCACAAAACTCCCAATAAAAATCCTCAGTCTCTTCTTGCTCCTGGTAGAATTGGAAAACAGCTTTTTCACGTTTTGCAACACGATGAAAAACTCCCCCTTCTCTCGCAGAGATTATATAGAGTACTTATCCACTTGTCAACCCTCCCGCCGGGGTGATAGCTATAGTCTATTATGTCTGAATTTTCTCAAAAATGGAAGGGAGACTTGTCGACAAGTTCATACTATGAGCAAAAAGAGACTTGTAGAACCTTTTTATTCTATTGTTTTTTGGACAAAATTGCCTGAAAAATTATGTGGTTTTTATCGATTTATGCCGAATAATTTTTTGGCATTTTCCGTAGTTTTTTGTGCCAGTTCTTCATAACTTACTTGTTTCAGCTCTGCGATTTGCTTTGCAACATACGACACGTATCCCGGTTCATTTCTCTTTCCACGATAAGGATGTGGAGTTAAATAAGGGCAATCAGTTTCAATCAGTAATCGTTCCATTGGAATTTCAGCCGCTACTTCTTTTGGCTTTTTAGCGTTTTTAAACGTCACAGGTCCACCGAATGAGATATACATATTCATATCCATGCATTGTTTAGCAATTTCTAAGCTGCCTGTGAAGCAATGCATGATTCCTCCCACTTCTTGTACCTGCTCCTCTCGTAAAATTTGGACAACATCCTCTGTCGCATCCCGATTATGAATAATGATAGGGAGCTTCACTTTTTTAGCTAAACGGATTTGTTTTCGAAACACTTCTTTTTGAATACTTTTGGGAGATTTGTCCCAATAATAATCCAAGCCCATCTCACCAAGTGCAACTACTTTAGGATGAGCAGCTAATTCTTCAATCCGCTTTAAATCATCATCGGTCATATCAATTGCATCCACTGGGTGCCAACCTACACTTGCATAAATAAAATCATAAGCTTCTGTGATCTCCATGGCCTTTTGAATGGTTTCGCGGTCAAAACCTACCACAACCATATATTCTACGCCTGCTTCTTGAGCACGTTGAATCACTTCTTCCAAATCTTCCTTGTATTGATCAGCATTTAAATGTACATGTGTATCAAATAGCATAGACACCTTCCTCCCTCGCTTTAATTCATTATACCAATATATTTTCTTAATATAATAATAAGAAGAGGTTTTCACGTTTTATCATACATGAAATACCCCTTCTTCTCTGTTGAATATAAGTAAATATTATTTTATCATGAATTATTTAATCTTCGCACCATTAGCTAATGATTGATCGACAGCCGCTAAAGATAAGCCGTTTTCATCTTCTCCCGCCAAAATCATTCCTTGAGAAAGTTCACCGCGAAGTTTAACAGGCTTTAAATTAGTCACACAAATCACTTTGCGTCCAACTAAGTCTTCGGGCTTATAAAACTTAGCGATTCCTGATATCACTTGACGCTTTTCATATCCTAAATCGAGCTGAAGTTTCAGCAGTTTATCTGCCTTTTTCACAGGTTCTGCTGCTAAAACCTGTGCTACCCTCAAGTCTACTTTCATAAAATCATCGATTGTGATTTCTTCTGCTTCTGGTACTTCTTTCTCTTCTATTGGGGCAGGTTCACTAGTCCCTTGCATTTGCTGTTTAATATATTCCACTTCTTCAGCAAGTTCTAAACGAGGGAACAGAGGCTGACCCTTTACCACTTTTGTCCCTTCAGGAATTAATCCAAACGTAGAAATGCTTTCCCACGTCTTTAGTTCTTCACTTTGAATTCCCAATTGTTCAAAGATTCCCTCTGGTGTACGTGTCAAAAATGGTTTTAACAAAATGGCTGTATGACGGATCGATTCAGCAAGGTGGGTCATAACAGAAGCAAGTTCTTCTCTTTTGTTCTCATCTTTTGCTAAAGCCCAAGGTTGTGTTTCATCAATATACTTGTTCGTACGGCTGATCAGCTGCCATAAAGCTGTGAGTGCAACAGAAAATTCCATGCGTTCCATCGCTTCCTCAAATTTCCGTATTGTTTCTTGCTGCATATGAACAAGCTGATCATCAAAGGGTGTAATCGATCCCTTATAAGCAGGGATCACTCCATCAAAGTACTTATCAACCATAGCCACTGTACGATTTACTAAATTCCCCAAATCATTGGCTAAATCAAAATTGATGCGCTCCACAAACCCTTCAGGTGTAAATACACCGTCTGCTCCAAATGGTACTTCACGTAATAAATAGTATCGAAGAGCATCCAGGCCATAGCGGTTAATCAGCATAACCGGATCGACTACATTTCCTTTTGATTTGGACATTTTACCATCTTTCATCAACAACCAGCCATGGGCGAAGACTTTCTTCGGCAATGGTAAATCAAGTGCCATCAACATGATTGGCCAATAAATCGTATGAAACCGAACAATTTCTTTTCCTACCAAATGAACATCGGCCGGCCAGTACTTTTGATATTTCTCATCACTTTCTTTCCCATAGCCAAGTGCTGTAATGTAATTTGATAATGCATCAATCCATACATAAATGACGTGTTTAGGATTACCAGGTACTTTAATTCCCCAATCAAAAGTGGTACGGGATACTGCCAAATCTTCAAGACCTGGTTTAATAAAATTATTGATCATTTCATTTTTTCGAGATTCCGGCTGAATAAATTCTGGATTTTCTTCGTAAAACTGTAACAAACGATCCACATACTTGCTCATCTTGAAGAAGTAAGATTCCTCTCTTACCTTTTCTACTGGACGACCGCAATCCGGACAGTTTCCATCTACCAATTGACGATCCGTATAGAATGACTCACACGGTGTACAGTACCATCCTTCATACTCATCTAAGTAAATATCTCCTTGCTCCAAAAGCTTAGCAAAGATTTTTTCGACTGCGTCCTTATGACGACTTTCTGTTGTACGAATAAAGTCATTGTATGAGATATCAAGTTTTTCCCATAAATCCTTAATGCCCGCAACAATGTCATCTACATATTGCTGTGGAGTTACACCCTTTTCTTCCGCTTTGCGTTGGATCTTTTGTCCATGCTCGTCAGTGCCTGTTAAGTAGTGGACATCATAACCTCTTAGGCGCTTGTACCTAGCCATCGCATCACCGGCCACCGTTGTATAGGCATGGCCAATATGTAACTTATCGCTTGGATAATAAATAGGTGTAGTGATATAATACGTATTTTTTTCTGTTGCCATTTCAGTTACCTCCAAAATTTCTGCATGACCTATAAAAAGCGGTCTTGATATAAAGATGCCATTATATGTTCTTTGCTATCATATATTACTATTTTACATGATAAACTCAAAAAATTCCTTTCTTATTCCCTATGAATCATTATTATCATTTTCCACCGAATTCATAAGAAAATATACAATTTTCCTCCCTGTTCTTTTTTCCTATATTTCGATTTTCAAAAAGAAGAGATATGTCGAATCTGTATTAATAAATGTCGAAAATTCGATATGCCTTTTCTTGGCTTTCC
Source organism: Bacillus songklensis (assembly GCF_042649685.1). Taxonomy (NCBI): domain Bacteria; kingdom Bacillati; phylum Bacillota; class Bacilli; order Caryophanales; family Bacillaceae; genus Bacillus; species Bacillus songklensis. The sequence continues at coordinate 8,086 of NZ_JBHRZT010000005.1, read as the reverse complement.
CACTAAAAATATTATTGAACTAATAGTTTCTCTCGCGTTTTTTTACAGAATATTACTTGTAAAGAAATGACTTTTGGTCATAAATCCTTTATTTATAAGGCTTTTTATTCATTTTTTAAGAAACCTACAGATTTTTACATATAAAATTATTGACTGCTTTTGGAAACATTGGTATGATGAAATCAAAGTTGAATTTGTCGAATAATGACGAAACACTAATATAGAGAATAAGAATGAGAGGAGATTTTCATATTATGAAATCTACAGGGATTGTTCGTAAAGTTGATGAGTTAGGACGTGTGGTTATTCCAATCGAGTTGCGTCGTACATTAGGAATTGCCGAGAAAGATGCATTAGAAATTTACGTGGACGAAGAGCGCATCATTTTAAAGAAATATAAACCAAATATGACTTGCCAAATTACTGGAGAAGTTTCTGATGATAACCTTCAAATTGCTGGCGGTAAATTAATCGTTAGCCGTGAAGGTGCTGAGCAAATCTTGCAGGAAATTCAAAAAAGCTTACAAATTTCAAAATAAGCTTTAGCTAAAAGAATGCTTCTATACAAAAGCAGCTAAAAAGGGCCTTTTACTTAAAATGTTTAAGTAAAAGGCCCTTTTTGCAATGACTCGGTAAAGAACCGTGTGAATGACAACATCGCTTTAGGACAAAAAGTTATTTAAAAGCTGATCGACTTTTTATCCTTATGCTTTATGGTATTCATTATAGATATCCCGCTTTGGTACATTTCGATCTTTTGCAGTTTGTTTAATAGCTTCCTTACTATTCATTCCTTTTTCTTCTATATAATGATTCACATGATCAATAACCGTTAAAGAATCCCACCAGTTTTCTTGGTTTTCTTCTTCCTCGCTCTCACTCCCTTGTACAATCAAGCAGAATTCTCCTCGAATTTCCTCTTTCTCAGCCCATTCCAACATCTCTGCCAAAGTGCCCCTGATAAATTCCTCATACCTTTTGGTCAGCTCCCTGGTCACAGCGATTGGTCGGTTCCCCAGCGTTTCAAACATGAGTTGCAGCGTTTCTTTCAAACGATGAGGAGCTTCATAAAAAATTAGGGTTGCTTTTGTTTTTTTTACCTGTTCGAGCTGCTCTTTTTTCTGTTTTTTATGACGGGGTAAAAATCCATAAAACATAAAGTGAGCAGTCGGTAGCCCCGAAGCAATCAGGGAGGTCAAAGCAGCATTGGCTCCAGGGAGCGGGACAACATGATATTCGTTCTGCGAGGCAAGAACCACCAATTCATATCCAGGGTCGGATATAGTCGGCATTCCCGCATCACTCACCAGTGCTATCGTTTTTCCTTCTTCTAAGTCGTTTAAAATTTGTTTTCCTTTACTCTCTTTATTATGTTCATGATAGCTAATAATGGGAGTCTCAATTTCAAAATGATTACATAGTTTTTTCGTTTGCCTTGTATCTTCTGCCGCTATATAGTCTACTTCTTTCAACAAACGGATAGCACGAAACGTCATATCTTCCAAATTTCCGATCGGTGTCGGAATTAAGTATAAAATGCCGCCTTTACGCTGCTCATTGTAGCTCTTTTGTTGCCACATCATATTGCACTCCCTCCTCTTTCAAAAACTCTTCTTTTTGAGAACGCCGAAGCCTTTTAAATTGCGCTTCTGCTTTCAGTGCTTCACTTTTAGAAGAAAACTCTTGATAAAAGATCAATGTAACCGGCTTCCTTGAGTTTGTATATTTAGCTCCTTTTCCGCTATTATGTTTCTCCACCCGACGTTTGATATGGGTGGTGTATCCCGCATAAAAGCTTCCATCCCTACACTGTAAAACATAGAAATAATGGCCTTTACTCTTCTCCATACAAAATCTTCCTCAACTCTTTTGTATACTCATTATTTTCGTTATACACGATTAGCGGTGGTAAAATTTTTAAATCAGGCTGACCAGTTTTGATTCCTTCAATTAGAATGGTATTGGCTTCTTTTCCTTGCTTCGGATAGACGAACTGTAATCGTTTTGGCTCGATTTTACATTTTCGCATCAATGACACAATATCTAGCAAACGTCCTGGGCGGTGAACGAGAGCAACTTTGCCTCCTGGACGCACAAGCTGGCTGCTGACAAGAATGACATCTTCTAAGGTGCAATAAATCTCATGACGAGCAATAGCTAAATGTTCATTAAGATTTATCTCATCCTTATTAGGTGTTATAAAATAAGGAGGGTTACAAGTTACGACATCAAATTTTCCATATCCAAGCTTTGCAGGCATATCTTTAATATCTCCATGTATCATATGGATACGATCCTGCAGATTATTATACTCAATGCTTCTAATCGCCATATCATATAATCTTTCTTGAATCTCTACACCCGTAATCCTTCCTTTTGTACGTTTTGATAAAAATAAAGGGATTACACCATTTCCCGTACACAAGTCGATAATATTTCCTTTTTGAATGGGCATATAAGCGAAACGAGCAAGTAACACAGCATCTAAAGAAAAGGAGAATACAGAAGGACTTTGAATAATACGTAATTCTTCTTCTGCTAATAAATAGTCTAATCGCTCATCTCCATGTAAATGTACCATTTCTCTTTCCTCTCTTAGTTAAAATATAAAGTGAAACTTCACTTGGTGAAGGTTTTCTCCGCTCCCCCACTTAGTATTACTTGAATTAGAGTTCTTACTGCCTGTTAGAATGGGATAAACTCCATAAAAATAGCCTCTCCAAAAAGGAAAGGCCATCTTCACATACCGCTACTTCTTATTTAAAAAGGATAAACAAAACAAGCAGTCCCCATCTTTTCGTACACTTCCATAATGGATGTTACAAATATGAAATCCTTCCTGATAAAGACGGGCAAGGTTATCATATCCCTCACCGATATCGACTTTTTGCTCTTTTTCTTGTTTATTAACTTTATGTTTATAATCTTTTCGTTTCATTTCGACAGTTGTCTGGTCAAGGCGGCGACGCAGATGGTCATTTTCAAGCTGTAAATGATGATTTTCCTCAATTAATTGGGCTAAATGTTCTTTAAAACGCCCAAGTTGATTGTATAAATGACTAATTTGTTCTTCCATATTCGTAACCCAATCAAAAATTTCTTTTTTATCCACCTTTACCCACCTCGTTACTCTGTAGCTTGAAATGAAACAGCTCCTTTTTTTACGATTTCATCTAACGTAAACTCTACAATTTGCTGACGCTCTAACAATTCGACTTGTAAAATGCGCTCTAAAATATTTAAGCCTACTACTTTTCCGGTACCATTTGGTGTTTGAATGGTCTCACCTAAATCTGGGAGTTGTTCCTTTGCCGTTTCATACTCATCATTTTCATATTTTAAACAGCACATTAATCGTCCGCATAAGCCCGAAATTTTCGTCGGATTTAGAGATAAATTTTGATCCTTTGCCATTTTAATAGATACAGGCTCAAAATCTCCTAAGAATGTTGAACAGCAAAGCATTCGGCCACAAGGACCAATCCCACCTAATAATTTTGCTTCATCACGAACTCCGATTTGGCGTAATTCGATTCTCGTACGGAAAATAGCTGCTAAATCTTTTACTAGCTCTCTAAAATCAATACGTCCATCAGCTGTAAAGTAAAAAATGACCTTGTTTCGATCGAATGTGTATTCCACATCAACTAATTTCATGTCTAAATTATGCTCATGAACCTTTTTTACGCAAACATCGTATGCTTCCTTTGCAGCTTGCTTATTTTCTTCCACAATCAGTTTGTCTTTCGCATCGGCGATACGAATGACTTTCTTTAAAGGAAGTACCACATCATGTTCACTGACTTGCTTTTTATTGATAACAACCTTACCGAACTCTACTCCTCTAATAGTCTCTACAATCACAAACTCTCCATCAGGAATCGTAAGGTCACCAGGATCAAAATAATATATTTTTCCCGCTTTTTTAAAGCGGACTCCTACTACATCATACAAGCTTTTATCCCTCCTGCAAATCCAACACCAGCTGCTCCATCAATAATTGAAGATTCATGTTGGAGTTCAGCTTATTTTTAGCCTTCAGAATGGCTTCTAGATCACGAATCGTTTTCTTTTGAGTTATTTGAAGGGCCTGCTGTTTTAAAAATTCGAATCTATCGGTAAACACAACTGTGTCTTCTTGCTCCAATTGAATGGATAATAAATCCCTATAAAGCATAAGCAACATATTTAATCCTAGCTCCATCTGCCCCTTTTCAGAAAAATGCTGCATCCATTTTTCATGAATAAGAAGCAAGCTTTGCTGTGGTCTTGTTGCCAATGTTTCATTTAATTGTATCACCAATTTACGCGCAAGTCCAAACCATTCATCTTTATAAAGCCGCATTGTTTCTTCCAAATCATTAGTCAATTGGGCTAATAAAGAGGCAAAGGCTTGTGAAACTCCTTGTTCCATTAATTTATCTCGGAGATCATCAGGTGTTAGAGATCGGAATGAGATAATTTGGCATCTCGATACGATTGTATTTAATAGTTTATGAACGTGCTCTGTTAATAAGACTGCATAAGTGCCACTGCTTGGTTCTTCTAAGAACTTCAACAAGCTGTTTGCTGCATTCACAGTCATCTTATCAGCCTGTTCGATAATATAAAGCTTGCGGTTTGATTCCAGTCCTGTTTTCGTAAATTCCGACTGCAAATGTTGAATTTGCTCTTTTTTGATTGATAACCCATCAGGTTCAATGTAATGGACATCGGGGTGATTAGAAGAATCTATACGTCTGCAATTAATACATGTATGGCATGGCTTATATTCTTGTAAATGCAGACAAAAAATACTTTTAGCGAACAGAAACGCTGCATCCTTCTTTCCAGTCCCTTTTCCACCTTCAAATATATATGCGTGGGCTACTCGATTTTTTAATAAGCTATTTTTCAACATTTTCATGACATTAGGTTGTATTTGCTCAAGTTGATCCCACGTTTTGGACATATTATGATCACTCACTTATTTCTTGTAGTCTTCTACTAAAACTGATAAAAGCTATCTACTGGCAAAACAAAAACAGTCGCTCCTCCAACCTCTACTTCAACGGGATAAGGGATATAGGAGTCTGCATTTCCCCCTATTGGTGAAACAGGTGATATCAGTTGCTTACGATTTTGACATTGGTCCTTAATAATCTCAAGGACACTTTCTACCTTGTCATCCTTTGTACCTATCATGATTGTCGTATTTCCAGATTTCAAAAATCCTCCACTACTAGCCAACTTAGTAGCACGAAAGTTCTTTTCTACTAAAGCATTCAGTAACCTGGTACTGTCCGAATCCTGAATAACGGCTACAATCAGTTTCATTAACAGTCCACCTCATCATCTTAAGCATTTTATTTTTTATTATAACAACTTCCGCAAAAACTTTGATAGTCTCTATTAGGTTATTCCCTTGAAAACAAATACATCTTTACCTTATTATAAATTTCTTCGTAGACTTCATCGGCTGATTTACTGGCATCAATCAAGTGGATACGCTCAGGAAACATTTCTAATAAAGTTAAATACCCTTCTCTTACTTTATAATGGAAATCTAATTTTTCTAAATCAAGTCGATTGACTTCCCGTTCCCGATTTTGAGTAATTCTTTTTAATCCAATTTCGGGGTCAATATCTAAGTAAAATGTAAGATGGGGCATCGTTCCATTAATAGCAAATTCGTTAATTTGATAAACCTCTTTCATTCCGAGTCCCCTGGCAAATCCTTGATAAGCCAATGAACTATCAAGAAAACGATCACATAAAATAATTTGGCCCTCACTAAGAGCCGGAATCACTCTCTCTGTGAGATGTTGTCTTCTTGCTGCCGCGTAAAGAAGGGCCTCTGTTCGAGGGTCCATCTCCGTATTTTCCGGGTTTAAAATGATATGACGAATTTCTTCTGCAATTTTAATTCCTCCAGGCTCCCTTGTTAACAAAACAGGATAACCTATCTTTTTTAATGATTGTTCCAACATTTGAATAATGGTTGTTTTTCCAGCACCCTCGGGTCCTTCAAATGTAATAAATTTACCTGACACGTCTTCTTACTCCTTCTATATTAAAAATACCTTTAATTGGCGATTAGATATAGCATGTCCCCCTTGGATATTGGCGTTTAATTTCTTCAAATGCACAATATAGGAAATATGGTCCTTTGTGATTAATTCACCTTCTACCAGGATAGGAATACCGGGGGGATAAGGAATAACTGGTTCAGCAGCTACCCTTCCAATTGCTTCTTCAAAAGAAACAAACTCTTTTTTCAGTGTTTGCATTTGTTGATAACTTATTGTTAAAGAAGTGTGTTGAAAAGAAAAAGATTGAATTTTATCTAAACTAACATGAGGTTCACCATCGCGAATATTTCTTAATGCTTCTCTTATTTTATGAATCGACTCTTCAAAAGGGAAGTTTTTCCCGAGCGGTAGAATAAACAGCACACGGAACATGTCAGCTAACTCGCTGTAGATGCCGTAAGACTCTAATTGTTTTTGTAAACGATACCCCGTTTTGATAAATCGATGATCAGGTTGAATCATCACTTTCAATAAATCTTCCTTTATATCAGGCGAGGAAAAGGGCATTACTTTTAATCCTTCGATTTCATTTAACCGCTGTTTAAATTGTTCCAACTCCGCACGTAAGGAAATGATTTCACTTTTATCGGATTTAAGTTGAGCCAAATAATACCGTGCTAAATCAAGCGAAGCCATAATAGGATAAGAAGGGCTGCTTGATTGTAAGGCTCTTAAATAAAACTCTAACTTCTCCATATTAACAAGAGAGCCTTGAACATGTAAATACGAACCCATTGTCATTGCAGGTAAGGTTTTATGCGCTGATTGAACAATCAAATCTGCCCCGGCTTCTGCAGCGGACTGCGGAAAAGGATCGCCTAATATAAAGTGCGCTCCATGGGCTTCATCCACAATAACAGGTATGTTATAATTATGGGCATGTTCTACGATTCCCTTTAAATTTCTTGTTAATCCATAATAATTCGGGTTTGTTAAAACAATCCCTTTGGCCCAAGGATATTGATTAATAGCCTTAATTACCGTTTCTTCTTTCACACCTGTACAAATATGGGCAGAGATATCGTATTCTGGGGCTATAAACACCGGAAGAATATTAGCCAACTTTAAAGCATTCAACACGGATTTATGACAGTCCCTTTGCACGATCATGACATCATTTGCCTCCGCCACAGATAAAATGGAAGCCAAATTCCCCACTGTAGAACCGTTTATTAGAAAATAAGTAGTGTCTACTCCGTAAAGGTCAGCAGCTAAAGATTGAGCTTGAGCAATCACCCCTTCTGGATTATGAAGGTCATCTAACCCACTCAGTTCTGTAGCATCGATATTTAGAATAGAAGAGAATAACGAATAAGGAAGATCTGGAAATATTTTTCCATTTTTATGACCGGGAACATGAAAGGAGAGAGTTCTCTTTAAATAATGTTCTTGTAATTGAGTAAATAAAGGTGTATAAGATTGGTCCATCGCAATCGTTCCTTCTCTTTAATGATTCAATATTATTTATTATAGCAATAAACTTAACTTCATCCGTAATTTTTCACAAAATAAAAAGCCCCTATTAGAGGCCAATCTACTTAGTTCTTATTTATACATCAACAAGATAATTTCTTTAACTTCTGAACAAAGTATGAATATGAGTTTGCACTAATAGGAAGATGAATCATTTCTTTCTCACAATGGGCACAAATAAAATGATGATTAATACGAACTCCATCTTCTTTTGATTCATCACATATAATACATGGACCTTTTGAATAAGTGAATGGATATTGGTTCATACTCCCACCTCCATTATTCATTTATTCTCCATATGATGATGATTGATACTTAAAAATTGATAATATATCATACGCTGCACATCAATGTCCCGTTAACAAAAACAAAAAAAGACTAGTCAATTTGACTAGTCTTTTTTTGTTGCCTGGCGACGTCCTACTCTCACAGGGGGAGCCCCCCAACTACCATCGGCGCTGAAGAGCTTAACTTCCGTGTTCGGCATGGGAACGGGTGTGACCTCTTCGCCATCATCACCAGACTATATGAAGGTTGTT
>NZ_JBHRZT010000004.1:0-12704 GCF_042649685.1 Bacillus songklensis | reverse complement strand
CCCGACCATTCATTAAATAATCATGGGGCCTTAGCTCAGCTGGGAGAGCGCCTGCTTTGCACGCAGGAGGTCAGCGGTTCGATCCCGCTAGGCTCCACCATTTCCATACAACAGGATTACGGCGACGTAGCTCAGCTGGATAGAGCAACGGCCTTCTAAGCCGTCGGTCGGGAGTTCGAATCTCTCCGTCGTCACTTTATAGAAATGAAATCAAAGAGGACCTTTAGCTCAGCTGGATAGAGCGCACGCTGATAAGCGTGAGGTCCATGGTTCGAGTCCATTTAGGCCCATGATATTCCACAGTAGCTCAGTGGTAGAGCAATCGGCTGTTAACCGATCGGTCGTAGGTTCGAATCCTGCCTGTGGAGCCATACAGAGAAGTACCCAAGTGGCTCAAGGGGCTCCCCTGCTAAGGGAGTAGGTCGCTAACGCGGCGCGAGGGTTCGAATCCCTTCTTCTCTGCCACGGCCCGTTGGTCAAGCGGTTAAGACACCGCCCTTTCACGGCGGTAACACGGGTTCGAATCCCGTACGGGTCATCTGATCAGCAGTTTGCGATTAAAGCAAGCTGCTTTTTTTATAAGCTAAAAGGTACTGTTCTGGTTTAGATTTCTCGCTGGTTTGCTTAAATAATTTAAGCATTTGAAGTGTGCTGTCATTCTAGAGTTGCCTCTAAATCCTTGTATATATTTTCTACATCTTTATTCCAACTTATTCGAGTAAGACCGTTCCCTTTGGCAGTGCCTGCAGTTCAAAATGAAACTATAAAAGCAGTGGATTTCACAAACGAAATCACACTGCTTTTTTGTGTTATTTTTATACAGTTAAATTGATTGGTTCTTCTTTAATCTGAATTTATAATAACAATCATAACTTTTCAGCAGCAAACAACAACAATTCTTCAATGCTCCCTTTGCCTAACTCTTTTCTTTTTTCCTCTAGTCTTTCCTTCAGTTCGCTTGTAACTTTCATACGAATGACTTCAAGATCACTGTCAATGTAGATACCACGATTACGTTTATTGAGCTTTCCGGATACCAAAATAGATTGAAGCAGTTCAAATAACTCAGAGGACGATTCTTCAATTAAAGCAGGCTTTACTTCAACCAGATATTGTTCCTGGTCTTTCTGCAATTCAATGCGCATGTTAACGGGGCTGAGGCATTGATAAAATAGATCAATCAACTTATATATAGAAGATTTAGCATAAGCTGTTTGTTTAAATTTAAACACCGCGTAGCCTTCCTTTGTGATCGCTTTTTTTGATTCAATCGTATAAGCGGGCTCGTATCCCTTTTCTAAAAGTTGTTCCAGCGTTAATTCTTCATGCTCCTCTGTGACCGCCATAATCTCTTCTTCCACAGATACAATACGGGCTAAACGTTCCTTATCCTCCTTTTTATTGACAAAGAGTTGAAATAAGCCAATGTTCTTCTCTGAGTGATAGAAGTGTTTTTTGCTGGGTTTTCTGCCGATTTCATGAGTTTCCTTGAACTGTTCCAAGTCCTCGCGATGGATGAAGTTATAACGAATTCCCCGATATTCCGCCTGGAAAGCGGGAAGCACTTTTTGTTTTATGTATTTGTTTACCGTTTGCTGGCTCACCCCTAATTCTTTAGCTGCTTCACTTGTCGTCAGTCCGGGTGCCGTTAATTCTTCTTTCAATCGCAAAACATCTTCCAGGTCAAATTCATACCGGCCTTCAATGTGCCAGTCGTCTTTGTTAATAGGAGTTAATTTTTGTTGATTTATGTAATTATAAACGGTTTGAGGGGCGGATATATTCAATAATTCCATTACTTCACGTAAACTGATGATTTGTTTCGTTATTTCCATAATGAACAAAACTCCTTTACTGATTGCATATGAATTATATTCATTATAGCATTTTTAATTATTAAAAAGTGACATAATTAATTAAAGTGCAACTTAATTGTTTACAACTTATTTATAAAAATAAAAGGTTCAATCTTTTAAGTAATTGTAGACAAATGGGATATTTTTCTACGATTGTTCACTTTATTTAAAGATGAGAAATTAAAATAAAATAATCCATTATCCTTATTCTAAATTATTTTAATAAAGGTATATTATATAAACTTTCTTTTGTTACTTACTTTCTTACTTACATCATTAAGATTAAAATAAAAATAAGGACCATCGTTAGTTTAGTAAGTAACTTTATTAAAAAAGAAAGGAAGTAATCTTCTTTTGATCTATTTGTTCATTTTACATTAAGTAGAAGAACAATAAGGAAAAGGAGTCATCCGCAGTTACTCACTATCATTTCTTCCCTTGAAAAAAGCTAGTCAATGGAGCAGGAAGCGCGTTTAACATGACCATATGGAAAGAGGAAAGAAGTGTTATTCAATAGAAGAGGAAATCTGCCCCACAAGAAGATTTGAGAATCAGCATATCACGACATATATAATAGAAGAAACTAGGATTGAAAGAGAAAGATTACCCTTTTACCAAAGGAGAGGAGGAAGATGGAATGAATAAGGTAACCGTAAGAAATCTACATCTGACAGACCTTCAACAACCAAACATGCTGCCTCAGATTATACATAAATTGAGTCAAGGGGAGTACTATCCCGCTCTTGAGAAACAAATCGAACAAAACAGTAGATTGGATCGCCGAAAGTTTGAAGGATTCACCGATGTAGAAATGATGTATTATTACGTCCATCAGCGTAAGCATATACGCCAGAACCGGGATCGGAAACATAATACGAAGGTTGAATATCTCCGGAACCTGCTGCAGTTTTATCGGTATGCAGCAGAGAGTAGACAATTTTTAAAGGAAGATGTAAAGGATTATACCGAAGATTCTTTGTTAAAGAATCTTCGGCCTTGGCATATCCGACATTATCAGGAGTATTTACAGACGGCCCCTTTGGGTAAGGGAGGAAAACCATATACAGCTGCTACCTTAGATGGAAAACTTACCATTTTGAAGAGCTTTCTTAAATGGTTGTATACTTCGAAACACATCGACTTTCCTTTGCATGAAGAGTTCCTCGGTACTTCCCTATCGGGAGAGGATATTCCGAATCGGGACCTTTATTATCATGAGGTCAAGCAACTACTGGACTATTATCAGGATCACCCGATTCATCATGCTTTGTTGACGATGCTGGCCATGACGGGGTTACGTGTGCGGGAAGTGGCGGAGGCAAAATGGAGAGACCTTTACCTTGACCCGCTATCGGGCCATTATCGGTTAAAAGGGGTAGGGAAACGGGATAAACCGTTTGATAAATACATACACCCTGTTTTGTTTGAACGTATTATTAAATATAGAGAACGGCGTCGAGTAAGTATTGAGATGAATCCAGATGACAACGGTCCGCTGTTCCCCAACAGAGAAGGGGACCACTATACGTATAAGAATTTGAGTAATTTGATTATTCGTGCGATTGAAAGGACCGATTTACCATTCCTGAAGCAAAGAAAAGAAAAGGTTACCCCACACTTTTTTCGGCATTTTTATGCCATTTACAGCCGTCAACAGGGAGCTGACATCTTCCTGATTCAAAAGGAATTAGGCCACCAAGATCGAAGAACAACCGAGCGGTATCTGGAAAAGGTCTTACAAAGAGAACAGGAGATTGGTATGCTGTGGAATCAAGACAATTTTTAGATGGAAGCTATTATTTATACAAAAAATTAGTGGAAGAAGTACTCAATGAGCCAATACCAGAAGATTTGGATGTAAAGGACGAAGATTAGATCTTAGAAGAAGTACAGGCTGTCGATATGTTTCCTTACACGATGCATATGGAGTGTGTAACAAAACTAATATTAATTTAAAACAATCAACCTCACCGCTACCTTGACAGGGTGGTCGCTGATGACTGTATACGAATCACTAAACATAATGATAAGCTTCGCAGCTTTAATCGTATCAGTGATCATGGTTGTTATTTCTCTATACACAAAGAAATAACCCACCCTGCGGTCGCCAAACTTTAGGGTAGGGTTATTTCTTCTTCTCTAAATAAGGGCCACTGCACTTCTTGCAGGTAGCTGTGTACAGGAGAATCAGTTCCAGCTGATTCTCCTTACTTATTTTGTACGTATTTTCTATATTTATTATAACGTTGACTCTTATATGAATGCAACTAACAACAAAAAAGAGAGGGGACAGAATCCTCTCTCTTTCTACTATTAACGAAGTGACTGGACGCTTCCCCTAAGTAAAACTTTGAGGTGAAGGTCTTCTCACAATTGATCATATAATGACTTATTTACTAAACTGTGTAAAGTCAAAAACTTAATGCAATCAACGATTACTCATACGATCAATTGCTTCTTTCGCTTTCTTAAGCTGGGGATTTGTGTATAAGATTGTTGTATCTGAAGAAGTGTGCCCCAGTTGGTTCATGAGAGCTACTGGATCTTTATTCGTTTCATAATGCTTAGTAGCAAACGTATGTCTAAGCTTATGTGGACTCATGGATTTATTAAAGGCAGATGTATATTTTTTCACTAAGGATTGAATAGAACGAACTGAAAGGGCAATAGACTCCTTGTTGTATTTCACCAAGAAGAGGTATTCATATTCGTTATCCGTTCCGCCGTACCGCTCATTACGTACCTTTAAATAGCTTACTACATCGTCTATGGCTTCCTGGGATACCGGAATTATATCTTGTTTGTTTCCTTTGCGTGTGACAGCGATCGTACGAGCGCGCCAATCAATATCCTTTAAACGAATATTGGCCAACTCGTTCACACGTAACCCACTTCCTAAAAAGAGGCTCAGAATAGCTAAATCCCGCTCTTTATCACGTTTAAAATATGCCCGTTTCTTGGACTCTTCTGGAAGGGTATGAATGTACTCTTCGGCGACAAACCGTAAAAATTCTACATCATCATCGTTGTGAAGAATCTTAGCGGAGATGGCTGCAGCTCGGGCATTCAGCGTAGCTTTATTCTTATGTATCTTAATGCCGGCCATTACATTTCGGTGAAAATAGGGCTCTTCATTATCGTGAAAAGGCTCTGTTGTAAGGAAGTTAAAGAGAGACTTTAGAGCCGATATTCTCCGATTGACACTTGCTTTTTCAGGCGTTTTGGTCATGTTTTTTGTTACATTCACTTTATGCTCAGTTAAATGGTCAACAAAGTACTCCACTTCCTTCTTTTTTAAGTTTTCAAGCGCCGAAAGGGGAATATCCTTAATCTGTTCAGCTTGTATGATTCCTTCAGAAAGGAGCCATTCAAAAAAGAGTTTAAAGTCATGCACATAATTTAAAAGGGTAGTGGGGGATAAGTTCCGATTGGCATGTGTATAGTCCACTACATAACTCGGCATTTCTTTTAAAAGGAGTTCTAATCTTTGTTTATGTTGTTCATGTTGTTTCGTATTCATTGTTTTCACTTCCTTGAAGAAACGGATTTTATCTCCATGTTGATGTTCCTATAAATAAAATGCTAACCTCATATAATATGAACTACGCGTTTAAATAGAGGAAACAAGAGATAACCAAGGCAAACTCCAGACATATTGAGAATTAGATCATCAATATCCAGACTTCCACGGTGAGTTAAAAACTGTGTTAATTCGATTAGCGAAATAAAAAAAAGCGGGCCATAAAAAAGTTGTATGACACGTGAAGAAGGACTTTCTTTTCGTATCATGAGAAAAATACCATACGGAATAAACAAACCGATATTTGCAACTAGATTGTAAAAGGCAATAAGAGGTGTCACCTTTCCTAAAAGGTAGTACAGGATAGTTGAAAACGGTTCGAGATTCCAGGCAGTATAACTTTGATCATTCGGTCGAAAAAAGAGAAGAACCAAGAGACTGATCGTGTAAAGAATAAGCAAACTTAAAAAAAGAGAATAAGGAATAGAAAAGATATCTTTTCTTATCCAAAACACTACGAAAAAAACAAGTACCGTCAGGCAAGCCCAAACGACGACTAATACAATGGGATGTAAATAGGAAAATAAATTTGAAAAAAGGGGATAGAACAAAAGGAACATCCCTTGAGAGAAAATCACAGATAATAGAATTGATTTTCTCAAAGACCTCACCTTTTCTTTCATCATAGCTATTTTGACAGTGCAAAAAATCTTTTTAAAATGAAGCTGCATATTTTGTTGAATTATGCGTATAATCCAATTTATACGAACAAGTTTACATAATAAAATTATTGTTAATCACCATATGAGAGTATTTGTTTAGTGAATTCCTTATAGTCGTCTAAATGCTTCTCAATGATTACTTTAACAATGTCTAGATTAATTTCTTGGTAATCATGTACAGCAATATTACGAAACCCTACCATAGCTTTCATTCGGAAGGAGAGGGCATCTGTAATTATGTTGTTTTTTGCAAGAAACTCAAAAGCGTCACGGCTTGTTTGGGGAATACCCAATTTCTTTTCAGCAACTACATGCATAGCAATATCAATACTTGCTTCACATGCACGTTGGATATTGAGAATAATGGAATCTTGTTTTGTGTAATTCTCCAGATTTAAGGGGTTGTTATCATATTCTTCGTTAATTCTCTTTATACAACGCTCAATCGTGCTAACTTTGTTTAAAATGATGTCATTCTTCATATACTCGACCTCTTTCTGTGATATTTTTTAAGACATCTTGCCGCTCTTCATTTAACCTGGCATAGTTTTTCAACGTTCGCATTTCAAATAGAGCTCTTTCATTTTCATTGGAGCAAAGTAGGATTTTTCCTCTATTTATAACCTGAGCTTGGAAAACGGTTGAAGCTTGTTCAAGGTCGATTAAATCTACGTCTCGATTCAGTTTTGCAGCGAGTTCTTGCGCTAGCATGAATCGTTCATAATGATTTAATTTTTGTTTACTTAGATATGCAATATCAAAATCACTTTCGTTATGTATGTGCTTGGTAGCCTGTGAACCAAATAAATAAATGACATATGGAGTTACTTTATTAATGAGAAAATCTGTTATTAACTTTTCAGCATTTTCAAGGGCCATTATTATCACTCCAATGAGGTATAATTAAGATTTGATGCACTTAAATTATATCATATTATTTTATTTAATGAAGTGTTCGTATAAACAAGATTATACGCATAATTGGAAATTTAGACTTCACTTCCCCTTTTCGTCAAACAGGGATTTTACGAAAAGATTATTTTTCACCATTTGTTTTGTTCAAAATTTCACAAAGGTGTCATAAAGCAAATGTAATCGCTCACTAATCTGCTGGTATACTTAATTTAAGGAACCCTTTTTGTGATTCTAATTAAATAATATTAAAAGATTAGGAGAGAACCAAATGATTCTAAAACAATTAATCAAAACAGGCTTAATTACAATTAATTATTATAAAGATGGAGTGCTCCATAAGTGTAAGGGACGTATCCAAAGTCTTAATTTAGCAGAACAGACCCTCTTTTTAAAAGATCAACAGGAAAACATCTTGTCTATCCGTTTATCAAAAATTGTAGAAGTTAATTAATCACGTATGACTAATTTTTATATGCGGTTCCAATCAAAACAGTAGCCATAGCATTTTACCTCATTCCATATCTTTGAACCATGAGGCAAAAATGTTATGGCTACAATTATATCCATTAATCTACAAGCTGGACGTCCACAATCGTATCCATTTTTCTTCCTTCCTTGTTTCGGGATGCCTCCTAATCTATTCTTTTCTGTCTTTGATGAGCAATACGCTTTTTCACTTCTTCTTTAGCCGTTGTCACACCATCCATTTCTTGAATGCTTGTTGTGATAAGGCCATTAATGGAGTAATGGAAGAAAAGACCGTTCATTAACTCAATCAGAATTTGCGTATTTTTATCAGCACTATTTGCTCCAAGACGTATTTTGGTTAACTCATCTTTAAACACCTCCTGAATATTTTTTGTCACCACTTCTGAGATATATTTAAGTGACCATGCATTACTTTTACCTTCCTTATGTTCCTTACAGATGTGAGCAATTGCTTCACCGGGGAATCGAATTTTATGCTCTTCCTCTTCATCATCGATCTTCAACATAATTTCCATGTAATCGTGCTTTGGATTGTACTCCCTATTCTCAATGATGAGAGAACTTGTTGACGTTAAGGAGATAGGTTGTTTTAACTTTGTATGGTACAACTTTTCATCTGTTTCCATGTAAATTTTAGATGTGGTAAAAGAGAAAAAAACAATAAACATAAACATAATGATGGAAGAGTATATCCACGATTTTTTTCTTCTTAAATTGATCTCGTTAGAGATTTTCATTTTGGCCTCACCTCTTTTTTGAATGTTAGAGAAGTTCTACATTCAATTCATCAATTGTTGTAACCTGCCATTTTTCATTTGCTTTTTGCGTCGTCACTTTGATAAGCTTTCTTGTTGTATCGGTTTTATTTTGCTTTTTATCCGTCACATTGTTTGTAAATTCCACGATGACTTCTAGCGTGTCATTCGTTGGAGCATGTGAATGTAAATAGAGTTTCATATCGGTAGGTTTTGAGCTAAGTCCTTCTCCATATTCATAGTTTGGAGTTGGATAAAATTGTTGAAACAATTCTTCACTCATAATCTCTTTGGCCTGTTTCCTTCGCTCTTCGTACCCTTCTTTTGTTTTATAAAAAGAGACATTCATAAAGGTTTTTACTAAGGATAAATAGTCTTGTCTTTGCTGTTCTTGTGTCGATGGCAATACGTTTTTAAGCTTATCCCGCAGATCATTGTTTTCCTCTTTTAGCATTTTATTTTCAACTTCTATTTGCTTGATATCACTCGCATGAGTGATGTTAGAGTTCAAATAAATGTTCAAAGGTCTGTCATTTTCTTAAATAGCCTCAAATCCAACCAAAAGTCCAAAAGGGGTTCGGAATGAGACCATTCCGAACCCCTTTTGTCGACAAACTTTATTATAATGTTATTTCCCGTGATGAGGATTTGAAAGGTATTTTTTATCTTTATTAGCTGAGAAGACCTTCACTTCAAGTATGTGAAGGCTGAAGACCAATGATAAGAGAGATGAAACAGATAATTAAAGATAAAATTATTGTTGCAATAATTGCAAGATATGCTGTAAAAAATGCTGTATGTTTTGAGTCGTGGAAGCCGCTGAGTCGGCAATCTGTTTAAAGTGTTTCACTCCTTCATCCGTCAGTCTGTAATATCGTTTGGAACGACGTTCTCCACGCCAATCTCCGTATATGAGGCCACCCTTCGCCATTTCATGGGCAACATCGTACAAATAGCTGTTACTGGCTACCCATCCGAATTTTTTCTCTAAGAGCTCCCCTACATCTGACATGATCACTTCCTGATGACGAAACATTTCCTGTAAGGCAACGTACCGCACTAGATCCTTAACTGATACAAGTTTGCTAAAGAATCTTCTATATCCTTCCGGGAGTGGAGCTTCCACCGGTGGATTCTGACCTGAGCCGGTTAAATCAAACACAAAGCGATCGATGATCTCTTTGACTCTTTCAAACTTGTCGCGGTAGTGTTTTTGATAATGTTCATAGTGTTCCTTGCCTTTAGAAGTTAAGGATAAAATCTGTGATCGTCCCTCGGAAGAAGAGGAGAGATACCCTTCCTGTAATCGATTCTTTACCGTTGTATAAAAATAGGACCGGCTATGCACTTTAAAAGGGAAGCTTTCTTTGATGGATTGATAAATCGTAGCAGCAGTCTGAGGTTCCTGGCTGAGTGCATGATATAACACGAGGTGAAAGAAATCTTTATGACTTAATCCTAATGTTGTATAAGACACGTGACAATCCCTCCTTACCAACCGTCTTTCTCTCTATTTTAGCACAAACAAAGACCTCGATAGAAGACTCTTTAATAAGTAGTCTCCTTTTTTCTCCCTTTCTCTCTCTTTTGAAATTTTACCCATGCTGTTAGCTCCCCTTTTTCTCTCTTCATTTCCCCCTTCCCTTCCCCTTTCTTTTCTTCGTTTCTTTCTTTCTTTTTTCTTTCTCTCTTCTTCTCCCTTCGGGCCTATCCCACTGGGGCGTAAGCCACGATTCCAAAACAAACTGCCCAGACTAAACAAAGAGCAAAGAGGCTGTTCAAGGGGGTTCGTCAGGAGCACCAAAAGGTGTGGGAACACCAAAAAAGCGGGAGAAGCGGAGATAAGCGGTAAACACAAGTGAATATGTCCTCTATCGAGGTACTCTTTTTTTTTTATATATGTATTTAGGTAAAGTAAGGTTGTCGGTGAGAGCAACCATTTATCGTTAGTCTTTGCGGGATCGCTTTTTAACATTCTTTTTTTTTGATGCCTGGCATCACGAGCAAGTCCTTATGGAAACAAAAAAAGAACGCCCTGTACGTCCTTCGTACAGACACGCTCTCTTTTTATGATGCGGCTCTAAGGAGATAAAGTTTTCATGATTTCATTCCCATTCTATATATCGGCAGTCATTCATCAATATTTAATTCTCTAGCAGAGAAATAGTTTAAAACCTTCTAATCAAGGGTACAGTTAACTACCCCTTTATTTATGAATGTTACCTCATTCCATTGAGGGAACTCCCGATCTTTGTTGATAGGGAGTTTTCCTTTGTTTAGAGGAGAATGGTTTAAAGAGATGGAATACTGTCTAGTTGAACAAATCGCCATGCTTGTTTAGAAATGGATAGATATAATGAAAGGATTGCTCGCACGGATAGAAATAACGTAGTTCATCGCTACAAAGTTTTAGTGCCCCTTCTAATAGAGAAAAATTCACTATGCCATATAGTACTTCTCTTTCAAGTCCATCTCTATCATTCTCTATTCGATGACGATCAGGTAAGGGTTCTGGTGCAAAAACTTCAAGATAATTGCAAGTAATCTCTAAATCTTGGACATACTGATACTATCAGTCTAAAAAAGGATGTGTATCGGTATGAAAAAGCCAGTAGAATTCAAATGGAAGCATTATCAGTCTGACATTATTTTGTTAACGAAAACCTAAAAGCAAAAGCGGATAGCAGCCTTTAACGGCCATCGCTATCAACTTTAGCATGGTGCACCCGATGCCGCAGGCATCGGGTGCACTTTTTTAAAAAAATTTGAGTAAAACTCTACATTTTGGGCATACTCAAATACAACTTCCTTCTGTCGCATATTTTATGCGCAATAGGGAGTTGAGCCGTTGATTTTTCTATTAAGCCTAGGATTTCAAACGGTGTTGCTTTTTGATACCGCCGTGCTTTCTTCCCATTCTTACTTACATCTTGAAAGAGCCTGCTAAGCACTGAAACAGGATGTTGAAAGGTACAGAATAGTACGGTGTGTATTCTTACTAGATATATTTGCACCATATAGGCACATTTGAACTCGCTCGTTTCCTTCTGGTGCTTCTCCCACAAAAGTCTTCGCATCTGGTATGTGGTGCTTGCCACCAGACATAAGCGTAAGAGCTGTCCATACAAATGACATTGAAACCGCTCTAACTTCATAGGTTTGATAGCGTGAATCCGAAAGACAGATTTCCACGTTTTAAAGAGAACTTCAACCTGCCATCGCAAAGAGTAGAAGGCATATACCTCTGTAGCTGGTAACTTCTCCGGAGAGGTGTTTGTAACTAAGAGATTGACCCTGCTCGCAGCCTTCGGCATCTTCTTTTTCATCTTCTTGTGGTGTGCCAAACGCTTATCCCACTCGTCCTGTGTGAGGCGATACAGAATCAACCTTGTTCGGTGCTTGTACTCCAATCCGATATACACCTCTGGCAAC
Source organism: Bacillus songklensis (assembly GCF_042649685.1). Lineage (NCBI taxonomy): Bacteria > Bacillati > Bacillota > Bacilli > Caryophanales > Bacillaceae > Bacillus > Bacillus songklensis. Next base: position 1,015 of record NZ_JBHRZT010000004.1, on the reverse strand, counting down.
TCTAGAGTTTCTCCCTCTTGTAAGTCCTTTGTTAGTGCTTCTATATTCAATAGAGTCCAACTTCCGTCTTCCTCTTTTTGATACACTTGTGTGTTCCAACGAATTCTTGATATATAGTAGGCCTCACTTTCTGTGATGTGCTCCAAATCGCCAATATAGTGATAGCCAAGGTCGCGGAGTGCGAGGTCTCCAGCTTCCAGTGTCTTTGTCCGCTTTTGTCCATATTTTGCATCGCTGCTGACTCCATGGTCCACCTCAAGCTCCATAAACTCTCCAGACAGAAGGTCATATTCCAGTTGAATTTTTACTCCTGATTCAGAGCTGCCCCCGCCACTTCCTCTGTAGGTTGAAGCATAGGAAGAAGGAAGCTGAAAGGAGGTTGAGTCTAAAATGCGGATGCGTGTAAAACGGCTAGATAACGATGTAATGGGGCATATCTTTTGCCGGAAGGCATGAAGAAAGAGTTCTTTAAGAAATTGAACAGTTCGCTCATTCCAACGTTTATTGAGTGCTTCGGCTGATATGCAGATACCTGTAGCCTCATTCAGTCTTGTACAAAGGCAAGCCAAAGACTCAGAGCTTATTGTCTGACCGAGAAACACACAAAGCGATACAAGGTCCTGTGCCTGAAATTTTCGTTTTCGTTGGATCATACCTGTTTGATACGCAAGTTCTTGTAGATGATGAACAGAGAATTTACTTCGGAATTCTTCACCAAGCATGTGTAACTCTTCAACCAATGTGGACTTGTTTGTAGACAGAAATTGGGACATCCTTCCATGCAGTACTGCATGGAAGGATGTCCCAATTTCTCTATTTTATACATTTCCTTAAGTTGATGGCTATGGCCCCACATGGGAGTCTTTTTTTTACAATCACTTTTAATTATGCTTTGCGAACGTTAGTAGCTTGTGGTCCACGTTGACCTTGTTCAACATCAAAAGTAACTTTTTGACCTTCGTCTAATGATTTGAAGCCATCACCTTGAATAGCACTGAAGTGTACGAATACATCT
>NZ_JBHRZT010000003.1:0-5313 GCF_042649685.1 Bacillus songklensis | reverse complement strand
TTTGTTTTGCGGTTAGTGTCAGCTACACTGGTACTATCCCTATTTTTCAGATGTCTTACTGTGTAGAGATACAAAATTCTGTAAAGGTTCCAATAATTTTTCTACATCGAATTCTGTTAAGTGTGCTTTAAATCCTGAATCATAATATTTTAAATTGTTTTCAAGAGATATAGAATAATTATCTATCGTAAATATACCGTTGCTATCATGATAAGCTTCAAATACATATCTGGTATTAACAAGTACTTCATCCCAGAGTAATGTGTAATCTTTTAATCCTAAACGTCTCTTAGTAAATTCATCAAGTGGTTCTTTACGTTTCTCCCCGTAATGCTCCTCGTTCATACGTTGAGCGTAATCCCCTAACTTCGCAAGGATAAAATTCAATGATTTTAAATCAATTTCTTCCCCTTTGTCATTAACAATCTTAGCTTGCCACTGTGTAGCATCAAAAACTATCTTCCAGTTACAATTATTAAACTTAGCAATAACATCTTTGAACAATTCATGTTTATCCATAAAAATTCACTCCTTTGTTTTCACCTTCTAAGTTGAAATTTGCATAGTAACCCTTAATGAGTTCTAAGGTCTTTATACTGTCTACGTGGACATACTTTATTTTCGTGTCTTTTCTCGTAGTTAGAAATTCATCCTACTGAAGTAACTAACGTCGCAAGGTGTTAGGGTTCACGTTAATCTGTTCGTTAATCTGTTTAGCGACTGCTGAGACTCTTATGTATTTTTCATTTATTCATCCATTCACCACCGATTCACCTGTTCATCTAAACTCTTATTTCTGTTTATTATGCTAAAATCCTTTAGATGAACAGGTGGTAAGATGACGAATAAGTGAACAAATAGATTAAACTCCGCATAAAATCAAGGTTTATTCGAAAATAGTCTGTAAAAAAACAAAAGAGGACATGTTATAATTTCATTGCATAAAACCCCATTTTTTATGCATCTTTAGGCGCGCTTGAGCGCGCTCAAACGTTGATTCCTCAACGATGTATAAAAAGATGCATAAACGATAAAAGTGGACGATGTGAAACCCCTTGGGTGCCAAGGGGTTTTTGTTATGGTAACTTCCTCTAAGAATGGTTATGTAAACTAGAAATGTATAGATTATACATTATTCTTTTTTTGGTAAAATGGGATAAAAAGGAAAGGGAAGAGCGCAGTGATTACTTTATTAACAAGTATCGTTGGCCTTATCTTTTGGATTCTTATCATAGGTTCAGTGGTTTTATTTATAGTTGGTATGTGGAAGAAATCTTGGAAAGCATTGTTATGTAGTGGAATCATATTCTTACCGACGGCATTATATTTTAGTGGTGCTGAAAATTGGATTCAAGCAATAGCACTTTTCCCTGTAATTCCATTTGCAATGTCTTATTACTATTTTCGTAAGAAAGGACCAAGTAATATTGCTAAATAAACTACTTCCTACTTCGGATCTTATGTCAACAAAAAAGGGGTTGGGTATCTAAAGGACGCCCAACTCCTTTAAATCGGGTACCCTGTGGGTATCCAATTTTTTGTCTTGAATCAAAAAAAGTTATGTCGACACTAGGTCTACAGTATATCGGCACGTCGGGAATTTTTGTGATATCAGGGCTTCGCTAGGCTTTGCCTAGCATATCACGGTAAGTGATATCAAAAATCCCTTATGCTCTTTTTTTTCGATAATACTTAGGGGAGTTTTTAATTTCATGAAAGTAAGACCATGATAACATTTGTTGGGATAGATGCATACAGTGGTATATAGTAAAAGCCTCTATCTGTTGAGAGCAAATAGAGGCCTCTTTTAATTGTGCTTATGTTTATACATTACATTTTCCATATGCGGTTGTTTATGCGGTTGTTTAATAAATATATCTTCCATATGCGGTTGTTTAATGAATACAGATTGTTTTTGGGTAATATGAGGGTGATGATATCCATGGTGTCCATAATGATGGTGGTGATGGTACGCCATTCCATAAGAAGGATGGACGTATCCCATAGGAGATCCGCAGTAAGGACATGGCATATATGCTGTTCCATAATGATGGTGCATATAGTCTCTCGTATCTGGATTTACGTTTTCGTATGAATTCATATTTTCGTTTGGATTCACGTTTTCACCTACTTTTTTGAAGAAGAATGTTTAGCCTTTTACATGCTATGCTCTATACCTAGAGAAAGAGCTTATCTTTACTTCAAATTAGGTGATTACCTATTCCTTAAACAGGAATATGTTATGATAATGTCGAAATACAGACAAAGTAAAAAGCCCTCAAGTTTGGCGACTCCGAGGACTTTTTACAGGACAAATATCGAAGGGGTTAACCCTTACTTATAATGTTATGTACTTATATTCTATCATAGGTTGGTTAACTCCTTCTAGAGAGAAGGAGAGGAAATTTTTGTGAGTAAGAAAATTATTGATTTTGAAAAAGCAGAAAAGAAAGCAAGAGCAAGAGAACGCCAGATGGACGAATTAATTGGGCAAGCTGAGATCGGTTTAACAGCTGAGCAACAAAGAATGCTTCTAGAGATTTTACATAATGCAACTGGTGAAAGTTACTTCATCGGGAAGAGGAAGAAAAAAACTGATGGGGTGAAGTTCGTGCAGCTAATTATGGAAAATATTAATTATTTATGCGAAATAGGTTATCTAACTACAGCAGAAAAAGCTTTTTTATTTGATATCACTCCTTATTTAGAATTTAAAACTAATATAATAATTGAACGATCTAGTGACGAGGAAGAAATAGATGCTAATGCTGCTACACCTAGCTATCTAGCAAGTAAATTGAAAAAAGAACGTGCTAATGTTTCTAGAGTTATGAATAGTTTACTAAAAAAAGGAGTATTAGCAGTTGCTGAAGCTGGAATGACAACTGAAGATGGACGTATATGTACGAGTCGAACTTGGTTTGTAAATCCCAATATTATGTGTTGTTCTCCAAAAGATGGAGTAGATAAAGCTACTAAAAAGATTTTTAAAAAATCACTTCATAATTTTGTTGTTGAAGGGAACAGCAAAAAACATAAATTACCTATTTATCTTTTTTAAAATGCAGGATAATTTTTATCTTGCATTTTTTTTTTTTTTTTTTTTTTGATTTTGAGGTGTGTCGTTTTTGACACACAGGTGTGTCAAAAACGACACACCTCATGTCTCTTAAACCCTTGATATTACTGCATTTTTGTATTTTCTCTATCTCACTCTATATATAAGCGCTCGGAGAACGCTCAAGGACCGGGTAGTATTCCCCTAAAAACCAGGGGAATCTCCACCCTGGCTATCGCCTCCTTGACCGTTCTCCGGTCGGCTCGTGGTCGCGGCGTCGCCAAGCCGACAAACCCAAAAGCAAGTTCCCGGGTCATCGGCTTGATCGCACCAGTATACGAGCCGACACGCTGGTGCATCCGTTCCAAGTAATGTGTTCTTTCGAGAACAAGTAACGCTATAGCGTGGGGGTCTCCCCCACACCCCCGGCCAACCTCCACCCCAAAAGCAAGAAATGAATCAAACTGCGTAAATGAAAAAGAAAAATGATGTAAAAATAAATGTGAAAACAAATATAAAAATAAATCTATCGATCACCTTTTACATTTATTTTTACTTTTCAAGCGAGTGAAGATAGATATAAAAACGGTGTAAAAATGGATGTATTGACCACATTTACTATCCAATTTACTTTTTTGTATTAGAAGTTGTAAAAAATATTGCATTAATTGTTCTATAAATTGTTCAAAAAATTGTTGCTACCATATAGAACATTTTTTGGAATTATGGCGCGGATTGAGCGCCGCCCGCCAACATTGGTTATTCACCTACAGCCCTAGGGTGTGCCTATGCCTGCCGTCCTGCCGAACAGTCACGGAATGGAAGTATGGAATGCCGTGACTGTTCGGCAGGACTATAGGTAAATAACCCACTTACCTTTCCAAACAAAAATGGAAGGGTAAGTGGGTGTTGGCGGGCGGGATGGATGGTGAGGATGGAAGAGAAGGAATGAGAGAGTGAAAGAGAATATGTGTATAGAGTAGAAGAGTGGTAGAAAGATCAGGGGAAAGTAAGGAAAGAGAAGAGGAGCAGGAAGGAATGGAAGTAAAAGATAAGGGAACGGGTAGAAGAAAAAATGTAAAGAAGCTTGTATAAGGGTTTAAAGGGGTTTTTAGTAGTTTTGGTGGTTTTATATTGGTGTAATTAAATAAACGTCTTAAAACGAAATCTGAGGGATTAGAGAGGTATTGGGGCTGGAGCACGAAGCGATTTATGCCGAGAAAACTTTTGGTGAGGGAGAACCCCTAAAGTAAAATCGCGGAGGTGGCCCCAGAGGGTGGTTTTGGCCCTCTGGGGTTGCCTTCGGGGTTTTAAGGGGTGCAGGTTCCGTCACCAAAAGGAAATTGGAATAAAAAGCGTTTTAAGCTGTTTAGATGATGTTCAGATGGAGTATGTTTAATATATTTTTTTATTTTTTATCTAAACAGTTATCTAAACAACAAAAGAGGTGAACCCTTGTCCGGAGCTGAATTGTTTAGTTGTTTGAATGGTGTTTAGTTTAGATGTTCAGTTGTTTAGAAGGATGGTGATCTGAACAGTGGAGAGTACAAAATGTTGGTTGTCAGCTGAAGAAATAGCAAAGCAAGTAAAAGTTTCAGCAATGACAATTAAGCGTAACTGTCAAACATATAAGGACTTTGTGAATGTAAAACAGGGAGAAAAAAATAAATACTTGATTGATAAAGATTGTGTACCGGTGTTTCTTTTTATAGCTAAGATGAGGAATAAACGAAACCTACAGTCAGGGCAGATTATAGAACTATTAGACAAGGAAGGGTTCCCTCGATTTTTAGATACTCCGATCATTGAAACATCTAAACAGATATCTGAACAATCCCATTTATACCAAGGGTTTGTATCTGTTCAGGAAGTAGAGAAATTTGTTTCTGATAGAGTATCCGAGGAAATGCAAAAACACGAAGAAGTTTTAAAAAAATGGTTTCTGGAGCAACAAAAACAACAACAAGAATTTCAACAGTCATTGGTTCAGAAGTTAGAGGAGAGAGATCAAAAGTTGTTACAAGCTGTTCGTGAGATTCAAGAATCAAGAAAAGAAATTGCAGCAGCCAATCAACAAAAGGAAGAAAATCAACCGAAAAAGAAATGGTGGAAATTTTGGTGATAGTGTTGGAAATTTGAGAATAAGACATATAGCGTACATATTGATAAGACCGCCTTATAGACTCTAGGGTAATGGGCGGTCTTTGCTATGAATATTCTATGAAGTTTGCTACAGGGTAAGCCAACAGAAACGT
>NZ_JBHRZT010000001.1:0-41913 GCF_042649685.1 Bacillus songklensis | reverse complement strand
ACCCTTCCGCAATGAAGCGCAGTATATCCGCAGTCTCTGGTCGATACCTTCGGTGACGTCCATCTCCCACATAAGGAATGTAATCAATAAAACGATCTCTCTGTCATTGAATAGTCCATATAGGTTCTATGTCTCTATCAAATGTTTTTTGCACCAGAACCGTTTTATGCAATGCCTCTTGAACTATCAAAGTCGATATAAAAAGCGCGCAGAGCAACCTAACGCTTTTTTTACTTTGGATTCACAATAACTTAACAATTACTGGATAAAATATATCTAAATAAGCGAGGCGTTAGCAGTAAAACACCTCTTACTGCACGTGACTCAGAAAATAAGCCCTGAAAAGGGCTTTTTGCTTTTCCCAAGAATCCGTTAAATTTTAATATTGATTTTACATTAGATAAAAAGAACAACAGAACAGTCGATCCTTTTACCAATCTTTTTCAACGCCACCCTTTTGTTGGAGAAGAGATGTATTTATTGAATTAGTTATATCCACTAAATTCTTCCTGTTATCCATAAGAAAGCCGGGACAAGGTTTCCCAGTCTCTTCACTTAATTTAAAGGCCTTCTTCCCCTTGGTTTTCTAAACGACAAAAGTCCGATTTAAATTAAAAATAGATTATGTATACTGGATATCCACGATTGTATCAAAAGGGGGGATTCAGTGAATTGGTTACAGGATGTTGAGATGATTGTAGCCACTATTGTTGGAATCATCGAGATCATAAAATACTTCAAAGAAAGGAACATAAAAAAATAGCCTCATCATTAGGGATAAGGCTATGGGTTAAGTGAAATAAGCTTCTTCATTCTGAACTTTCTACAAGGTCTTAGAAATCAATCATTCTTAATTGAACTTTTAAATGGAGCAAAACCACCATTCATTCCTTTTATATTCTTTTCACACGTCCATTGAATTTTTCTTTCCAGTAACCTTTTGACATGTCAGCAATGGCCACACCGGTACGTGACTGCGCCCCTATGAATTTCCCATCTCCAAGATACACCCCAACATGACCATCTATTTTTATAAGTATCAAAGAATACAAGGTCCCCTGGCTGCATTTGGCTAGGTGATACAGGCTGTCCTAAATGTTTCAATGTTTCTGTGCTGGTAGAAGTTAAAGGACCTAGACTCCCAGTTTTGCAAAAACCCAATGCACAAAACTGGAGCAGTCAAAGCGACCTCTAGTTATATCGCTTTGATTTCGCCCTCCGCCGAACACATACGTTGAATTTCCGATCCATTTTTGTGAGACCTGCACAATTTCTTCCGCACTTCCGCTAAGATTTCCCAGGGTACCGTTACTGCCTTCTATCACAATATAGCCTTTTACGTATTGATCGGCGAAGCCGAGTACATTTTCTACGTACTGATCAGAATGACGGCGCTCCATCTTATTCTTTTAGACTAAAGCAACTAAATTACAAACTTTACGAAATTGGTTTAGTTTCTTCAATTGTTTTCCATCCAATTGAAGAAAGTTCCTGTATCGTTCAATCGTCTTTTTATTTGTAGCATGGATTAGTTTATGAACCATTTCATGTACAATTACAAGGTTGTTAAATTCATCAGTTCCTTTCATATGTCGAGGTAACTTGTGATGACAGTGTACTTCCTCTGCTATAAGAAATCTCCCTGTCACCGCACATTCACCAAATTGCATAGAATATTTTGAAATTCTATTATCTGCGTATTCTAGTTTTCCCTCTTCATGAGTTGTTTGCAACATCTTTTTAATTTCTGTTGCAATATCAGCTTTGAGGTTTTTATGAATTTTCAACCGTCCTTTATTTGTATAGTCACATATGTCTTGACTAAATTTCATGGCGTTTTTAGTTTGAATATCTGCTATGGGAAATAAATAAATACCATTAATTTCAAATGTTTTAAAGTTATTTTTGTGAAGACGTTTATATGTCACATTTGGTTTAATTGGTATTCCATATTTCCCTATTGATTTCAGACGATTATGTAGAAATCAATTAAGACGATAAGCTATTTTTGTAAAGTCTTTATTCACATGTGTAGCTATTTTGTAGTAGTTTTTGATACCTAGAACATATGCATTGTAATGGTTTATAGTTTTTGGTGAAGGATTCTTTTGGATTTTGCATATAAGTTTCTTTACTTTCTTCGTGATATTGTCTTGTGTCTTCTTTACTACATGTGTATTTGCTACATATTTTTTATGTTTGGATACTGCTTTGAGAGAAAAACCTAGAAAACTAGACTCTCTTTTTCTTAGATTTGTAATTGTTGATTTCTCGGTTGATATATCAAGGTTTAGTTGATTTTTTACGATATGCTAATAGATTGTTGTCTCTCGATATAATATGTTCATATAATCTTAATCCTTTAGTTGCATTGTTTTTACTTCGCTCATAAAGGTCGTCAAATATTCCTTGCATGTTGTAATATTCCGCATGTCGTAAAGTTGTACTCACCGATGGATTATTGCTCCTTTCTTCCGAAAAGTCCCATCATCTTACTCGATCCTGTAAGTTTCATTTAGTTGATTTAGTTTTCAAAGAACAAGACTTGGGACTGTTCCTCCATTCTCGTTATAAGAATTTCATTGGTCGTATCCCTACTTTTACAAGAATAAAGTCATTTCGGTCTGTTACCTTATAGACACCATCCCGATAGTAGTCGTTTATATGGATGTTTCTTGCTTCCAACGTTCCGATTAACCTAGCTGTTCATATACCCGTAGGTGCTTGCTTTGAGCCTGTCAACACTATATCCTCTTGGTTAGATATCCCGAATTTCCTAGGTACTAATCGTACTTTTCGGTGTTTGACCCTGCATTCGCAGTTTGCGCCTTTCGATCACAATAGATTTTTAGACCCGTACATTCGCAAGTTCGTCAGCCTCAGTGGGCATTCTCACCATAGATATTTTATAGCACCCCGACCTATCATAAACCATATCCTGTTTAAGTGACTTAGGTTTCTTTCAGTCGACTTCACCTAGCTTCATACAATTTTGGACTACTATCCTTGATTGCATGTAGGAGTATTAGGTAACTCGTTTCAGTTCAACATGACGACTTTCATTCCGAGTTTCGGTTAATCAGTTGTAATTTTCATTCGAAAACTCTCCTATTTCGTGCTTATGCACTTATAAGGAAACGTTTCGCACAATACCAATCTTCCGTTTCTGACATCGTTCCATCCACGGATTTCGCTTCACCTATCACCATCACATTCCACCGAACGACCATACTACTTCGATTGACGACTGGTGTAACCTGTGTTTCTTTTACCGTCAGATAAGACCGTTCAAGGGTTTCTCGCCTTCCATTTCGTTGAACCTTTTCATATAAAGCCTCGGTCATAAAAGACTTGCTGTCTTCCAAATACTTCATTGGCTTATCTGCATTGTACGTATGAAAAGCTGTGACGAATTGAACAGCGATTTCCCTCGTAGCTTCCAGCGTTTCTTCTGAAAATTTCTCGGTTTGGTCATAGTCATTATTTTGATCCTCAGACGCAAGCTCTGAATCAACCTGTTCAGTCGACTCAGTTGCCTTTTTGGTTTCAATGACTGTGACTTCTGCTTTGTTCATGTTGCGGAGAATCGTCGTAACGGTGAACCCTACTACAAGAAAGACCGCAAGAATAAAGAGAAACAGTTTGATGCGGTCACTTTTACTATTTTCAAAGTTCCATCCAAACATATACGTCCCTCCTTTTCACCCCCCTACTCTTTTTTAGAACCGTTTCGTTCATCGATTTGCTGCTGCGCCTCCCATTTGGTAATAGGTTTAGAAGGATCGATTTTCATACTATGGGTACGCTCTTTATCTTCGTCCTTCCTCTCATTATGACGATTCACTTGTTGGGAAGCAGTTTCCCTTGTGATGATATTCTCTTGAACACGCCGATCTGTGTCTGTCACGGTCGCCTTCCGATTAGTAGCTTTTTTACTATTGCTTTCATGATGCTCACGATTGGTCATATCTTGAGTCGCTTCTCGCTCAGCATCTCTTTCAATGACTCTGCGTTCGGTTAGCTGTTGGATTTGCTGGTCATTGCTGCGGTCTTCACTTTGACGATCCATCATTTTATGATTTCTTTGACTTTGCGAACGATCTGTAAGCTCTACATCACGCATATCTGATTGTTCTGTCCTAGTATCCGATTCTCGATGTGCTCCCTCTGAATTTCGACGATCTACTAACGGAGCATTGGCAAGGTTTCCAGTTTCCAAACGGCGACGACGTAATTCATCAATAGATGTGACATTTCCATTTTGATTACTGGATCCATCAGCTGTTCATTTCCAACCGGTGCATGGTCCATGGCTGTACGATTTTGAAGTTGATTTTTAGGTTCTGGTGCAAAAACCATTTAATAGGGATATAGAACCTACATAGCCTGTTCAATTTCGGATTATGATGCAATTCCAAACAAGTTATGTACAAAATCAATTAAAATTTATACATAAACTATTTCGAATAGCTTCATGATACAGAAAAAGTGATTCAATCAGCTCCTATATTCTCGAAAATTTATTTTTGCACCAGAACCATCATTTTCATTTATTTCAAGTAGTACTCGAACAGTCGGACAACCGAGATAGCTAAAGCTAATTCTTGTCCGAAGGCGATCCATCCCCACTCTATTCATTTGGCTATCGTCCTTCTCATTCCTTGAGGATGGGGTCTTCTCGCCTAATTAAGATAAAAAGAACACAAGCTATTAAGCTTGCGTTCCTCCAGTCAAATAGACAATATATATATTCTTTTTGTATTGTTCCTACTCTTGGTCTTCAATAGTAGGAAATGTTAAAAGAGATGGAAGATCATCTTCTAGCAATTGAGCACCTTGTCTCTGTACATGCATTAGTTTCTTTTTCTGTTTTTCTATCTTCTCTTTTAGCTCTTCCCGTTCTTTCTCCTTTTTAGCCAACTGTTCATTTAAAAGAGCCATCTTTTCTACCACCTGGCTTACTTTTAGTTTTTCAATGGCCTGCTCAGCAGTAGCCGCTGCTTCTTGTACTACTAATCCGATTTCTTCTTCTGATTTTCTCTCCTGCTTAAAAGCTGAGAGTATGTTCCCAAGAATCCCTTGGTTTTTAGGAATATTACTCTGCGTTCTCCTCAAACTTTGGTCGAGCATTTTATAGTATTTTTCATCCGATCTTATCATTCGTTCTTCTAATTTTAAGTTAACTTTATCTTTCTGAATTCCTTCAATATCCTTTTCACAGTGAAGTAACCTATTTTCATAGTCTTTTAATAGCTCTTTTTCATGGTTGACATGAATCCAACTATTTAGCACTTTAAAGTTATGCTCCATCGCTTGAAGTCTTTCGTAAAGATTACTTTGACTTGCAGGAACTTCAGGATTATTCGAATTATTCTCCAATATCCTAATTGTATGCTTATCTGACGAAGACAAAGCTCTCAAGCCAATCTCATAAGAGATATCCGCGATATTTCTACTTGTTTTTTCCACTAAGATCAGAATCATATGTAGCTTAAACGTACTCTTGTAATTCATCCTATAGAATTTGCCCATTCTCTCAGGCTCTATGTAATCAATCAATTCTGTCCGAAAATAATTCCGTATGGTTGAATCCGGTCTCCCTATAATCTTCCCTGCTTCTACAGTTGAATAAACCAGTTCTTTGTCCATGGACAGAATTCCTTTTGTAAAAAGCTCCTTTTTCAAGCCCGCCTTCACAATCGTCTTATATAAAGCATCATCTTCAAATTCTTCTTCAAGCAATTCCTTCATATCCACTGATCCATCACCCCCCAGCTATACTATATAAATCTATAGTAGTTTCAAAGCGTTGTTTTTTCAAGTACTTTCGGAGGTTACAGACATTCGGACGATTCATAGCGGTTACGCTATTTGGACGAAGCGCAGACGGAATCAAAAACTATTAACCATTTGAAATTTATTTAATCAAAATACAAACATATTTATAAAAAAAAACGTTCAATTAATCGTCGTCCAATTGTCCAACAAACTATCCTCAGCGCGTTACAACTCTAAAGTTGTAATTCGTCCATCTAATGATAGCGACTGATATAACAATATATTTACCGTTAATAAGCAATCTACTGTTTAAAATCGCTTGCTTTAAATGATTTTAATACTGCTACCGATTAACCGTTCGTTAGTGGATTGTCCTTAATTCATATATAGCGCATTGTAGCTAAAAAAGCTTCATATCGTCCAAAAATGTTTAGCGCTATTATTATCAAGGCTTTTGGGGCTAACATTCTGAAATGGAAATTCTCCGTCAAAATTTGAAGAATCATCGAAGTATTATGACCCTCATTGCATGCTTAGATACAAATGAGGGAAGAATGAAAAGAGGCAAAAATTTTTAATTTCTGAAAATGAAAGCTCGACTGCATATGAAAAAGGCCGATTAATTAGAAGGGAAACTCCAAAAGCTGCTTATTATTCTCGTCTGATAGGCAAAGTGTGTTGGACGTAGTTTTTGACGTAGAGAACAAATAACAGTCTAAATATAATATAAGGCGAGGAGATGTTTCAGAAGCATCAATTGGAATTTGAAAGCTTTACAACATCTATGAGGATCGCCACTAACATGACTTCTGCTTGTTCAAAGGGCAAACAACTACATTCTTTGAATAATGGTCAAAACAACTTCGTATCCGTTATATAGTTCCTTTAAACTTTAAGGCATGTTCACATATTACAAGAAGGTCAACATCAATTCCAACAATTAATGAAATTAGAGAAGAGATACTTCGGGCGAAGACTGTATTCTTTAAAAATAAGTCTCTTCGCAACGTAAAAGCTTATGTAATATACAACATTTTACCAAAAGGATTCTTCCTAAGGCTATTGTTTTCACAAGCGAAAGACAAAATAACACTATTACCGCATCCACATAAGAGTCGTTAATGTGTAAAAACACCCTCGAATTAAATGCTTTACTTACAATCCTCCATTTCAGATAGGAGATTTACAATTGATCCACTCGTGACTTGACAATTGGATTTCTTGATAAACAAAAGCTAAAAGCTACCTATAACCATCGAAGTAAGGCTCAAAGTTAAAACGCGCTATAGCTCTTCAGTTGTACTGCGTCCATTTGTTTATAGCTTCATAGATTCAAAGGATTTTAGCCAAGGGCTTCTACCCATTTTTTAATTTTCATCTCTGGTATTTCAAAGAGTTACAATGCGCTATAACTCGTTAACTGCGTAAGAAGATAAACACTATGCTAACTATAACTCTCAATGGATAGTATAGATTAAACTCTAAGTATTTATATAAATATTTATAACTTCATTTATAAATATTTATATAAATATAAATATTTATATTCATTTATATAAACATTTATATTAAAAATTACAATAAAGTTCAAATAAATGTTTATAGTAAAACTCCATTATTGTGTAATTGAATAATTAGAGTTAAAAATGAATCAATTATTATAAGAAATTGTTATTTATTTTTTAGAGGAATGAAACAATATCCTCAACTATTAAAATTTGCTTCTTTATCTTCCATGGAAGAATAGAATTTCTTCTATAATCTGTAATGCCGCACCGGGACATTATGGACGAAGGGGGAACGATTCTTCAACAAGAAGGAGGATTTTTTTCTTATCGAAAAATCGGTGCTTGGTTGAACAAGGATTTATGATCTGCGGAAAGAATTATATTAGGCAATTCCATAAAGAAAGAGATACATGAACCAAAGGAGAGTACCCATGTCTAAGCTAGGCGATTTAGACCATGCGGTATAAAACTTGAGAAAGTTACTTATCGACGCGTTACACCACCGTCTCTCACGCAGAACTTGCTGATTGGTGTTATACCTACTGTAATGATTATTGAAGTAGCTTGGACACTCCAGAAGAAACAGAATATGAAATGATAAGGGTCTTTTCGTAGCGATAAGGACCAATGGGGACAATTTCTATCCAACAAATATTCTTTTTCAGAATTCCAGGAATTGGTTTTCATAATTGTAAAAATGCCTCAAGAGTAGCTGTAAAACTGCTTGGACAAACTCGCTTAATCCCCATAATTAAAAGGTTCCTTATTAAGCAAATCATGACGATTGCTTAATAAGGTGATTGCTCTTTTGCTGCACGGTGCAGAATAGTTGAAGAAGATTAAGAAATAACGGAAAATAAAACCAGTGGTTAAGTAATTAATATATGAGGGGAGTAAAATGGCATGGCTGATATTGATGATGAAACAGCGTACGAAAATAATCAGCTGAATTTTTGGTTTTGTGAGTGTACAAAAAAACCGATTTACATGTATAGTGTCGACGGTGAATATAAAAAAACTTTAACTGATTTTTGGAAAAACTATAACCGTTTCCCCCTAAAAGTTATCCATAATTTTGTAAGAGAAGTAGATGATTTAGATAGTGATGATAAAAGGTATACATTCAACATTGATCAAGTCAATTCGATAGATGAACTGGAAAATCTCCTCGATGATATCGGATGGAAATTAACCGATGATGACTTTTTCATAACCAACTCATCAAAGCAAATAAAATTTAAAACAATCGATAGAGGACTCTTAAAGGGCAAAGTATCAGCACAGAAACCTATTTTCGAATTAGGGCCGGGTGAGACCTTAACAGAAGTGATTTTACATGGCTATTCTTTTTTAATAGGTACAAACGCTGCTAACTTATCCTCAAAAGAACGAGTAAAAGAAATTATCCTACGTTGAAAGATGTCCATATTTTGCTTTCTTCAACTAATGGGGGCAAGAGTTCTAGAACGGGAGTTGCGGCGATTCCTTTTTTCTTGTTCAACAAACGGGGTAGGTCAGTTAAATAAGGATTTTGAGGTAATATATAAATATTACATATTATATAAGTGAATTAGCTAGAAAAAGGATTGTTAGAAGGGTTGACTTTTTTAAAGTTTAGGGGGGATCTGATTGTTAAATGAACATATTAAAGGATTAAGTATTATTTCATCTTTATTAGCAATAGCAGGGTTAGTTCTGATGTTTTCAAGTATTTCTTTTGGAACTTCTCTAGGGAATTCCTGGCTTCTTAACCAAGAAGATGGCGTCGCTGATACTAGCCAATACAACATGATTGTTGAAACTTATAAAAATAACTTTGTAATTATTGGCAGTATACTGTTTGGTGCAGGTCTACTAACAGCTATACTTACTTACTTTACATCCGTATTATTCGTAAAAAAGGAGAACAAAAATATCATCTAATTGTTCTTCAACAAACGGAGCAGGTTGGTTTAAGAAAGAATATTAATATGGGTTGGGGAACTTATCTCGTTAAATGAAACAAAATCAGTTATACAAACTTTCATTCAGAAACAGTTAAACATAGAAATTTTAAAACCAAAATTGCATTGTGTTCTGGTCTGGCAGGGGTAATCTCATTAGATTTTGCTGGGGTAATATACTTTTTATAAAGATGATAAGTTTTAGTTGTTCTACTATCATAGAAGAACGGTAATTCTTGCATAATCTGTGGTGCCGCAGTGCGGCATGGTTGGCTAACGGGGGCGTTTCTTTAAAAAGGAAGGCTCTTTTTCTTATTGAACAAATGGGACAGTTTAGTACAATATGGATATCATTAAATATAAGTAAAATTTCAGATAAGATTAGCTATGCTGGAAGGAACTGATTAAATGCTATCATTTTTAAAAAAACAACAGAAAAAAACTCAGGCAAAATTATTTCAAAAGGCACAATTGTTAATTGCTGAAAACAAGACCCCAAAATTCAGGTTTGAAAATCAAGAACTCATTATTAGGCGTGTGGGTAAAACCAAAGTCATTGGAAATATAAACCAGGAAATGATAGGAAAACTAAATACTATATTTAAAGATAGTTAAAAAGAACCTCTTGATAAAATAAACATCAAGGGAAAGACGCTGATACAAATATAGGACGCAGCTAAGGTTGAAGCAATTTTGTTAAACTCCTATATGGAAGGAAAGATTTTCTTCCATCATCTGCGGTGTCCCGAAATCTGGCATGGCGAGCTAACGGGTGGCATCGGTAAAAGATTATAGAGGGGGAATTTATTATGAGTATTCAAATAAGGCTTAAAGATATTATTGAAGAAATGGAAATACAGTTTGAAGCGTGTCGGACATTTCTAAATATCAAAACCGGTGAAATAATTTCGGTAACTGAAGATGACTTGAGAGCTGCTGAAGATGAAGAGCCATTCGATCATCTACCTGATTGGCAACAAGAAGATTTAAAGGTTGCTAACGATGTCGTTGAAAACTTTGAGAATTACAAAGAGCTACCAACTAAATATGAAGTCAATGAATATGAAATCATGGAAGATTTCTGTCTAACTGTTAGAAATCCAAGAAAGCAAAATATATTATTAAAGTCAATTAAGGGAAAGGGTGCCTTCAGAAGATTTAAAGACAAAATAATCGATTTTGAAATTGAAGACCAATGGTATTCATTTCGTGATGAACGATTTAAAAAAATTGCAGTTGAATGGTGTCGAGATAATAACGTAAATTATATAGGATGAATGAATAATCAATTTAATCAAAACGTTGTCTAGGATAATTTTTCCTTTTTTCCATTGTTTTACATTACCTGAATTTTTACAGGGATGAAAGGAATATTATTTCACGAAGAAGAAAACTTTACTCTTATGATTATCGCCAGCCGCAGGAGTAAAGATGGCCATATGTTTAACAGTAGTCTTTTGTGTGTAAAATCCCACGGTTCCACTTTTGAACCGCTTCCATTTATCACAGACATCTTAACACCTTCACGTGCTTCAAGCAAGAATCTTCCCGCTGAGAGAGGTAAATATGAAGGATAGATAACAGAGAGGCCTCATCTATCCATCCTTCATTCAGGACATCGCTATCATATATTCTATTTCCATCTAAAGGGGATAAGCCCTTCACCCAAATAAATTTGTTCTGCGACGGGCTGATTTTGGTCCCTCTTTAAGCTGGTCATTTTCTGAGTGAACATCTTGTTTTTCCTCAGAAGAATCTTCCTGTTTAGGTGACTGCTCATTTGTTTCTTCTTGCTGCACGCCTAATTCGTCTTTGATTGTTGAGTCCTCTTCTTCAGCCAAAACCTCTTGTGGTCGTTCCGTTAAATGAGTCTGAGCAGGGGAGTCCTCCTCGGATAAAACTTCTGTCTGATGCGAAGATTCATTCTGATTTTGAGTAGAAACTTTTAACTCTGCTGGTTCCATAAATTCGTTTTTCTCTATTTTATTGTTGCTTAAATGCTTTACAGGTGAACTTATAGCAGCTTTTTCTATCGTTTCAGGATTTCGAATTGGAGCATGGCGATAATAAGAAAACCCTTGTTTGATGACCTGTTTTAAGTCCCTTATTCCATTTTCAGCAATTTCTTTTTCAATAAGATATCTTATCGATTCAGCAAATATACTTTGTTCATTTACCCATTCTAAAATCAGGGGAGATTCATCTTCTTTGAGCTTAAAGCCTACTTGATCCCCAGCCTTTTTTGTTCCTTTCTTACGCGGCATCTCGTACCTCCTTTAACAAAGGAGGTATGAAACCTTGCTGGTTTCATACCTCTCATTACTTCATACTTTTTCCATTTTCAAATCATCTAACATTGTGTCAAGGATAACCTTCAACCCGTCAACATTCATAAGAGCAGCATATTTCTCAGGAATCCATAAAAGTTTTTTATTTAAATTGTCGCAAAGCTCTTTTAAAAGAGGATAGAATTGTTCCTTCATTACAATACTACCGCCTCCATAAACTACGACTAAATCAATCTCGTTATCTACCGCTGATAAAACCTTAATAAATTCATCGTAAATGAAATCTGCCTCATTCTCTAATGCAGCCTCAAGGCTCTCAACTGCATCCTGATGATACTGATTCGTTTCGTCCTTGATATATTCGCTAAACTTTTGTCTTGTAACCTTTGTTAAGACCGCTTTCTTATCATCGTTTAAAAATTCAGCAATCGCTTGGTCAATTGCATGTCCTACCCCATGATTACAACCATGAACAAAGCTGTCTTCCAGATTGAACCCTTTGGTAATAGGGAAGTCCGTTGTTCCATCACCGATATCTATATGGCCAACGGTCTTTGTTTCTATATATTGACCGTCAATTTTCTTTCCATACAATTTATTAAAGTCTTCAAAAATATCGTCATTTCGATAATTCCCGTTGCCGTCATCTATCAATGCAAAGAGGCTCGGGCTACCTTCGGGAGCAACCTTAACTAGTTCGAAATCTAATTTCACCAATACGTCTACGTTATTAATATGTACAGTTATAATATGTTGGTTTTCAGTAAATCTCTTTGAAAAGGTACTAGAGTTTTCTGGACTCCATTGCTTTACGGGAAGAGCAGTGACCATATCAACCGTTACTTCAAGCTCTTTTGGAATTTCTTTGTATTGCTCAAAATAAATTTGAACCGCTTTTACTGCTAATGTACCTGTCGTATTGATAATGGGAAGGTCACTCGAATACTTTTTCTCAATTTTCAGATCCATATTTTTCGGTGTGTATTCACTTTTTATCGCTTTTTTACCAATGTAGTATTGTCTGTTTCTTCTAATAGCCTTTGAGGAAATGGTTACATTGATCTCCTCTAACAGAGTAGGAACGAGTTTCGCTGCATCAATATCTCTAAAGAAATCTTTTTTGGTCGGTCTTACGTAAACATTAGGTTGTCTAATTAATTCTCCATTTACATATAAAGCTTGCTCTGAATTACCATTGTCGTTTGCTACCAATAAATGAACCTTTTTAGTTTTTGGTGCTTTCGGCATTAGCCTTCCTCCTATTTTATGTAAAATAGTTATTTTTTCTTTTTTCATTTATATAAATGATTTTATAATAATCCACTTTATTTGTGAAGGATTTTGAAAGAAATCATAATATTTATATATTTATATAAACAAATACATAATTGAAGATTTTTCATTTATATATTCATTTGTTAATGAGAGGTTATTCCATTAATTATTCTTATATGTGTGACCCAAAATCTCCAACCATCCAGAAATCTCTGAAATATGGAGGAGAGGGGACTCCCAGCAAAATTCCGATAATGTCATTAAACTATTTACAGTGTTACACCTTGCTTGTCTCATTTTTGATTAATAAAAAATTAAAAGAAAACAAAAGAAAAAGAGATGCAGTAATCTGCTGCATCTCTTCTATTCCTCTTCCAGACAAGCAACAATATCTTTCATCAGCTGTCTGTGTGTCTTGCCTCCTTTTTGGCATTCCTCTACGAAAAACATGAAATCAATTTCCATGATTTTTTCCAATGTAAATGGATGGTTAGGAAAATGAATATCCATATCTGCCAGGGCCATTTCACCTCTTAAAGCCATATCATGGTGCATATAAACCTCTAAGTCTATATAGCTATTTCTTTTGCGTGGACTTATATAGGTTTGTTCCTGCAACCGTACCATATATTGAGTGTAAATGACTTGAAGATCGTTTTCTTTTTGAACCCTTGCTATAAATCCTTTGTACAGTACTAGCATCAATTCAGCCGGTGTAAAATCCTCTTCATACCGTTCGGATAAATCGTCACAAAAAGTCATGGCACGTAAATACACAGAAGAAGGGATTTCGAGCTCATACTTTACTTTAATACTCCGGTATAGCCGATAGCTTAAACGTTCAAAGAAATTGGGTTTCCCTTTTGGTAAGGCTTCTAATTCCCTTTGGATTAAATTATTCCGACTATACGATCTCAACAATTTCTATTCCCCCTGTTTCTGACCGTAATGCGGTTGCTAACATGCGATAGGCTGCTTCTCTTACACTACAATCCCATTTCACAGCATAACCAAACAGTGTATCATAGTCCTTCTGCTTGAATTTGGCGTGCACAAATTTTTTATCAACCGAGGAGTATTCTACCTCCTTAAAGTCCCAATTTCGGTTCATATATAGCAAGATGAAATTGGTGGCACATTCGGTTGTGGACTGATCTTTTATCTTGGCCAATAAGCGAATCTGTTGCCTCTCTGTTGTCGTTAAAGGTATTTTTACGTCAACTTTTGCGTCTGAACGCTTCTTTCGAGTCTTGGTTGTTTTATTCGGCTTTTGTTGATTTTGAGGTAGAGTTGATTTAGTAAGCTGTTGATACCTTAACCGATCGGACTCAATTTGTTTCCTGCTGTGCATTGGATTAACCTTGGACATCGCCTTCCTCCCTCTCCCATTTTTGGCTCCCCTCTCGTGCTTTAGCTCAGGGTCCGAATGTCTGCATTCCCATTGGTCTAAGAATATGAGAATAGGAGAGGGGTTAGAACAGCTTGTATGATTTTTTTATGTATAAAAAATAGTTTCATTGACCATAATAGATAGCAAGAAAAAATACACGAACATTCATCGAAGAGGAGGGGCCTACATGCCTGCTAAAAAGAGCAAACGTTCCAAAGAGGATGATGAGTTGCTTGCAAAATTCGTCAAACTTGCTATGAAGGATAAGGGGAAACTAACCCTAAAGGTAAAACCTAAAAAGGTTAAATAAAAAGGAGTATAAACGCCTCTCATCTGGCGCTGATGCTCCTTTTCCTTTTTTCGTTTTTCATTGACTACTCATAGACTAAACCGGATTCCCCCTTGATTTCTAAGGATAATAGGATTCTGCATGCTCGGAACCGGCTGTTCTTGTCTTTTGCTCTCCTTAATAGCAGACGAGGACGGCATGACTGGGGATAAGTGGTTTAATTCTTTTACCTGATTGGTAGAGGAGGCGGACTTCATTTTTTGTACGGGCTTGTCCCCAACTCTTTTTTCTTTTTTTGACTCCTCAGGGTTTTGCTCCAGCCAAAACAAATGTTGCTCCAGGTTCCAATCCGGGGAGGGAAGAGGGACGTCTTTGTTTTGATAGCCACAACTCGAACAAAGTTGACTGCTGGCAAAGTTTTTTGCAACGGTTACGACTTGTTTACCGTACCAATTTGCCTTGTATTCCATCATGCTTTTGAATTGTGACCAGGACACTTCACTGATGGCTTTTGCCAGATGATGGTTTTTCAACATGTTTGAAACGGGCAAATCTTCCATTCCGATGATGTCGCGGTTTTTGACCATTTCGGTGGAGATTTTGTCTAGATAGTCTTTTCTTGCATTGGAAATCTTTTCATGGATACGAGCGACTTTCTTTTTAGCTTTGTACCAATTCGCACCGCCTATGGTTCGTCTGCTCATTATTTTTTGTGCTTTGGCTAACTTTTGTTCCAGCGTGCGGAAAAACTTCGGATTGGAGTAAATCATCCCATCCGAAAGAATGGCAAAGTCTTTTAAGCCGACATCAACTCCGATAGCCGAATTAGTTTTGGGTAATTCCGTTACTTCCGATTCGGTGGCTAAAGAAACAAAATATTTGCCAGAAGGATTTCTTCTTACGGTTGCACTTAAAATTCGCCCTTCGACTTCACGACTTTTCGCAAAACGGACGTTCCCGAGTTTAGGCAATTTGATATAGTTGTCTATTACAGCTATATTTCCATTCGCTTGCTTTGTTGTATAGGATTGAACAGGATTCTTTTTTGACTTAAAACGTGGTTGTTTGTTTTGCTTTTTATAATAGCGGTCATAGGAATCAGCTAAATTCTCTACTGACTTTTGCAAGGCAATACTATCTACTTCTTTCAAAAAAGAGTAATGCTTCTTTAGCTCAGGAAGTGATTTCACTGTTTCGTATTTGTTTAAGTACTTGCCTTTCCAGTTATTCGCTGGAAGTTGGCCATTTTGAACCATTTCTTCACGGACATGCCAATAAGCATCTTTTTCTTTTTGCTTTCCCAGAAAAAAGTTAAAAACAAATCTTGAACAGCTGATGGTTTTGTTAATGAGTTCGATCTGTTTCTTATTTGGGTATAGGCGAAACTTGTAGGCTTTGTTCACTAGCATGGATCTCGCCTCACGAATTAGGAACATTTGTTCTGATTATACCATCAAGAGGATCATTTTGGCTAATGCCAACCGCCATTCATCTCCCATCTACTCGTTGGGCTGTGCCCTTCGCATTCCTTGAGGTAGGAGTCTTCTGTCGGAAATGATAAAGTATTAGGGGCTTAAAAAAAATTTGATCAAAAGATTACATACGAGGATTTTTGGATGTGAGTCCTCTTGACACCCCCAGTTCGGACTCAGTATCATCCTGCAACTGGAGGAACAAGATATTTGATTAAGAAATTCTGTCATAGCTATTGAAAAGGTTAAAAACTTTACTCTCCTGCAAGAAAGAACAGTAAGGTTATCACTTTTCTCGGAATGTTATTCCTCATACCTTGGAATAACCGTATAAAGAGGACGACCATTTAAAAGACCCTTAATCTCCTCGTTTTGAATATAGTCGTAGACTTCATGAGCAAATTCGAGTGATTCGTCCCTAGAAAGATACTTTTGGACTTTTCTCTCCAGGTGTTTAAACTTATTTCCGCCTTTAATTGTGGTCTCTACTGGGCCTTCCTCAATCTGGAACATGTATTGTTGATATTCTGTAAAGAAAATCTTTAAGCGTCGTCCTCGTTCAATACCATCTTTCACGGAACGACCCCAATCTTCAAATCCGGTATTCATTGATATTCCTATCCCATACCGTTGATGGAAGGTATGATTCATAATCGCATAAAGGATCGGCTTTATCTTTTTCTTCTCGATATACGCTCTGGCTGATGTTTTTCCATGTTCCGTAATGGTAATTAAGAGACGCCCATTATAGGTGTATTCCGAACCATCCGGAGATTTTTTATATACTTTATCACCCGTCAAAAGGGATTTTACATCCATTGTACTTTTTTGATTGACTGCCTTGTATATCTTTAATTCCAATTCTTTTGCTTTTGGAGTTCGATTACTATTATTGGAATGTCTTGTCTGTGGAGAGTTCATATTATCCCACCTTGTTATGTAATTTCATTTTTTCCTTCATCTGGAATCGTTATATATAGATTGTGGATCATCTAGAGCTTTATAAGGAGCAAATATTTGTAGGGTAATTATGTATTAGTTCACAATATTAGATTAAGGCTCCAAATTAATAAGTTAATCGAAAAGTTGTATTCAATCTATGAAAAATAAATATGAACGATTTAAAAGCCACTTTATTAACTCATATAGCATAATCCAATTATTACCGGTTATTAAAGAACGGCCTACTTCATATTTTATCAATGGATACTTATTTGTTTTGTTTCTTATATAAAAAATATAAGTAAAATCCTTTTATAAAGAATAATCCTTATATAGAGTGGTAAACCCATTGATATACCAGGGGTTACTTTTATTTAGAAAGTAAAAAAACCAAGTGGAACTCAGTTAATCATAAAAAAACCATTTTAATTTGGAGAAAGGTCATTTTATTCCTAAAAAAACTAACTAAAACTGAACCGCTTCATTGTATAAATAAACAAGTCGTGTAGAGAGATTCATTCTTTGGATTTTATAGCAACTGAGTTGATTATTATCCACAATATACACAATATATACAAAGTCAACAACTATAATTTTGTTTTTTTATGATTTAAACACACCTCTTCATTTGAATGAAATTATATACATCTAAAGTTGTCCTTCTTTTCCCTAATATTCACAATTTCTCACAATTTTTGTTTTGTTTTTTTATGTTTAAGTTAACGCAGGATGGATAAAAATCCGTCTTTTTTAATGGTGAAAGAACTTACTTACCGTGAAAATAACCAATGGCTATAAGATGTACATCAGAAAACATATCCATTCTTTTTTTAAATGCAAGACGAAGAGCCCCATCCTTTTTAGTGTTTTAAAAAGGGGAGGGGCACATAAGTCTATTTACAGTGAGAGCAGAAGATCTTCCAGCACTATACCATCCGGTAAATAGGCCATTGTATCTTTCGCCTCTAACTTTTCCACTTCTTCTAATAACCACTGACCGATATTTTTAACCGCTTCCCATTCTTCCCACTCAGGATGAGAGTGCCAAATATCCATTGCTTCTCTTTCAAGAGCCGCGTAAGAAACAGGGCACACCTTTTTACGAGCTGCTGTTTGGCGAATTTCTTTGATCATTGGCATGCGTTCAAAGAATTCTACGTTGCAATAATCAGTGTAAGAATATAAAGCTAAGGTCGTATAGTACTTTTGTAAATAAGAATAGGCTCTTCTAAACATTTTTCGTAAAGTTGTAGGAGCAAAAAAGCTCATGCGATTTATGAATTCATATATACGGTGTTCCTTTGCTTCACCTTTCAAGTGTGGAGCAATCCATTGATGGATTTTCTCTTCTCTGGCTAGGTTCTCAATGACTGCTCTCATCCGGCTTCTTGAGATGGATTCCATAAAGTCTTTTAAGCGCTCAGGGAGAAACTTATGCTCATTTACATATTCCTTTACTTTATGTAGAACATGACGGGCGATGACCTTTCCTTTGGGTTTTAGCGTGCTTATGACTTGATCCAGAAGGTCAAAGTTAAATAAAAAGTGCTCAGAAAGCCCCATTTTTTCCATTTCATGCTTAATAAACCTAGCAAATCGCGAAAATTTAATACTAGGTTGGATGGGAAAATGATATTTACGTCCTTTTTGATGAGGCAATATCAATTCGGGGTTCAGGACAAAATAAGCGATATGGTATTTACGTCCGCTCTTTTTGTATGTAAGTTGATCTTTGGGACGAGCCAGTAAGGGTTGTCCATTGCAAACTGGGAGAACAAGCAATTCTTCAATTAAGCGCTTGACATCGGAAGATTGCTGTTTATGAAGGAATTGTTTTAACCCTTTATGCATCATATTCTCATTTTTATCATTATCAAAATAGCGGAAAATAAGTTTATGTTTATCTTTACCTGTTTGTAAGAGTGCAGCAAAAAATAACTTCCAATGAGAAACTGTTAGGTCTGTAAACTTCTTTGTAAATATAATGGTAGGAGCTACGACGAAAAAGGTATCTTTCTCCTGAATTCGAAGCTGCACATCAAAGCGGCCATTGTCACGTTTATTAGAAAGCATGATGAGATTCAGCAGTTCAAATTTCTTTAGAGAGATCACAAAGTCATGAAAGGAGATGGGATCCTCATACCAGGCGCAAAGAGCATCATATAAAGATGCATAGTTCACATTATTAATTTCATATGTATTTGCGTGACACACTGTCTGTAACAGAATCGCTGTGTAAAAATCAGAACGGACTAAATGATGCAATAGACGATAGCGTTGTTTGGACTGCTCTTGATGCTTAGTAATGGGAAACATTTCACCCGATCCATATCGCAATTCAATATTAAACAGTGCATTCATAAAGCCGTAGTTAATGGTAATAGGCTCAGTCTTTTGTCCTTTTTCCAAACCAAAACCATTTGACAGTATGTCCATGAGTTCCACCACCTTTCTGTTGTTTTTTCCTTTATCGGCTGATTCTTATATCAAAGAGTAACATTCGACAAATCACGTTGTTGGTTTTTGAAACATTATAACAAATGAGCGTGCATGATTTGCCCGCTTCTAATTAGAGGGGAAATGCACGGTGCGCACGCCTTTTGAACCCTTGATATATCTATTTGGTCAAATTAGGTAAAACTTTTTTAATGTGAAAGGAAGTGTCGCCCTCAGACAATGAAATGTGAATTATAAAGTCGCCCTCTGTTACTGATTGCAATAGGAGCGTGCACGTTTATAAACGTTGTTATATCAAGCTTTTCTGGAAATATTCAAGGAGAAAGAAAATAAGATATGCACGAAAAGGTGAAGTGAAAAGTCGCCCAATACGTGCATGAAAAGGTGAAAGGAAGTGTCGCCCTTTGAGAAAAAGGTGAAAGGAAGTGTCGCCCAAAAAGGGCAAAAGGTGAAAGGAAAAGTCGCCCGTATGCACATAAAGGTGAATCGTGAAGTCGTTCTTTTCAATCACCTGGTATGCAAAACGTTACATAAGGATGTTTCTTCGCGTTTAAAAAGATTGTCGTATCAGGCTTTTTAAAGTTTTAATGAAGAAAGAAAGGTGAAGTGAAAAGTCTTCCTTTGTGCACAAAAAAGGTGAAGTGAAAAGTCGCCCTCATGCACGGAAAGGTGAAGTGAAAAGTCGCCCCTTTCATAAAAAGGTGAAGTGAAGTGTCGCCCAGAAGATGCACGAAAGTGTGAGGATTCATGTTGCTCAGGAAAGATAGTGTGCTATTTACATTACATGGATATAAAAGATGGATTTTTGTACATTTTTGTATATATATATGGATATTTATATACAATCATTGGCAAAATGGGGTTCGTTAAACTCTATACATTCTTGTCTGGCCAGGTTTGTGTGCACATTTTCCCTCTAAAAAAGAAGAACGTGCACGAACAAGGAAGGATTTGAGGCAAAAATGGGCAAAAAGTGTGCATCTAAACAAAAGCGTGAACAAAAAACGTCATAAAGAATGGTAGACAGAAAAAATAGTTATAATGATAAAATATGAATAAAGGTATACGATGGATTTTGATTGACATATAACCAGCAAATGAATTCAGACTTTGTATATAATGATAGACATGTGCACGCTCATTTATTAAAATGCTGACAAAAAGCGTGAACCCTATTAAATAAAGAGGAGAAAGGCAGGCGGGAATGTTTGAAAGTAGTAACCTTGGAAGAGAAAATTATGAAAATTTATTTCGCGGCGAAAAAACTTTATCAGCATAGGCCTGATATCGTAACAATATGGGAACAAGCCATTCAAGGCGAATATCAAGAAAAAGATGGACAGCTACAAATTAATTCCAAATCCTTTTCTGCCTTGTATACTATTATTGATTTAATAAGCAAGTCGTCAAATATAGAAATCGACGAAATTGTGCAAGAATACGGGGACAAGATTGAAATTGTGTTGGAGGAATCCATCAAAGAGGATTTACTTGGGGTTCAAGCCCAATCCAAAAAATTAAAGAGAAAACGCGGAAATACCAGAAGCTCTAACCAAGAAATAATTACAGAATTACTAAAACAAAGCCATATAGAGTCTAATAGTGACGCATTAATCTATCAGTTACGTGACGCTATCAGTAAAAATACCTTTAAACAAGGCCAGATGTTAAGCGATCCTTATCCAACAGTCAAGATTATGGACAAAAAGAAAGTAAAAGCCGTTGCCCAACTGAGAGCAGATGATAACGAAGAGCTTGGATTGACCAAAGAAGAGCTGGGAATATGGGAGAACCTCATCGGTGAAGCCATTACCTCTATGGATGATCTCACAAGTGACATATTCGACATTATTTCATATGTCTGGATGAAAAAGGCCCACCACCCAGATGCCATGATCAACTTCCATTCTGATGATGTTTTAAGTTTGCGTCAACTACAAGGACGTTTTAATGGAAAAAACTCCTCCATTACATACCGAAAAAAGCAACGTGAAGAAGTCATGAAGCGAATTGCTGCATTGGCAGCTATTTGGGTAAGGCTAGACGAAAACGATGAGTTGGAATTAGTAGATCGCCGAAAGCATGTGGAGTTAAGCGATTATAAAAGCGGTAAATTTAAACGATTATTCTTAATGGATAATATTACAGTCTTATATGATAACAATGATAATCCTGTAGGTATTTATGAATGCTCGATTAAGCCGGGGCAAATTTTAGCCAACTATTTATACGGTTCTACGAATTCTGTAGGCTATTTATCACTAAAAGCGCTTGAATATAATCCTGAGAAAGAGAAATATCATAAAAGGTTAACACGCTATCTCTCATGGCAATGGCGCATTCGGAAGAGTAAAAGGGATTTTTTAAGGCCTTATAGCATTGGTGGCGAAAAAGGATTGCTGAGTGTTATGGAATTTAAAGTCGAGAATAGATACGCTTCTAGAACCAAGGACGGATTTGAAAAAGTACTCAATACATTAAAAGATGATGGGGTCATAGGGGATTGGGAATATGAAGGAGGAATCGATGAGACTATTATCGGGCGTAAAAAAGGCTGGCTCGAAAACTATTGGTTACACCTAAAAGTAGTAATTCATCCGCCTCATTCTGTCTTGGAGCACTACAGAATCGATGCCAGAGAGTTAACTGCTTTGCCACCTGATAAACCTGCATCATTAAAGGATACAAAAGCTCTGTTAAGTTTCCTAGAATTAGATGATCAGGAGGAAACCTATGAAAACCCCATTGAGTATTTGGCTAAAAAAGAGATCAAAAGAACTTACCGAGAATCCACTTATCTAGAAGAACAAGAGGGCGAAGAAGAAAATGGATTTGGAAAACAAATGACTCTTTTCTATGGAGAGGATATTGACATTACTGGGGAGCTCATTAAAGAAGTACGAAAAAAGAGAGGGTTGAATATTACAGAAGCGGCTGAACAAATCGGCATTGGTCGTACGACACTTTCAAGATTTGAGCGGGGCATGATTGAAAAGCCGCTACCTGATAACATCGAGAAAATGAAGAAATGGATTTTAGAAGGATAATAAGATCTGTTGGTGAAAAGAGAACGTGTTGTGATATTATTCCCTCTAAGTAGACAGTGTAAAAAGCCCACTTTTCATAAGTGGCTGTTACACTATACTTGGAGGGGATTTTTTCATGGGACAAAAAGGGCAAACCTTTCGTCATACAGAGTTGAAATAGTCTAAGCTGGTGCAGCAACCAAAAAAAGGATAATTCCCCATAGATGCTACTCATATAAGGCACGGCAATCTGTGGCACACCATGGTCACCGGAGTCAGACTAGCGGTTGGGCTCTAAGGCACCATAGTATATCGACCTTCTTCGTCAGCCATAGAATCAGATAGTCATTATCATCCATTTTCATCCTCTGTAGTGCAGCGCTTGTACTGCATGGGAGGCTAACGGAGCAGGATAGTTTTCAATTACGCAGGTTCTGGTGCAAATACAAAGACGAATAGAAAAAAATTGTAGGTTTACTTTCAGATAACTCATTAGGCGGCCAACCCGAACAGTCTATGTATGAATTTTACTTCATTTTGGGCAGACTTCATCCCTTGTCGAAGTTGTCCCTTTTTCATCATATGCATCGCTTCAACGCCTTTTAAAATCCAAGTGGCTGTTTGAAATGACTTTAACCCTAACATGGTACGCCCTATTTTCTTAATGAAACGGTGATCCTGTTCAACAATATTATTCAGATACTGAATTTGTCGTACTTGTATGTCTTCGGGCATACTCATCTCTTCTTTTAACTCCTGAATAGCTACAGGATAGGCTGGGTTTTTATCCACTGTTATGACACGAGGTTTGGAAACATACGAAAAAGCCAAGGCTTTCTTGAGGAAGCGCTTGGCTGCTTGCTTATCTCTTGATTCACTTAGATAAAAATCAATAGTATTCCCTTCTGAATCGACTGCACGATATAAATACATCCATTGACCTTTTACTTCCATATACGTTTCGTCGACTCTCCAGGAATCATTTGTTGTTTTAAGATGACGTCGTACTCTTTCATCTAATTCAGGCCCATATTGATGAACCCAACGCATAATAGTTGTGTGGGCCATAGATAAGCCCCGTTCTTCCATCATTTCCACCAAATCACGAAAACTGAGGCTATACCGTAGGTACCATCTTATCGTTAACAAAATAATATCAGGATGATAATGCTTCCACTTGAATAAATGTTGTTTTTTCATACTGATCACGCACCTTTTTGAGAGTAATAATATCAGTATGTCCAAGTTTTAGAGATTAATTGCAATTGTCTTGAAGTTTTTGCACCAGAACCTCATCCTTTTATTTTTAGATAGTATGTAGAGAGGATAGCATAACATATCTATTTGAAGGTTTTCCAGTTTGGCAGATTGATATACATATAATCTAAAAGAAATAGGCCCGATAATTTTGCGACGAATAAGCGATTCTCATGGGGCCAGAAATTTAATAAAATAACCCCTTTTATAAAAATGTATGTGGTATGTTAAGATAAGCTTAAGAAAATTTGAGGGGGTAGTGATTTTGAAATGGACGGAAATAAGAAAACAGTATCCTGATAAATATGTATTAGTGGAAGCTGTCTCTGCTTACTCAAAAGAAAATAAACGAATCATTGAAGAAATGTCTGTCTTAGAGGAACATAGAAGTTCAAATACAGCATGGAGTGGTTATAAAAAGCTACATCGTGAATTTCCTGAGAGAGAATTATACATTTTCCATACAAGTAAAGAACAAATTGAAGTGGAAGAACAACACTTTATTGGTGTCCGGGGACGAGTATGAAAGTAAGATTAGAAAACGGTCTTCCTATTGCAACGATAGAAATGACACATGCTGAAAAAACAATTGTATTGGAAAATGTACTATTAGATACAGGATGTGTAACTACGATATTTGACACGGATCTTCTTGTAGAAATAGGTATAGAACTGGATATTATAAACGGGAAATCGAAACGGATGTATGGAGTCGGTGGATATAGCGAGCTTTGTTATGAACAAGATGTACAAAATGTAGAGGTTGATGGACAAAAGTTAGATTCATTTTTGCTTCAATTAGGAATGACAAAAGAACTCTATGGATTTGACGGAATCTTAGGTATTGATTTTATGTTAAAAACAGGCATCGTTATTGATTTTAAAGATTTAACCATTAAATATTAAAGCAGGAGAAAAAGGGCTGTTTCTAAACTGCACCCCAATTGTTAGACACAACTAACAATTGGAGGTGCAGTTTATGACGGGTCCTTTTTTGTTCTAACTGGTTTTCGTACGTATCAAATTTGATATGTACGAAAAAAACGCAAAGCCTTGATACCATTGGTTTTTTAGAGTTTTTATTTGTTGTTTTTCTCATTCTATACAGAAAAACGCTCGAGGTAACGTGTTCTTTCTAAAATAGTGACGCTATAGGTGAGGGTCATCCCCCACACCCCCGGCCAACCTCCACCCCAAAAGCGAGAAACAAACCAAATATACAACACAATGATGTGATATTGAAATAGTCATAAAAAAAGCATGTAAGAAATAACTTTGACTTACATGCTTTTTTTATGACTTTTCTTTAAGAGGGTTTTGCTAAATACAGTTCAGATGTACAGATCACATAATTTTGCTTGAATGGTTAAGCTAATTTATTATGATCGATCATCCCACTTATATCATGGACCGTGACTGTTTATTTTATCCTAAAAGTAAAAGGATTTATTTAAATTAGAAATGTTTGGGGAAGCTTCTGATAAATGGGTGAACATTTGAATGAGACGGAGTTTTCAATCATTCTTATAGTAACCATCAGTACATTTTGTTTAATTTGGGGATACCCTTTTCATGCAGCTACAATCATGCTGGGGTATTTTTTATTTATATATCTATTCATGAAGCGACTTCTTAATCGGAAATTTAGAGAGGAAGAACTGTCTCTGGCCCTTCTTCCTCTCTTATTTATACTTATTGTGTGTGAAGTCACTAGTGTTGCGTGAATTTTATTTGAATTTTCAATTTTATTATTCTTTCGATGAAGAGCCAAAAAAGTGAATACCCAAACAAAGGTGGCTCCATCCATTTGGGATTTTTTTATTTATTGAACTACCCCCACTTAACAAAGCTTGAAGTGAGGGGGCTTCTCGCCGATTATAATAAATTAAGAAATATTAATATATACAAGGGGCGGTTGATTCTCTTTTGATAAGCTTAGTAGGTAATAAAATTTCTACTAAAGGTTCATTTCTGTTCTCTATTCTTCGGAAGAGTTGCTCTACTGCTTTTTTACCGTAGTAATGCAAATCGATATCCATTGTTGTAATCTTTGGTTTTGCGATTTTGGAAAGTTGTCCGTTATCAAAACTGCAGATCGATACTTCTTCCGGCACCTTTTTTCCTAGATATTGCATACAGGAATTAACAAAAAAGCCTAAACCGTCATTTGCACAAAACCACGCTGTAGGCAGCTTTTCTATTTTTGACAAACATGTTGCAATTTCTTCTTCTTTTTCCACTATATCTGTAATCATAAAATCCTCGCTTGGTTTAATACCATACTCTCTTAACGCAAGCATATATCCTTCCAACCGTTCTTCATAACTTGGTGAAAAATGAATATTGCCAATAAATCCAATTTCCTTATGTCCAAGTTTTATCAAATGTTCGACAGCTGTATAAGCACCCAAGCGGTTGTTTGTTAATACTGCATCTGCTTGAATGAGCGGATGATGATGGTCAATTAATACAGTAGGAATACCTGTGGCAATTACAGCATTAATGTATTCTGTACTAATATGAGACAGAATGACGATGCCATCTATCATATTATTTTCAATAAAAGGTGGTAAAATGAGGTTTTCTTTTGCGTGAGAACTAATGGATTGAATTAATAAATTCATTCTTCTGCTGGACGTTTCCTTCTCTACGCTAAGATATATTTCTCCGAAAAAACTTTTTTGGGAAAAAGTAAAATCAGAAGCAATCAAACCGATATTTCCTGTTTTATTCACCACTTGTGGCTTTCTTGATTTTTGATATTTATAACCTAATTCATCGGCGACCTGTTGAACTAACTTTCTTGTGTGATCGCTTACCCCAGATTTTCCAGTCAAAGCTTGAGAAACGGAGTTCTTAGAGATATTCAATTTATCTGCTATATCTTGCATAGTTACCTTTTTCTTCATAAGTACTTTTCCAAATCCTTTCTCCATTTTTAGTGAAGTTTTATTTCTAGAAAGTGTCATTAGATGGACGTTTCTTTTAATAGCAGTATGTATACAAAAAACACTGCAATATATAACGAATTATAAAAAGGATATAATAGTATTTTTATATTTAGTAACGTTACAAAATTGATTTTTGTAACGTTACTATAATTATATAACGAAACTTTCATTTATAAACAATAATTTGTTTTTTCTTTACAAATTTAAATTTTTTGAAAAAATATGTTGACTATACATGAATATAGTGTGATAATTGCATCGTAATGCTGATTACAATAATTACAAATTAACATTACTAAAAATTACTTATTATTTTGTAATGTTTGGTGTTTTAAAAGTCAAGCTTCGAAGAATTAGTACTTAAAAAAATGATAACGTTATCAAAAGTGTTTGACAACAAGTAAGAAAAACTGTCAATTGTTGTTGGCAGTTACTATAACTCTTTTAAAGGTTTATGAAACCTCCTTTACTGAGTTGATTAGTATCATTACAAAACTTAACGGAGGAAACGCATATGAAAATGAAGAAAGCAGCATCAGTTTTTTTAACTCTCTCATTAGCAGTATCTGCTTTTGCGGGATGTTCATCAAAAAATGAAGAGACCACCAAAACATTGAAGGGTGTAACAACCATTGAGTTTTGGGCATCGCCAAATCCTCCGCAGCAAACGTATTGGAAGAAGATGGCGAAAGATTTCGAGGGAGAAAACCCGAAAATTAAAATTAATGTTAGTCCAATGAAAGAGACTCCAAGCTCGGAAGCAAACATTCAATCAGCGATTGTCGGAAAAAGTGCCCCGACAATGTCTGAAAACATTTCTCGTGGTTTTGCAACTCAATTGGCAGAAAGTAAAGCGCTTGTTCCTCTTAATAAACTGGAGGGCTGGAACGAGGTAGTTTCGCAACGTAATATGAAAAACACGCTTGAGTCATGGAAGTTCTCCGATAATAACCAATATGTATTACCAATTTATTCAAATGCAATGTTGTTTGGCTGGAGGCTTGATATTTTGAAAAAGATTGGCTATAACGAACCACCAAAAACGTATAGCCAAATGATTGATGTTGCGAAAAAATTAAAAGCTACATATCCAGATAAATACATGTGGGCGAAAGCAGATTTAGCTGATCCAACTGCCTGGAAAAGATGGTTTGACTTCTTTATGCTTTACGACGCTGCCTCTGATGGAAATAACTTTATTGAAGGCAAAAAGTTTGTGGCTGATGATAAAGCAGGCATGAATGTTCTCGAATTGATGAGCCAATTACAGAAAGAAAATGCCCTTTTAACGAAAAAAGCAAATGATCCGTTTGAAACTGGTCTAGGCATCTTTACAGATCTAGGGCCGTGGACATTTAACTATTGGGCTGAAAAATTTCCTGAAATGAAATATAACGAAACATTTACATTAGCTGCACCGCCGGTTCCTGATGATATGAAAGTAGAACATCCAAAAACATTTGCGGATACAAAAGGTTTAGTCATTTATGCATCAGCAACTCGAGAGCAACAAGAAGCTGCAATGAAGTTTATTAAATGGGTATATTCTAATCCAGAACATGATTTAAACTGGTTTGAAACAACAAATTTACCACCTGCACGTGATGATTTAACGACAAATGCTGCATTTAAGGCGTTCCTTGATAAAAAACCAGAATTGAAACCATATGCAGAAGCAGTACCATATGGAGTACCGCCAATGGATAATGCAAAATACAATGAGTTACAAACGCTTATTGGACAGCATGCCTTTAATCCTGTAGTGAAAGGAGAAATTGCTCCGGAAAAAGGCTGGAAAAATATGAAGAAAGCCATCAAGGAGGAGCTTAAGTAATGAAGGGTAAAGAAAGCAACGGGTTGGGCTGGTTATTCTCCAGTCCTTACCTTTTATACTCTATTATATTCTTTTTGATTCCGTTAGGATGGTCGCTCTATCTCTCGTTTACAGATTGGAATTTAATATCACCTGTTTTTGAGTTTGAGGGATTTGAAAACTTTATGGAGGCGTTAAAAAGCCCAGGTGTCCATGCTGCATTTTTCGTAACGTTCAAATTTATGGCAGTGTTTGTGCCTCTTGTCATTACTTCATCTATTGTAGTGGCCTTAATTATCCATGGCTTACCTAAATTTAAAGGATTATATTTGATTGGCTTTTTTTTACCGTACCTAGCTTCAGGAGTCGTTTCTTCTCTTATTGTGAAAGGCTTCTTATCATATAATAGTCCACTTAATGAAATGTTAAGAGGAAAATTTGGGTTAGATATTAACTGGCTTGGAACACCTTTTTCAGCACTTGTTATAGTATCGGTGATTATCGCATGGAAATTCACTGGATACTATGCATTGATCATAACATCAGGTTTAGAGAGTATTAATAAAGAAGTTTATGAAGCAGCTGCTATTGATGGAGTATCAACATGGCAATGTTTCTGGAAAATTACACTTCCTTTACTTTATCCGGCAATTTTCACAACTTTAATTCTTTCTATTGGTGTTACATTTGGTATTTTTACAGAAGTATACCAATTAACAGGCGGCGGTCCTAACTACGCAACAAATACATGGCAGATGGAAATATATACACAGGCGTTTATGAATCTTCAAGCAGGTTATGCTTCAGCTGTAGCAATTATAGCTTCTATTGTAACGTTCAT
Organism: Bacillus songklensis; assembly: GCF_042649685.1. NCBI lineage: Bacteria > Bacillati > Bacillota > Bacilli > Caryophanales > Bacillaceae > Bacillus > Bacillus songklensis. The sequence goes on along the minus strand of NZ_JBHRZT010000001.1, from coordinate 12,683 downwards.
ATCAATCTTCATTATCAGAAAATTATTAGAATTGTGGGGTAAGCGTAATGGTTGGAGCTAATAAAAAAAAGAAAAGTTTAATTATTCGCTATGTTGTTGCCACAATCTTATTAATAGTAATGGTCTTTCCGTATGCCTATATGGTATTAAACTCCTTTGCAGATTGGAATCAAGTGGACAGGAAACTTTTTCCGACAAATTTTAGCTTAAAATCGTATAAGTGGCTCCTCAGCGGTGGTGAAGCAGGTACGCCTCGACCATGGTTAAGAGCTTTCTTTAACAGTATCATTGTGTCTGCCTCTTCAACCTTTTTAATGATGGCCACGGGGATCATGGTGGCTTATGCTCTGGCAAAAATACCTTTTAAAGGTAGAGATACTGTAAATAATGTCATTTTATTTCAGATGTTCTTTCCAGCGATTATTTTGCTCATACCAAGCTTTCTTATCATTCAAAAAATCGGCTTATATGATACATATTGGGCAATGATTCTTCCGAAAGCATTGAGCTTATGGGCAATATTTATGTATACCAACTTTTTTAAAGCAATCCCAACTACATTTATTGAAGCAGCGAAATTGGATGGAGCAACTGATTTGCAAATTCTATACAAAATTATCCTGCCAATGTCTAAATCTATAACGATTGTTATCTTCTTATTCCTTTTTATGGAGAGATGGACAGAACTGTTATGGGACATGCTAGTTGTTAAAAGTGATGCTATGGTAACGTTAAACGTTTTATTATCACAAATGTTTGGACCTTATGGAGGCTACCCAGGTCCGTTATATGCGGCTTCTGTTTTATTAACTCTACCAATTATTATTTTATTCCTTATTTTCGCTAAGAAATTTCAAGAAGGAATGCAATTTACTCTAAAGTAATTCTCTAGGAGTTAAACTGACGTATGAATGGTTAGTGGAATACTAAGAGTCGTTATGATCTTTCTGTAAAAAGCTGTTATCTATTTAATATTCCCACCATTTGGCAAATCTTGGAGTGGGAGTCTTCTCGGCTAATAAAAGAAGTGTGGTACAAGAGAAGACAGAGATTACTGTTCTTCCATATGAGGTTTTAGTAGTGAAGGAATAAAGGGGGATTTATGTGAAAAGGTTAATAAAAAATGCTGTCAAGACATGTTCTGTACTAGTAGAAGAATATGAGCAGAAAGAGCAAGCATTTCGACCAGAAAAACTTGTGTTCAAAGGTGTAGGGGAAAAAGATGTATACAACATTACAGCACCATTTGAAGATGAAGGAGAACTAGTAATTGCAGGACGTGTAGAGCCTAGGGACAGCGAACATTCTCAAGTATACTTTTTTGTAAATCGTAATGATGAATGGGTACCAAGAGAAGCTGCACCGGTTCTTCAGTTACAAGATCCATTTTTTACAAAAATCAGGGGAAATCTTATTCTAGGTGGGGTGGAAATTTTCCGTCATCCAACATTGGAAAATGCATTAGGCTGGCGCACAGTGTTTTACAGAGGAACGAATATAGCAAATTTAAAAGAGTTCTTTAAAGGTCCAGACGGCATGAAAGATCTTCGGCTTGTAGAATTGCAAGACGGTTCCATAGGAATATTTACAAGGCCTCAAGGAGAAAAAGGCGGGCGCGGAAAAATCGGATTTACTCGTATCTCAACCCTTGAGGAATTAACAATTGATGTTGTTAATGGGACACCGCTTTTAGAAGGTCAGTTTATCGACGAAGAATGGGGCGGTGCCAATGAGCTGCACATTCTTTCTAATGGTTTGGTAGGAGTTCTTGGTCATATCGCCTGTTTTGACGAAGAGGGTAACCGTCATTACTATCCGATGACTTTTGTGCTCAATCCTGAAACTGGAGAATACTCAGACATCCAGCTCATCGCAATGCGCAGAAACTTCTTAGAGGGTGAAGCAAAACGTTCTGATTTAGAAGATGTTGTATTTAGCGGCGGCTTAGTTCGGCAAGAAGATGGAACTGCTGATTTATATGCAGGAATTAGTGACGCAGAAGCACAGAAAATTACCATTCAAGATCCATTTATACAATTTGAAAAGTAAGGGGAAATGAACATGAAGGTATATCGCTATGAAGAAAATCCACTCATTACACCAGCAGATGTAAAGCCGCATCGTGAAGATTTTGAAGTGATTGGTGCGTTTAATGCAGGAGTTGCGAAATATAAAGATGAAGTCCTTATGTTACTAAGAATTGCGGAACGTCCGATTAGCAATGATCCTAAAATTGTAAAAGCCCCTGTGTTTAATCCTAAAACAAATGAATTAGAAATAGTCGAATTTCATACCGATGATAAAAGATACGATTTCTCAGATCCACGTGTAATCCGTAATGTGTCGAAGCAGCAAGGATTTGAATATTTGACTTCTCTTTCTTATATTCGCATTGCACGAAGTAAAGATGGTCATAACTTTGCAATTGATGAGAATCCGTTTATCTATCCAACAAACGAACTTGAAACGTTTGGAATTGAAGATCCTCGAGTCACCCAAATAGGGGACACATACTATATCTACTTTAGTGCTGTTTCTCCGTTAGGAGTTGGAGAATCCATGGTATCTACAAAAGACTTTATAACAGTAGAACATCACGGTATGATTTTTGCTCCTGAAAATAAAGACGTACTTATTTTTTCTGAGAAAATCAATGGAAAATATTATGCCCTTCATAGACCAAGTTTGAAAAGTATTGGGGATCCTGAAATTTGGATTGCAGAATCAAACAATCTACTATACTGGGGAAATCATAAACATTTAATGGGACTAAGAGAAGGTATGTGGGATAGCGGACGCATAGGGGGAGGAGCCGTTCCAATCAAGACGGAAAAAGGATGGCTCGAACTTTATCATGGTGCAACCCCGGAAAATCGCTATTGTATGGGAGCAGTTTTACTTGATTTAGAAGATCCAACAAAAGTAATTGCCCGTTCAGATAAACCTGTTCTTGAACCGGAAGCGGATTATGAAAAAGAAGGATTTTTCGGAGATGTTGTGTTCTCATGCGGTGTTTTAGTAGAAGGAGATACCGTAAAAATGTACTATGGCGTAGCTGATACTTCTATGGCATGTGCTGAATTAAGCCTTCAAGAGATTCTTGGTTCACTCACATATTATTAAATGTAGTAATTTACGCCAAAATCTGTAGTGAGGTTTTGGCGTTATCTTTATCTACTGATAGACAGAAAATGAACATTATTAGGAGAAGAATATGGAGCTAAATGCTAATTGGAAAATCCGTGATTTTAATGTTGGTGAAGTAAGGGATTTAGAGGTAGCTTCACCTGATTTTATTGATTATTTTTGGATTACTACGAAAGTGCCGGGAGACGTTCATTCTACCTTAATAGAACGTAATATTATTGAACATCCATTCTTCGGTCATAACGACCAAAAATGTAGATGGGTAGAAGAAAAAGTATGGTGGTATCGTACAAATTTTGATTTTCATGGCGTCATTAACGACGGGGAAAAAATGGAACTCATTTTTGAAGGGCTTGATACGTATGCAACCGTGTACCTAAATGGAGTGGAACTTGGCTCGACAGAAAACATGTTTATTAGTCATACATTTGATGTTACGCGGGAGCTAAGAAAAGGGAAAAATGTACTTGCAGTAAAGTTTGATCCTATTCAGACACGAGTAAAAGAGAAAATACAATACTATTGGTCCGGTTTTAGTAAAAAACGTATTTGGACCCGCAAGGCACAAAGTCATTTCGGATGGGATTGGGGACCTCGCTTAGTTTGCACCGGTATTTGGAAGGACGTACGCTTAGAAAAAAGAAGATATGCCAAATTAGAAAACGTGTTTGCTCAAACTGTAAGTATCGAGGAAAATCACGCTATTGTAAAGGTAGATGTGGAAATCGCCCCTCATGTAAGAACGAAAGACTATGAAGTAGATGTATGTCTGACGTTTGGGGAAGAAGTGTTTAAAGAACGAGTGCAAATGAATGGGAAAAGGGCAAGTGTTATCTTAAATATAAATAAACCTAAGCTGTGGTGGACCCATGATTTAGGGATACCGAATCTTTATAGGCTAGCAGTAAATTTATACGCAAATAAGGAAAAAATTGATGAAACGATACAGAATTTTGGTATTCGTACTATTGAAGTTCAACAGAAAAATGAAAGTGGAGAATATAGTTTTACTTTCGTTTTAAATGGAGTAAAAATATTCGCAAAAGGAGCAAACTGGATTCCAATTGACAGTTTTTTAGCTTCAACACCTGATTCACGCTATAAACACCTTATTCAAATGGCAAAAGACGCAAATATGAACATGCTTCGTGTTTGGGGCGGGGGAATCTATGAAAAAGATGTTTTTTACGATGAATGTAATCGATTGGGGATTTTAGTTTGGCAAGATTTCATGTTTGCATGTGCACTCTATCCAGATTATAACAAAAACTTTATGGAAAACGTGCGACAAGAAATTGTCCATGTTGTGAAAAAACTTCGAAATCATCCTTGTTTGGCACTGTGGTGCGGCAACAACGAAAATGATTGGCTATACGAGGCTCTCCATTCGTCTGGTGAAATTCCTCACCCATTCTATGGAGAGAAAATTTATCATGAGTTAATGCCGGAGTTGCTGGAAGAACTTGACCCAACACGATTATTTTGGCCGAGTTCCCCATACGGAGGAAATGATCATAATTCACGCGAGCAAGGAGATACACATAACTGGCAAGTATGGCACGGAAATATAGAACCTCGTGTGTTTGGGGAGCCGCAAACAGTAGATTACAGCATGGAAGGATTGTCATTTAAGAACTTCAAAAAAGATACTACTAAGTTCGCAAGCGAGTTTGGTATGCATGCTTCGTCCAATCGTTATACTTTAAAGAAGAATTTGCCGAAAAATCAATTTTTCTGGGGAAGCGATGAAATAGCTTATCGGAACAAAGATATCCACCATCCAAAGGGGATTTTATTGATGGAAGGATATACAGGAGTTCCTGAGGATATGGAAGAATATATGAACTTTTCTATGTTAACTCAAGCAGAAGGCCTTAAATATGGAATTGAACACTATAGAAGAAATAAACCGCATACAAGTGGAGCATTGTTCTGGCAGCTCAATGATTGTTGGCCGGGTACGAGCTGGTCTGTAGTGGACTATTATTGCTTGCCGAAAGCTTCCTATCACTATGCTCGTAAATTTTTCAATCCTATCTTGCTGAGTATTGATCACGAGCCGGATCAAGATCTGAAGATCTGGATCGTAAATGATAAATTGGAACACTATGAAGATGAAATTGAACTTGCTGTATATGACTTCTTTGGCAATAAACAGTTCTCAAAGGTCATTCCAGTATTGACCGAGCCAAATGCCTCTACATTTATCACTAGTTTATCAGAGAAGGAAGTATTAAATGGTCTAAATCCGAAGGAAGCTGTTATGATTCTACGATCCTTACAGCATAATTTGGAAGAAAATGTATATCATTTCCGTGATCATAAAGATGTAGTGTTTCCTGTCGCCGATCTAGAGATAGCAGTAGATAAAGAAAAACAAGAAATCTCTATTACCTCTAGTGCTTTTGCACGTATGGTAAAAATTGAACTAGATATGGAGCAACTTGTCATAAATGATAATTTCTTCGATTTGTTACCTAACGTGACGAAAAAGGTGAAAATAACACAAGCGCAAGGGAAATGTATTCCTTGGGAAACTCTTACGGTATCTGCGATTAATAGCACAAAACAGTAAAGAAGAGGGGAAAGGGATATGAGAGCAGCAGTATTTAAAGGAAAAGGAACAATTGATGTAACCGAATGGCATCATGAGGAATTAAAGATAAAAGAAGTGCGCATTAAGGTGAAAGCCTGCGGGATTTGTGGAACGGATCAACATATTTTTCATGGACATCCTGGTTCAGCTGAAGTGGTGCCTCCAATCGTGCTAGGCCATGAGTTATCAGGAGAAGTAGTTGAAATTGGAAAAGAGGTAACCTCTTTACAAGTAGGAGATCGAGTTTCTATTGACCCTAATATTTATTGTGGAGAATGTGAATTTTGCAGAAATGGCAGACATTATTTATGTAATAGTCTTCAAGCGATCGGAGTGACAAGAGACGGGGGGATGGGTGAATATTGCACGGTACCTGAAGCAAATTGTTACCTAATACCAACTGAAATGGGTTTTGTAGAAGGCGCTATGGTGGAACCTCTTGGCTGTGTGCTGCATGGGATAAAGAAGCTGACTATTAAACCGAATCATACGGTATTAATAATTGGAGGCGGTTTTATTGGTCAATTATTTTTACAGCTTGTGAAAATGCGGGGAACTTCTACTATTTTTGTAAGCGAACCCGATGAAAATAAGCATGAATTATTATATAAACTAGGTGCCCACACAGTAATGAATCCTATGAAGGAAGAAAATCAAGCAATGTTAAAAAACAAAGCAGATGTTGTAATAGAATGTGTGGGGCGAAAAGAAAGCATGGAATTTGCTTTTCAAGCAGCAAGAAAAGGTGGACAAGTATTAGCATTTGGAGTATCTTCACCGGAAACGCGAATGACCATTTCTCCATTTGAGATATTTGCAAAGGAGTTAAAAATCATGGGTTCTTTCATTAACCCGCACACTCATGAAGAAGCTATCTCACTTATCAGTCAGAAAATAATAGACACGGAAAGGCTTGTTAGTCACCGCTTTAGCATAGAGAAACTTCCTAAAATTATGAAGACTTATCCGACATTACAAGTATCTAAAGGAGTTATTGTCTATTAAACGAGGGGAGAAATATATGAAACTAGGCGGTATAGAGGCTGGAGGCACAAAGGTCGTCTGCGGAATTGGAAATGAGAATGGGCATGTATTGGAAAGGGTGAGTTTTCCTACTACAACACCAGAGGAAACAATCGATCGAGTACTTTCATTTTTTAAGGAGAAAGAATTAGATGCAATCGGTGTTGGTTCCTTCGGTCCTGTAGATTTAGATAAAACTAGTGAAACGTACGGTTATATTACAACTACGCCCAAAAAGCAATGGAGTCATTATAACTTTTGGGGCGAATTAAAGAAGCATTTTTCTATTCCTATTGGCTTTGATACGGATGTAAATGCGGCAGCCTTAGGAGAAACACAATGGGGAGCAGCTCAAAATGTGGACAGTTGCATTTATATTACAGTTGGTACTGGCATCGGTGTAGGGGCCGTTGTGGAAGGGAAACTTCTGCATGGAATGTCTCATCCAGAAATGGGGCACATTTTAATTCAGCGGCATCCGGAAGATTCATTTGCAGGAAACTGCCCATTTCATCATGATTGCTTAGAAGGGATGGCAGCTGGACCCGCAATCGAAAAAAGATGGGGGAAAAGCGGAGTGGAACTTGAGCAGCAGCGCAAGGTATGGGAATTGGAGGCTTTCTATCTCGCGCAAGCCCTTATGAATTATATTTTAATCCTTTCACCGAAAAAAATTATTATGGGTGGAGGAGTTATGAAACAAAAGCAGCTTTTCCCGCTTATTTATCAGCAATTAGCTACTATGTTAAATGGTTATGTTCAAGTTGAACAATTAGCACATATAAATGAATATATTGTTTCTCCCGGTTTAGGAAATAATGCAGGGTTATGTGGAGCGTTAGCGCTGGCAAAACTAGAGATGGAATGTACTAAAATGTAAGGATAACAAGAGGGGGTATACATCCTGAAAGCAGGATGTTCTCCCCTTGTTGTCATGCACAATTATGAAAATTGTATCGTAGGGGAATTACAGTGAAACGAACATTATCAATCGATGCCAATAAGTTACTGATAATTCAAACGCTTTTTTTTCTTTCAATCGGATTATCTGGTCTTTTTGTAAATGTTTATCTTTGGAAGCTTACTGCAAACATGACAGAAATTGCCTGGTACAACATTTGGTCTTATACAGCTGTCCTGGCAGTCAGTCTAATGTCTGGTTGGATTGCAAGAAAGAAAAGTATTACTTTTTGTTTAAGAATGGGATTGCTGGGTTTTGTTATCTATTATCTTTCCATTCTATTATTAAATGAAAAAGCGGTTCATTATTTAGTTTTTTTAGGGTTTTTATCGGGTTTCGGTACAGGCTGTTTTTATTATGCACAAAATACACTGGTCTATTATGTAACGAATCAAGTAAATAGAGGATATTATCTTGGAATCAGCGGTGCACTAGCCGCTTTCACCGGAATTGTTTCTCCAATCGTGTCTGGATGGATTATCTCAAGCAATCAAGCGTTGACGGGTTATCATTTTGTATTTCTTCTTACTTTTCTTTTATTTGTCATTGCAGGAGCTATTAGTTATCGCGCAAAAGACTTTCAACTGCAACGGGAGTACCATCTCAGCAGTATATTGGCATTTAAGGATAAGCATACATGGCGTATGATTTTAGTTGGTAATTTTTTTATTGGGTTTCAAGACGGAGCTGTCGCATTTATCATTAATATCCTATTATATTTAGTGTTTCAAAGTGAAATGAGCTTAGGAAACTTTACGACATTTATTTCTCTCCTCACAGTTCTAAGTAGTTATGGGATAGGCAAATATATAACAAAAGCGAACCAAGAGCTGATATTTTTAGCGGGAGCAATTTTTACTATCATGGCTACAGGTGTGCTAATAACTTGGACGAACTATTCAGGAGTTATTATTTATGGGTTACTCATAGCTATCTTTAAATGTTGGTGGAACATCCCTTTTATGACAATTAATTATGAAGTTATTGAAAAAACAATTCATCCGCCTGAACAATTTGGAGATTATATGATTGTAAGAGAAATCCCTCTTAACTTAGGTAGAATAGCAGGTATTATTCTTTTCATTATCATGAACCAATTTTTTATAAATGAAGAGGCAATAAAAATTCTACTTGCATTTTTAAGTCTGATGATTTTACTTGTATACGGATATTTTCGCTTCTTTTCCGAAAGAAAACATAATGGAACCTCTATTTTTTAATTACGTTTTAGTACAAAAATTGGATTGGTAGTTAGTATTTTCTGAATGAAATAGAATGAATACTTAAAAATGATATTATACCGTAAAGAAGGGAAGAGAGTTTGATGAAAGTACCGATTTTTCTTAAACCGGTTTTTAAAGAACGGATATGGGGAGGAACAGCCTTACGAGACGAATACGGGTACGACATCCCATCTCCTACATCAGGGGAATGTTGGGCGATTTCTGCACATCCAAACGGACCCAATAAAGTATTAAATGGTGAATATGAAGGATGGACATTAGACCAATTGTACATAGAGCACCCTGAGTTATTTGGGAACATAAATCATAAAGTATTCCCATTATTGACTAAAATTATCGATGCAAATGATGAGTTATCTGTTCAAGTACATCCTGACAATGAATATGCAGCTGTTTACGAAAATGGGGAATTAGGGAAGACGGAATGCTGGTACATTTTATCGTGTAATGAAAATGCCGAAATCATATTTGGACATCATGCAAAGACAAAAGAAGAATTTAAAGATATGATCCAGCAAGGAAAATGGGATAGTTTGTTACAAAGAGTGCCTGTCAAAAAAGGAGATTTTTTCTATGTTCCAAGTGGTACACTGCATGCATTAGGAAAAGGAATAAGAGTATTAGAGACACAGCAAAGTTCAGATACGACGTATCGTGTGTATGATTATGACCGTGTAGATGATAACGGAAATAAAAGAGAATTACACATCGAGAAAGCAATTGCAGTAACAACAATTCCTCATCAACCAGCAAATACGTCTGTAAAGGTTAAACAACAGGGTAATGTGAAAATTACAACCTTTATAAGTAACGAATTTTTTACGATTCATAAATGGGACTTGAATGGTCAGATTGTTCAGGAGCAAAATCAACCGTTTCAACTTGTGAGTGTTATCGAGGGAGAAGGAGAACTGCAAATAGCCAATTCTTTGTTTAAGTTAGCGAAAGGAGACCATTTCATCCTACCGTCTACAGTAGGACAATTTACTATGAAGGGTAGTATAAGTTTAATAGTATCCCACCTTTAAATTAATTTGAAATAACAAAAGGGCTTAGCTTGGGGTTTCCAGACATGGATACGGATACACTTATCCGATTGTGACATATGATGAAAAGTGCTTGGAATAGACTTTAGGGTTATGAACATAAGAATTGATACTATATCTATAAAAAATCTGCGTCTTCTTTATTGACATAGTATCAAAACAGGAGAACGCTTTAGCTGGCTTTATAGTTTTGGTACAGTTCATAATCAAAGGAACTGTCTTTCTGACCATATCAAATTTGAACGAATAATGGGTGATACACTGTGGCTTGGAATGCAATTTACAGAAAATGGAATGAGTATGAGGATTTAGATCCAGAGTTGAAAGAACAACTAGCAGCTCATTCACAAGATGAAAAATTTTTAGAAGATGCCTTTTATAAAATGTTAGAGTTTGGAACAGGTGGAATGCGTGGAGAAATTGGAGCAGGTACAAACCGAATGAACATCTATACAGTTCGCAAAGCTTCCGAAGGGCTGGCTCGCTTTATCGAAGAATATGGAGAAAAGGCAAAAAAACGTGGAGTGGTTATTGCTTACGATTCACGCCATAAATCTCCTGAGTTTGCAAAGGAAGCGGCTCTTACACTAGGGCAACACAATATTAGAGTGTATTTATTTAAAGAATTACGCCCTACACCAGAGTTATCATTTGCTGTCCGACATTTAGGAGCTTTTGCAGGTATTGTGATTACGGCTAGCCATAATCCTCCAGAATATAATGGCTATAAAGTGTATGGTGAAGACGGTGGACAGCTGCCACCTCACTCAGCAGACTTACTAGTTCGTTATGTAAATAGTGTGGAAAATGAGTTAGCAATTGATATAGCGGATGAAGGCATATTAATAAGTAAAGGGATTTTAACTTTTATTGGAGAAGAAATAGACGAAGCGTACCTCGATGCGTTACAATCCATTGTTTTGGATCAATCTCTAATTAGTGAAATGGCAGAAAAATTAAAGATTGTCTATTCCCCCTTGCATGGAACGTCGTATGCTTTAATTAAAAAGGGGCTTGAACGCTTTGGGTATAAAAATGTAACGATTGTAGAAGAGCAAAAAAATCCAGACCCTAATTTCTCAACTGTTAAATCACCAAATCCTGAAGAACATGCTGCTTTTGAGATTTCTATCTCATATGGTGAACGGGAAAATGCGGATATTTTATTTGCAACGGACCCAGATGCAGACCGACTTGGAGTAGCTGTGAAAAATAAGAATGGACACTACCAAGTGCTAACCGGGAACCAAACAGGAGCACTGATGCTGCATTATTTGCTTTCACAAAAGAAACAAAAAGTTACACTGCCTCAGAATGGTGTTATTTTAAAAACAATTGTAACATCTGAAATTGGAAGAGCAATTGCTGAAAGTTATGGTCTTACAACGATTGATACGTTAACAGGTTTTAAGTTTATTGGTGAAAAAATCAAGGAATTTGAACAAACTGGAAAGCATTCCTTTATATTTGGCTACGAAGAAAGTTACGGTTACTTAATTGGGGATTTTGTACGTGATAAAGATGCTGTACAAGCTGCATTATTTATTTGTGAAGTTGCCGCCTATTATAAAAAACAAGGCAAAAGCTTGTATGACGGATTATTAGATATTTTTGAAACATACGGCTATTATTGTGAAGACTTGTATTCCTTAACTTTAAAAGGAAAAGAAGGTGCCGAGCAAATTAATCAGTTAATGGAAGATTTCCGCCACAACCAGCTTACTTCTATTGCAGGGATATCTGTGAATTATCTAGAAGATTATCAACAATCCATTCGCAAGGAAATGAGGAAGAAAAGTGACATATCTTTAACACTACCTAAATCTAATGTCCTAAAATATCATTTAGAAGATGAAACGTGGCTAAGCTTACGGCCAAGCGGTACAGAACCAAAAATTAAGTTTTATTTTGGAGTGAAAGGAACATCCCTTGAAAATAGCTTAGCTAAGCTTGAACGAGTGAAAACAGCTTTTCTTGCTACAGTCAATAGATGTCTCAATAACCGAAATGAGGGATAATCATGATTTTAGGCGTACTAGAGCCGGTGGGACGAAATTTGGGTTTTGATGTAAAAATTTCCACTACACACATTAGATTTATTCATTTCTTTCGAATTTTAATATTAAGCAGCTAATCCAAACAGTTTATGTAGGTTTTCTAATTGGAGAAATTACGTTATAAGTTTATCCTCCTTCCTGCACAGTTTGAGCCAAATACGTCATAAGAGATAGTAGGAGTTTGAGCAATCTTATTCAATTAACCTGCCACGTTAGCACAATAAGAAGAGGAGTTGCCGCAGCAAATCCTCTTCTTAAACTCAAGCCACCGTTAGCCAACCATGCCACACTTCGTAGCACCACAGATGATGGAATATTTATCGTTCTTCCGTGGTAGACCTCCATGCCGCACAGTTGCAGCACCATCAAATAAATGAAAATAGTAATTTTCAGGATAGTTGAACAAAGTTAGAGTCTAAATTGTTCAAAACGACTTTTTAAATCATTAAAAATTTCTACTGGCTGTTTATTAGTTGTGTCATAGAGATAGTGTTTGTTTGATAGAGCGTGTCGCAAAACTATAATAAACATCCAATATTATGCATAAGAAGCATGGTTTGGACATGAAAACGATAGCGGTGATACCCAAACATCCGTGGATTCTCCAAT